>NZ_CALFLA010000001.1 GCF_937880195.1 uncultured Blautia sp.
GTCTCCACATGCACCGTCATCGGAAACATATCCACCGGGCACACCTTTTTCACCTGATACCCTCTCTCGCAAAGGTATTTCAGATCTCTGGCCAGGGTGGCGGAATCACAGCTTACATACACTACTTTTTCCGGCTGCATTTCCACGATGGTATCAAGCAGTGTTTCATCGCAGCCTTTTCGGGGAGGATCTACAACGATTACATCCGCTCTGGCGTTTTCTCCCGGATGCTCTTTTGCATACCTGTCATAGTAATCCGGCAGCACCTCTTCTGCCTTTCCCACAAAAAACTCTGCGTTTTCAATGCCGTTCAATCTGGCATTGCTGCGGGCGTTCTCAATAGCTGCAGGCACGATCTCCACTCCGCGGACAGATTTTGCCTTCTTTGCAAGAAAGAGAGAGATCGTTCCTATTCCACAGTAAAGATCCCACACAGTTTCCTCACCATGAAGATCCGCATATTCCAAAGCCTTGGAATACAGCTTCCAGGTCTGCTTGGGATTTACCTGATAAAAAGACAAAGGAGATATCTGATAAGAAATATCACCAATCTTATCTGTAATATATTCCTGTCCCCACAAAACCTTTACCTTATCCCCAAGGATCACATTGCTTCGCTTCTTATTTATATTTAATGTAATGCTGGTCATTCCGCTGATCTCTCTCAAGGATTCTACCAATTCCTTCTGATGTGGAAGAGAAGAACCATTGGCTACGATGCAGGCCATCAGCTCCCCTGTATGATAACCGCAGCGGGTAAACACATGACGGATCAGGCCTTTGCCTGAAGTTTCATCATAAGGCTCAACATCATACTTCTCCATATAGGAAATGACCCGATCCAGTATTTCCCTGTTTTGAGGAATTCCAAGAACACAATCTCTGTTCTCAATGATGCTGTGAGTACGCCCAGCATAAAATCCTGTGATAATGCGTCCGTCTCTGCTTCTTCCTATTGGGAACTGAGCCTTATTTCTGTAGTGAAAGGGCTCGTCCATCCCAATAATAGGTTCCATTGGAAGGTCTGTAAATCCTCCGATTCTTTCCAGGTGGCCTCGTACCTTTTCTTCTTTAAAAGCAAGCTGTTTTCTGTAGGAAAGAGCCTGAAGCTGACAGCCTCCGCACTGACGGGCGGAAGGACATACCGGCTCTGTCCTGTCCGGGGAAGGAACCAAAATCTCCATCAATCTTCCGTAACCATAATTCTTTTTTGCCTTCATGATCTTGGCAGTAATTCTGTCTCCAATGACTGCGTCCTTTACAAAAACAGTGAAGCCATCAGCTTTGCCGATGCCTTCACCATTCATTCCGCAATCCACAATGTCCAACGTAACCATATCATTTTTACGATATTCCATAAGAATCACACTTCTCCTGTTCTTCTCAGATTCGATTCAAATAACCTATTATAACCCAGCCATTCCTTCTTTCCCTTATCAGCAGCAAAAATCTCTGTCAGAGTCTCCATTCTGGCATCTGTGTTATCCGCCAGGTTCAGGGCAACTGCCTCGGCAAGGGCAGGTTTTTTGGGAGATCCATATTCCAGCTCGCCATGATGTGCAAGGATGCAATGGATCAGTTCGTTTTCCAGCACCTGAGGAAAGTCAGGAATTTCGCGGGCAAGATCATGAATCTTCTGAGCGCCGATTACAATATGTCCCAGAAGCTGTCCCTCATCTGTATAATCATTCTGAGGAAATGCAGAAAGCTCTTTTGTCTTTCCAATATCATGAAGAAGAGCCGCCGCGATCAAAAGATCTCTTTTTAGGATCGGATAAGCTCCTGCCATATACTCGCACAGTCTGGCAACGCTTAAAGTATGCTCCATAAGACCGCCGATAAAACCGTGATGGACAGTTTTGGCAGCAGAATGTCCCTGAAACTCCCTAATAAATTCTTCGTCCTCCACAAACAGTTTCTTCAACATTGTCTGAAGATAGGAATTTTTAACCGTGCCGATCATAGAGCAAAGCTGCCTGTACATATCGTCAGCGCTGTTTTCGCTGACAGGAAGATAGTCAGCCGGATTATATTCTCCTTCCCCGGCTTTTCGCACACGCTTAATACTTACCTGCATGGCGCCTGCAAAGCTTGTTACGTCTCCTATAATATCTATGTAATCAAGGGCGTCAAAATCGTCAATCCCAAGAGAATTGGGATCCCAGATCTTGCCATCCAGCACTCCAGTCTTATCCTGAATGATAATGCTGTCATAAGGCTTTCCATTTTTTGTCATTGCCGACTGTTTCTGTTTGCAGAGATAGATTCCGCTGATTCTGTCTCCTTCATGTAATTCATTAATAAAACGCATTTCTTTCTGCCTCTCTAATGTTATTGTATTATAATATTCAATTCCACATCTACATATTCTTCTGTATTTTTGCGGTACAGGTTTACCTTCATCCTGGTTCCTGGCTCTGTATGCTGAAGTATTCTGCTGTACTCCTGCATAGTTGCAATCTCCTGGTCTCCAAATCCGTGAATGATATCCCCGCTTTGAATCCCTGCAGTCATAGCAGGAGAGTTCCGTTCCACGCGATCCACATAAACCCCCTGGGGGATATCAAGCCGCTGGGACTGTTCCATTGTAATGGTACTTCCTATGATGCCTGCATAACAGATTTTTTCCCCATTGGTAAGTTTTTCAAGAAGAGCGCCGATCTGAGATGTTGCTACTGCCCGAAGCACAAAATCATCATCTTCATCGTCAGAAACGATCAGGCCCACCATCTGTCCCTGCATGTTTAAAAGTATTCCTCCTCCATCTTTGCCAGACACCATGTCTGTAGTGATCATGGAATACTCCGCATCTGCAATATTCAGCTCTCCTGCCATAGAGGTAATTGTTCCATAAAACAGCGAATCCATATCTCCTGCCGGACTTCCAATGGCGATAACCGGCTGCATGATTTCCTCATCCCACTCATGACATAATGAAACTGCTGGGATTTCTTTTCTTGTTTCTTCTGATATCACGTCTGTCTCTACACGAAGCACTACAATCTTTGTTCTTTTGTCAGCGCCGCAAAGGCTTCCCACTGCAGTATCCCCGTTAGAAAAAGTGATCCGAAAGGTCTTCAGCTTCTCAAAATTCTCCGAAGTAGTAAGGATAAAATAAGCCTGTTCATTTTTGTAAAAAACAATGCCTTCCTCATTTCCATAAGTAAGGAAGGAGTCGTCCAACAGATCTGAATCTCCTGTCATGCCTGCTACACGGACAAGCGCCTTTCTGGGTTCTGCCGCAATATTCTGAATGGTTCTATAATACTCCAGAATACGGGCCGCACTGTCATTTTCGGTTTGCTCTTTTGCTGTATCTGAGTCAGATTCTTCCTTTTCTGGAGAGGTATCCTGTGCCGCTTCTTTTTCCTGGTCAGAACCCTCCTCCGGTGGGGAAAACTGTATGGTTTCCCTCATCTGTCCCTTTTTCTCCAGCATATCCATAATCCACGGCATGCACAGCATAAAGGTAAATACCGCGCATAATCCAAAGACAATTCCACAGGCTGCTGCCACCGCAAGTTTTTTCCTTGTTGCTTTTTTATCTTTCTGTTTAATCGTCTCTTTGATAAATGAATAATCCTGATTTTTCTTATTCATAACCATTCTCCCATAAACCTGATAAGATGAGTATATTTTAGCAAAAGTTTATGAACTTTTTATGAATAAATAAGCACATTTTCCTTTTCATTCAGCAAGAAATCATGTATGATAGAAAGGGGAGATTTTTTATTTCAGATTAAAGAAACAGACCGAATAAGATCTTGAATTTCTTGTGGAAATTCCTTCAAAAATCTGTTAATATAAGAACTCACACAACATCACTATCAGAACAAACAGGAGAAGCTGTCTACAGCAAAACTTATGAATCAAAAAGCATTAACTTCATTAGAATATTATAAAATTATAGATCGTCTTACCGAAAAAGCTTCCTCGCCTATGGGCAGGGAGCTGTGCAGACGCCTCCTTCCATCTGCAAATATTGAAGAGATCCGACTTATGCAGATACAGACCAGAGACGCCCTTACCCGCCTTTTCCAAAAAGGCTCTGTCTCCTTTGGAGGCGTAAAAGACGTACGCAGTTCTCTGAAACGGCTAGAGATTGGAAGCGCCCTTGGGATCCAGGAAATTCTTTCCATCTGCGCTCTCCTTGAGAATACCTCCAGAGTAAAAGCCTATTCCCGAAATGACCGGAGCGACGCCCCGTCAGATTCCCTGGACGCCATGTTTCAGCAGCTTTCGCCTTTGACGCCTCTCTCCGCTGAGATCCGCCGCTGTATCCTTTCAGAAGATGAGATCAGTGACGACGCAAGTCCCGCGCTCCGTCAGATCCGCAGAAACATGAAGATCACCAATGACAGGATCCATACACAGCTTTCCGGGCTTGTAAGCGGAAGCGCCCGCACATATCTTCAGGATGCTGTGATCACTATGAGGAATGGCCGATACTGTATTCCTGTTAAAGCAGAATATAAAGGTCAGGTTCCAGGAATGATCCACGATCAGTCTTCTACCGGTTCTACTCTTTTTATCGAACCTATGGCTGTGGTAAAACTGAATAACGATATGAGGGAGCTGGAGCTTCAGGAAGAAAAAGAAATCGAAGTGATCCTTGCAGACTTAAGTCAGCAGATTGCCATGGAACAGGAAGCCATTGCTCTTGACTTTACGCTTATGGTACAGCTTGACTTTATCTTTGCCAGAGCAGCCCTTGCCATGGAAATGAACGGCACAGAACCTATTTTTAATGAAGAAGGACGTGTCCTCCTTAAAAAAGCCCGTCATCCCCTGATTCCCAAAAAACAGGTGGTTCCTATTGATATCCGTCTGGGAGACAGCTTTGATCTTCTGATCATTACCGGTCCCAATACCGGAGGTAAGACAGTGTCCCTGAAGACAGTAGGACTTCTCACCTTAATGGGACAGGCAGGACTTCACATTCCTGCCCTTGACCGCAGCGAGCTTTCTCTTTTCCATGAAATTTATGCGGACATTGGAGATGAACAGAGCATTGAACAGTCTTTAAGTACTTTTTCCTCCCATATGACCAATATTGTGTCTTTTCTGGAAAAAGCGGATTCCCGTTCTCTTGTTCTTTTTGACGAGCTGGGAGCCGGAACAGATCCCACAGAAGGAGCGGCTCTTGCCATTTCTATCCTCTCCTATCTCCATGAAAAGGGAGTGCGGACTATGGCAACCACTCATTACAGTGAGCTTAAAGTCTATGCCCTGTCTGCCCCCGGCGTAGAAAACGCCTGCTGCGAGTTTAATGTGGAAACCCTTCGCCCTACCTACCGTCTTCTCATCGGTATTCCAGGCAAGAGCAATGCTTTTGCCATTTCTTCCAAACTTGGACTTTCCGATGACATTATCCAGAGAGCCAGGGAACAGATCAGCGAACAGGATGAATCCTTTGAGGACGTACTTTCTTCTCTGGAAGAAAACCGCGTCACACTGGAAAACGAACGGTTGGAAATCCAGAAATACAAGCAGGAAATCCAGGATCTAAAATCTCAGTTAGAGACCCGGCAGGAGAAGCTGGAAGCACAGAGGGACAAAATTCTGAAAAAAGCCAATGAAGAAGCTCATAAGGTTCTGGAAGAAGCCAAAGAATATGCTGACCAGACTATGAAGCTTTTCCATAAATTCCAGAAAAACAATGTCGATACCTCTGCCGTAGAGCGGGAACGCCAGGAACTTCGCCGGCGCATGAATAAGGCTGAATCAAAAATGGCCGAAAAAAACAAACCTCAAAAACCAAGCAAGGAGCTTACCGCCAAGGATATTCACCCCGGCGATTCCGTAAAGGTTCTCAGCATGAACCTAAAAGGCACTGTTGGAAGCCGCCCGGATTCTAAAGGATATCTTTTTGTACAAATGGGTATTATCCGCTCCAAAGTCCATCTTTCTGACCTGGAGCTGGTAGATGAACCTGTGATCACTACTCCTTCTCTCCAAAAAACAGGAGCAGGTAAGATCCGCATGTCCAAATCATCCAGTATTTCCACAGAGATCAATCTTCTTGGACGAACTGTAGACGAGGCCATTGCCGAGCTTGACAAGTATCTGGACGACGCATACATTGCACATCTCAAATCCGTCCGCATAGTACACGGCAAAGGAACCGGGGCGCTCCGCAAAGGTATTCACGATTATCTGCGCCGCCAGAAGCATGTGGCTTCCTTCCGTCTCGGTGAGTTTGGCGAAGGCGATGCAGGAGTAACTATTGTGGAATTTAAAAAATAACAGAGGGGGCTTATCATGACATCGAAACAGAAAATACTCATCATAGACGACGACAACAATATTGCAGAACTGATTTCTTTGTATCTGACCAAGGAATGCTTTGAAACAAAGATCGTAAACGATGGCGAACAGGCTCTGAAAGAATTTGCTGCTTTTCAGCCTGATCTTCTTCTTCTGGATCTGATGCTTCCTGGTATTGACGGCTATCAGGTATGCCGTGAAATCCGTCATACCTCCGACGTACCCATTATCATGCTTTCTGCCAAAGGAGAAACCTTTGACAAGGTTTTGGGACTGGAGCTGGGCGCCGACGACTATATTATCAAGCCTTTCGACACAAAAGAACTGGTTGCCCGGGTCCGCGCAGTGCTGCGCCGCTTTAAGGTAAAGCAGCCCAGTGTTCCTTCCAGTGAAAAATCTGTGTCTTACCCGGATCTGACCATTAACCTGACCAATTATTCTGTTACTTATATGGGAAAGCAGGTGGACATGCCGCCAAAAGAACTGGAGCTTCTATACTTCCTGGCTGCGTCTCCCAATCAGGTATTTACAAGGGAGCAGCTTCTTGACCATATCTGGGGCTATGAATACATCGGCGATACCAGAACTGTGGACGTTCACATTAAACGGCTTCGTGAAAAGATCAAAGATAATCCTGGCTGGAGTATTTCTACAGTCTGGGGCATCGGCTACAAATTCGAGGTAAAGAACCGATGAATCAGAAATTATTCCGAAAATTCCTGGAAGTCTACTTATTTGTAGGCTTCTTTGGTTTTGTCATGGTAACGTATATAGGCTCTCATATGGTAGAATCCCTTCTGGAAAAGGATATTAGCTCTGACCTTTATCAAAGCGCCTACAGAATTGCAGAAAATAAGGGGATCCGCAATAATATTTCCGCTTCCAGTCTTTCTGTTATCAAGGAACTGCTTACCATGGTTGCGGACTATCCCAATACTATTATCTGGCTTATTAACGAAAAAGGGGAAATCGTTCTTAGTACGCGAAGAGACATTTCCCCGGACAGTCCCATCAATCTTGAAAATTTTGATCCTTCTGTGTGGGGAAGCACCTATTACCAGGTAGGTTATTTTTATGGATATTTTGAGGATGACGCCCGTTTAAGCGTCATTGCCCCAATTACAAACAATATGAGCACCAAAGGTTATGTTGCCATCCACTATATGATGAGCAGCCTTTATCAGAAACGCGGTGAATATCTTTTTATTGTGCAGATCCTTTTCCTTGCGTTTTATGCCCTTGTTTCTCTGATCCTTGTATTTTACTACCGCAGCGTTCACCGTCCTCTTTCTGATATAGAAAAAGGAGTTTCTGAATACGCCAATGGAAACCTGTCCTACCGGATTCCCATACAGACTGAGGATGAACTTGGATTCCTTGCCAATAATCTGAATTATATGGCAGATAAGATGAACCGAAACGGTCAGTACCAACGCCAGTTTATTTCCAACGTATCTCATGATTTCCGTTCTCCTCTCACTTCCATCAAGGGATATGTGGAGGCTATGAGAGATGGAACGATCCCTGTGGAAATGCAGGATAAATATCTGGGAATCATTGCCTATGAAGCCGACCGTCTGGAAAAACTCACACAGGGACTTCTAACTCTCAATGAGTTGGATATCCATAAACGTCTTCTTAATATCCAGAACTTTGATATTAACGACGCCATCAAAAAGGCTGCCGCAACCTATGAAGGCGACTGTACCAGACGTCATATCCTTCTGGAGCTGATTTTAAGCGGAAAGGAACTTTACGCCAGCGCAGATGTAGAACAGATCCAGCAGGTACTTCATAACCTTCTGAATAATGCGATAAAATTCAGCCCGGATAATTCTACGATCACCATCGAAACCACAGAAAAAAATGACAAGATCTTTGTTTCTGTAAAGGATCATGGAATCGGCATTCCCAAGGACAGTATTTTTAAAATATGGGAACGTTTCTATAAAACAGATACTTCCAGAGGCAGGGATCAAAAAGGAACTGGTCTTGGCCTTTCTATTGTTAAAGAAATCATCCATGCCCATGACCAGAATATTAATGTGATCAGTACCGAAGGAATTGGAACTGAATTTATTTTCACTCTGGAAAAAGCACGGTAAAAAAACACATGGGGCTGTCGGGAAATGATAGTTCCAAACAGGGGCAGATTTGACTTGCATGAG
>NZ_CALFLA010000002.1 GCF_937880195.1 uncultured Blautia sp.
TTAAAGGCTTATAGCCGTCCGTCGAGCCACCCGTTTTACGGGTGGGGGCGACTGGTTATTTCAAAGAAGATAGATTGATTTTTACTTATAGTGTAAAGACAAATTTGAAAAAAGATTGTATAATTAAAGTACTTTAGTAAAGTAGGAGGTAAGTGCTATGAGAAAGAAAAAAATTGCTATGTTGTTGACATTTATTATGACAGTTGGCTGCATTGACAGTGCTATGGCAGTAAGCGGCGCAGAATTTGCGTCTGATGTAGTGCAGGACGGATCAGAATCAATTCCTGAAATGGAATTTGATACGGAAACAGATATTGCGGAAGAAGAGGCAGTTTGGGAATCAGAGGGAATAGAATCTGATTTGGATACGGAAGAAGATATCTTTAGTTCAGAGGAAATAGAAACAGATTCAGATGTGGAAGGAGAAATATTCTCTTCAGGGGAAGAAAACGAAATTACTTCAGAACCGGAAGTGGAGTCAGAAGACGAAGAGCAGGTTGAAGCGTTTTCTGCGGAGTCTTATATGGCTGCAGAGATAGGAGATATTTCTAATGGGTATCATATCGGGAATTTGACAGTTCCGCTACATACAGATACGAATGGAAATGTTTTTATTGGGATTGATAATAGTTTATATCCTGTATCGGACAATTTTGATTTTAGCAATATACAAGGTATAATTGGAAGTGATAATAAGGAAATTGTATATGTGGCAGAGGAAAATGTAATACATGAGGCATATGCCTGCAGTGATATGATGGTTCCATCTGTAAACATTTCAACGGATCCTAAAGAATTAGTGTATAAAAATGGAAAACTAAATACATATAGTTTCAAAATTAATGTGAGAATTTTTAATAGACTGAAAAAGAAATACGATTTTCTGCCTTCATCAATTATAGATTCTTTAAGTACAACATTAACAAATTTAAAAGTCATCCCATCTTCTGGCGATTTAAATTTTGGAAAAGATGGATTTTGGATTTTTGGTAATGATATTACAGAAATAAATGAAACATTAAATCAACCGATTGGATGCGGAGAAGAGGTTTTCCATTCATATGTAGTTCAAATCAATAAAAACTATAAATTATTGGCAGCAGATTCTTTTTTGGGGGTAAAAGCAGAGATATCGACTACAAATGGAGAGGCTCGTATTAGCGCAAGTGTGTCCGTAGGTAATTTAGATTATCAGTCTCAAAAGGCTGAGGAGAAAAAAACGGCAACTCGAAAGGGAAAGGCGATTTCAGCAGCAAAGAACAGTATAAACAATAATGCAGAACGTAATGTGGCTTTTGATGCTTTCCTATCAAATTACTTAACCAATGAACAGATCAGAATATGTCAGAATTATGTATATGCGTATGCAGGAACTATGATGGCGGCAACAACCGGGGAGTACAGCACTACAGATAAAATAATGGATAAAGTATTTCCAAAACTTGGAATTGACAAGAGGATGTTGACAAAGGTAAAAAAACTGGTAGGAACTACTACAATAAAATTTAACGATATTAAAGTAGTTTTTACGGTAGATATGGGAAGTTTCAGCCTGGGAAACAGCAGCGCATATGCAGCGATGGGAAAAATCAAATATTCTTTGTACAAAGGCTATAAAGTAACTGGTGGCACTGGTATGATTACATATACAGATGTTAAAACATTTGTAGAGGATTTAAAAGATATTGCTGACAGTACAATTAAAGATTTGTATAATGTCTGGGGAAAAAATGCGGATAAGATTGCAGCTTATTTAACAGAGGGAACAATTATAGAAACTTTGAGAAATAATGGGATAATTGGAAGTTTTTCAGGAAATGTGTATAAAGTACTGACGGAACCAACCAGGCGTTATACGAAAACTCTTATAGAATGTCCCGTTGATATTGAAGTTTATGATTTTTCAGGTAATCTCTGTGGAGTTATTAAAGACAATAAAGTGGATACAGCATACAATGATATTTATATGTATGTTGATGATGATAAGAAGTATGTATATTTATCAGCCAATGACTATTATCTGAAACTGGTTGGCAATGATTCTGGGCTGATGGATTATGCAGTAGAAGAATATAATTATGATGGTTCATTAGTCAGAAAAATCGATTATAAGGATGTGCCTTTAAATAGCGGCAAACAATATACAGCTACTATTCCGGACGCAGGTACATTTCCTACAGAGATTTATGATTTAATGGATTCTTCCGGAAATGAAATCAATGCTACATTAGATTCTATGGCGGAATCACAGAGTGATGATGAACGGAGATTCAGTTGGAATTTATCAGACGATGGAATTCTTTCTATCAGTGGCAATGTGGGAATGGACTACGCGGTATCGAATCCGCCCTGGTATGATCAGCGCGATAAAATTACTTCTGTTGTAATCGAGGAAGGTATTACCAGTATTACAGGAGCATTTTATGAACATCATAATTTACGTGAAATTGTTATTCCTTCAAGTGTAAAAACAATTGGGCGTTATACATTTGATCATTGTCTGAGCCTGGGAAGCGTTGCCATACCAGACAGTGTGAAAAAAATTGATGAGCATGCCTTTTCTAACTGTAAAAAAATAGAAAACATAATTATCCCGGACAGTGTAACGGAAATTGGTGATCACGCATTTGCTTTTTGTACGAATCTGAATAGTATTTCCATTGGTAAAGGGGTAACTTCAATAGGAGATTGCGCTTTCAGAGAAACTGCGCTGGTAAATGTAGTTTTTCCTGAAAACGTAGTTTCTGTATCAGATGTGTTTTATGGATGTGAAAAACTAGTAAGCGTGACAGTGGGCAGCGGCATGGTTGACGGTTTGGAGGAATGTCGCAATAACAGTGATTCGTTTAAAGGATATATTGTATCGGAGAATAATCCGGCTTATTATACTTGGGATGGAATTTTATTTAATAAGGAAAAAACAGAATTACTTGTGTATCCGCGAGGCAGAAGTAATACATCATACAGAGTTCCAGATACGGTCTCGCGTATTGGTAATAATGGAGCGTTTGATTGGTGCAGAAATATAAAAACAATTATCATACCACCAAGCGTTACTTATATCGATTATAATACTTTTAATAATTGCAGCAATTTGGAAAAACTTATTTTTCAGGGGGATTCTCCAGAATTTATAGGAAATGGAAGTTTTGATGATGTAGCTTCAGATTTTACGATTTATTATCCTCCCAATAATTCTACATGGACGCCGTTTCCTATCCATTACGATCCTGTTACTTGGCCTAAATTAGAACAGATAAAGTTGATGGCTTATTGTGGGATTTTGGAGGACGGAACAGTAAACCTGAAACATGAGTATACGAAGACAGTGGTTCAGGAGGTATCCTGTACACAGGATGGATTATATCAATATAAATGTATCAGGTGCGGAAACATTTACACTGAAAAAATACCTTCATTAGGGCATTTGTGGGGTAGTATTACTGTGACAAAACAGGCAACCTGCACAGAGGCGGGAATAAAAAGCAGAACATGTGAAAAATGTGGAGTGTCAGAAACCACATCTATTCCGGCAATCGGGCATAGTTATCATTGGAAAACTGACAGAAATGCAACTTGCGGAAAGGACGGACAGAGACATCAGGAATGTACTCGCTGTAAAGTAAATGGTAAGACAGAATCAATCAGAGCAACAGGCAAGCACAGCTTGGGTTCATGGACAATCAGAAGACAGGCAACTGCTCTTGTAACCGGAATCCTGGAACGAAAATGTAGAGTATGCGGCGGTGCAAAACAGACACAGACTACCGCAAAGCTGGAACCTGCAGTTACTCTGAATATACCGCAGAAGAAAACACTGCCCCTTACATTTAAAAAGACATTTACTGTAAAGGTTTCGAAGCTTACAAAAGGCGATTCCGTAAAATCCTGGAGCAGTAGTAACAAGAACGTTGTTACAGTATCTGGCAAAGGAAAACTTACTGCCAAAAGGATGGGAACTGCAAAAATAACAGTGAAACTTAGAAGTGGAAAAACCACATGGTTTAAGGTGAAAGTACAAAAAGCTAATGTGAAGACTTCATCACTGAGGGTTGTAAATAAGTCTACCGGAAAGACAGCAGCAAGCAAGATTGTCATGAAACGTGGAAAAAGACTGATTCTTACTTCAACTGTTTCTCCAGTGACAAGTAGAGAAAGTATTGTTTACAGTTCCTCAAATAAAAAGGTGGCAACTGTATCATCTAAAGGAACAATCACAGCGAAACGAAAAGGAACCTCAATTATTACTGTGAAATCTGGAAGAAAATATAAAAAGATCAGAATTACAGTCAGATAAAAGATAACTGTAAGGCGGACATTTCTTGGATGCTTTTGAGAGAGTGTCCGCCTTTTATACGAGGCAGTGTTTTTTTGCGATAAAGATTGACAAAAGGGTTATCCGTGACTATAATGAAACCAGATTCTATAAGATTAACACGCTGACGAGAAGAGTAGGCTGCAGACTGTTCCAGAGAGAAGCGCGCATGGTGAGAGCGTTTTAACAGAACCCAGTTGAAGACCACCTCTGAGTGACCCTAATCCGGTCCGGTGATACCGTTACCATCAACAAAGTGGCTGAATTTCCACTGCTTTTTTCATTGACAGAGAAGATGGGCGGCAGGAATTTTGGCAAGCAGGGTGGAACCACGGGCAGTATTCTCGTCCCTTACAGTGCAGACGCATTGTAGGGGCTTTTTTTGTTTAAAAAAACGCTTCGCGAGGATGCGACCAGATGCAATGGGAAAGTAGTACATTCTGTACAGCGAAAATAAAAAGAAAAGGAGAAACACTATGATCATTACTTTAAAAGACGGATCTACAAAGGAATATGCAGAAGCAAAATCCGTAATTGATATTGCGTCAGATATCAGCGAAGGCCTTGCCCGGGTGGCATGTGCTGGAGAAGTGGACGGAGAGGTTGTTGATCTTCGTACTGTAGTTGACAAAGACTGTGAGCTGAATATCCTTACCTTTGACAGCGAAGGCGGCAAAGGCGCTTTCCGTCATACCACATCTCACATTATGGCTCAGGCCATCAAACGCCTTTATCCTAATGTAAAGCTTGCTATCGGTCCTTCTATTGACGACGGTTTCTATTATGATATTGACAGCGACGAGCCACTTGCAGCAGAGGATCTTTCGAAGATCGAAGCAGAAATGAAAAAGATCGTAAAAGAAAACCTTGCGATCACCAGATTTACAAAACCAAGAGCAGAAGCTATTGAATTTTTTAAAGAAAAAAATGAACCTTATAAAGTAGAGCTTATTGAGGATCTTCCTGAAGATTCTGAGATCAGCTTTTACCAGCAGGGAGAGTTTGTGGATCTCTGCGCAGGTCCTCACCTTATGACGACAAAGCCGGTAAAGGCCTTTAAACTTACAAGCCTTGCAGGAGCATACTGGAGAGGCAGCGAGAAGAACAAAATGCTTACCAGAATCTACGGTACTTCCTATACAAAGAAGGCAGATCTGGAAGAGTATATCACTCGTATGGAAGAAGCAAAGAAGCGTGATCACAGAAGACTTGGAAAAGAACTGGGACTTTTCATGATGAAAGAAGAAGGACCGGGATTCCCGTTCTTCCTTCCAAAGGGAATGGTACTGAAAAATACTCTTCTTGACTACTGGAGAGAAATCCATAATAAGGCTGGATATGTGGAGATTTCCACACCGATCATGCTGAGCCGTCACCTCTGGGAAACATCAGGACACTGGGATCACTATAAAGAAAACATGTATACAACTGTGATCGACGATACAGACTTTGCCATTAAGCCAATGAACTGTCCGGGCGGCATCCTTGTTTATAAATCCGAGCCTCGTTCCTACAGAGATCTTCCTTTGAGAATGGGAGAACTGGGACTTGTTCACCGTCATGAAAAATCAGGTCAGCTTCACGGACTGATGCGTGTACGCTGCTTTACACAGGACGACGCCCATATCTTTATGACACCGGAGCAGATCCGTGATGAGATCAAGGGAGTTGCAAAACTGATCGACAGCGTATACCAGCTCTTTGGCTTTAAGTATCATGTAGAGCTTTCCACCCGTCCTGAAGACTCCATGGGAAGCGACGAGGATTGGGAGATGGCTACAGAAGGCTTAAGAGGAGCCCTGGATGATCTGGGACTTGATTATGTAGTCAATGAAGGCGACGGCGCATTCTACGGACCAAAGATCGACTTCCATCTTGAGGACTCTATTGGAAGAACATGGCAGTGCGGAACAATTCAGCTTGACTTCCAGCTTCCGCTGCGCTTTGACTGCGAATATATTGGAGCAGACGGCGAAAAACACCGCCCAATTATGATCCACCGTGTTGCATTTGGATCTATAGAACGATTCATCGGTATTCTGATCGAGCATTTTGCAGGCGCATTCCCCACATGGCTTGCCCCTGTTCAGGTGAAGGTGCTTCCGATTTCTGAGAAATATATGGACTATGCAAATAAGGTGATGGATCAGCTGAAGGATGCAGGAATCCGTACAGAGATCGACGACCGTGCAGAAAAGATCGGTTATAAGATCCGTGAGGCAAGACTTCAGAAGATCCCGTACATGCTGGTTGTGGGAGCAAAGGAAGAGGAAGAGGGCAAAGTATCTGTCCGCAGCCGTTTCCTGGGAGACGAAGGATCCAAGGATCTTGATGAATTTATTTCTGCAATCTGCGCAGAGATCAAAAACCGCGAGAACCGAAAGGTAGAAGTTACAGAATAATGAGTAAGCCGGTTAAAGTAAATCATGTAGTGATCGGGGAAGGACTTCCCAAAATCTGCGTTCCGGTTATGGGAAAAAATAGGAAGGCTCTGAAAGAAGAGGCAGAAAAAGCCAGAGACGCTATGCCGGAGCTGGTGGAATGGAGAGCTGACTTTTTTGAGGAACTGGAAAAGGAAGAGGAATTGATCAAAGCGCTGAAAGAGATCAAAGGGATTTTGGGAGAAATTCCTCTGATCTTTACAATCCGTACCAGAAGTGAAGGCGGACAGGCAGAGCTTTCAAAGGAAGAATACGAAAAATGCCTTTTTAAAGCAGCAGAAAGCGGTTGGGCAGAGCTGGTAGACGTAGAAGTTTTTGAGACAGAGTGCGGGGAAAAGCTGATCGAGGCCCTTCATAAAACCGGAGTAAAGGTAATTGCATCCACTCATGATTTTGAAAAAACAGAAGATATGGAAACTCTGAAAAGACGTTTCCTTGATATGGACGCCACAGGCGCAGATATCCTCAAGATGGCTGTTATGCCAAAAGCCTTTGAGGACGTAGCGTCTTTGATGCAGACAACTCATGAAGTCACAGAAGAATATACAGAAAAACCTGTGATTTCCATGGCAATGGGAAATCTTGGCTCTATAAGCCGGATCGCCGGAGAAAATTTTGGCTCCAGCGTTACCTTTGCCTGTGTAGGAGCTGCCTCTGCACCGGGACAGTTCCATATTGACGAGCTTCGCATGATGATGGCGGCGCTCCACAAAAAGAATACAGAAGAGGAATAGTCTTATCGTATTGTGTCGAAGGACAACGAGAAATTCTGGGAGACAGACTTCCTGTTTTGACAAATTACGCGCCCTCTATGGCCTATAATGAACTCACTTACCCAAGTGAGGGATTGACAGGTCATAGGGGGCTTTTTTATGTATGAAACCATGTACATAGACGTTGTCTTTGTGACGAATCTGGTAATGGACTATATTATCCTGCGGCTTACAGGTATGCTTTTAAGATGCAGTGCAGGCCGGGGGAGATGTGTTCTGGGCGCTGCCGCCGGAGCTCTTTTTTCCTGTGTGATCCTGTGTCTGCCCGTAGAGGGAGGCCCGCCGATTCTGGTTCTTCTCCATGGAGGCTGTTCGCTTCTGATGCTGAGACTGGCCTACGGCATAAAAAAAGGCAGTCTTCTTATGAAGGCGCTGGTCATGCTGTATATGACGGCTTTTCTGACCGGCGGTTTCTGGGAGGCCGTATCGAAGAGCGGAATTACCATTCCGGCCTTCTTTATTTTTGCCTTTGCCACCTATATGGGAATTGGAGCGCTGGTCTGTGCGGCTGATTCTGCCAGGATCATGCGGAAGAACATTTACCCGATAACCCTGTCCTACCAGGGGAAAAAACAGTCTGCTTACGGATTATATGATACAGGAAACATGCTGGATGATCCGTTAAGCGGCGCTCCGGTTTCTGTTGTGAAGCCGGAACTTCTGGAGATGATTTTGTCAAAAGATCTGATAGAAAGGCTGAAACACTTATATGAGAACCCTGGGGAGATTCAAAGTACGGAAATCGCCGGATTGAAGCCGCATTATCTGTCCTGCAGGACAGTTGGACAGGCGGAAAAGCTGATGCTGGCGGTTTCACTAGAGGATCTTTGTATTCATACTCCCGCAGAAGAGGTTCGTGTATCAGATCCGGTGCTGGCGCTGGCTTTTGAACCCTCCACTTTGGGAAAGGAATACAAGGTACTGTTAAATTCCAGATTATTGCATTAGGAGGGGCATATTATCATGAGCAGATCAGCAGCAGGCGTTAATTGTTATCCGTTTCAGGTGATTCAGAGGCTTGTTCTTTCAAGACCGAGAGAACTATATTATATTGGAGGGAATGATATTCTTCCGGCGCCGCTGGAGCCGCAGAGGGAATCGTATGTGATCAGCAAGCTGGGAACAGATCAGGAGAAGGAAGCCAGAGCTCTGCTTATTGAGCATAATCTGAGACTGGTGGTATACATTGCCAAGAAGTTTGATAATACAGGAGTGGGAGTGGAGGATTTGATCTCCATAGGCACTATCGGACTGATCAAAGCTATCAATACCTTTAACCCGGTAAAGAACATCAAACTTGCAACCTATGCTTCCCGCTGTATTGAAAATGAGATCCTGATGTATCTTCGGCGGAACAGCAAGACGAAGATGGAAGTTTCCATTGATGAGCCGCTGAATGTGGATTGGGACGGAAATGAACTGCTGCTGTCTGATATACTGGGGACGGATGAAGATATTATTTCCCGGAGGCTGGAGGACGAAGTGGAGATCACACTTCTTGCAAAGGCCATTAATAAACTAACGCCGCGGGAACAGACCATCATCCGTCTCAGGTTTGGATTAAACAGCGCCGAAGGAAAGGAAAAGACCCAGAAGGAAGTGGCTGATCTTCTGGGAATCTCTCAGTCGTATATTTCAAGACTGGAGAAACGTATTATGAAACGACTGAAAAAGGAAATTGTAAAATATGAATAAGCAAAAAGGAAGTATATGCCTGAAAAAATATAAGCTGGAGCTTTTTATGGCCTGCCTGCTTTTGGTAAGCTTTTACTTCCTTTCCAGACAGGCGGCTCAGGTGTCTGTCACCACAAAAAACAGAGAAAAAAGCCAGGTTATTGCTGTGGATCCGGGACATGGGGGAACGGATCCAGGCATGATCGGTGTGGATGGTCTGGAAGAAAAAGGAATTAATCTTGAGATTTCCATGAAACTTTCAGAGCTTCTGAAGGAGAAGGGATATAGGGTGATTATGACGCGGAAAGAGGACAAAGGGCTTTCAGATCCTTCCGCTTCCAACAAAAAGGCTCAGGATATGCAGAGGAGGATCGCGTTTTTGGAAGAAGCCAATCCGGTTCTTACTGTGAGCATTCATCAGAACAGTTTTTCAGACCAGAATGTCAGAGGTCCTCAGGTTTTTTATTATGAAAACTCTGTGGAAGGAAAGAATCTTGCAGAAAAGATCCAGAAAAGCATGAACAAAAGCCTTGCTCCCAAGCGTCCACGTATGATCAAGGCAAATACAAGCTACTATCTTTTAAAAAGAAGCAAAGGAACTCTTGTGATCGTGGAGTGTGGATTTTTGACAAATAGTGAGGAAGCAGAACTTCTTAAGACAGAAACGTATCAGCAGAAGGCTGCAGAGGCTATTGCAGAAGGGATAGACGACTATTTAAAGGAATTTACACGGTCCTGAAAATCATCCCGTCTATCTTTTTCTTTTCAAGGAAATGTAATTCTGTTATACTTATATAAAGATGCCAGGGGCAAAAGGTTATATATCTTTTGTCTTTGACATCATATGGAAGCATTAGTGCAAAAGATAAAGGAGTACATATGCCTGGAGTGATTTATCTGCTGCTGTGCGCAGCCTTTGGATGGATTGTTTTAGATGGATTTTGTCCTTATGCAGAAAAGAAAAATAAAGAAGCGGAAAACCGCTTTTGGGTTGTGATGCCGGCTTCTTTGGGAGTTGGCATTCTTTTGATTACATGGGCGGTATATGGAACGGCCTGGTTTTTTTATGCCGTTCTTGGAAGTGAAAAGCCTCTTATGTGGAGTAACGGGATTGTTTTAGGATGCGCAGGGCTGATCCTGGCGGCAGTCCTGGGCCTTCGGATCTGTCGCGGAAGAAGGCTTCTGGAATGCCGGAAACTGATCCTGCACAAAAAGCTGTTTCGCAAGGAAAGCCTGTTTTTTACAGCTTTGTTTGTGTTTCTAATATGGATCATGTTTTATGTATTTTATATCAGAGACGGCGTTCTTTATTCTGGATTTACGGTTTACGGAGATTATGCGCCCCATACTGCAATGATGCGCTCTTTCTCTATGCAGAACAATTATCCTACCCAGTATCCCCATTTTGGTGGAGAAGATGTAAAGTATCATTTTATGTTTCAATTCCTGATAGGAAACCTGGAATATCTGGGAATGCGCCTGGACTTTGCTTATAATCTTGTAAGCGCTCTGGTTCTTCTTGGGTTTCTGATGCTTTTATACACCATTGGGAAAAAAGTTACAGGAAGGGCCTGGGCTGGCGTACTTGCAGTGATCTTTTTTATTTTCAGAAGCGCGCTGACATTTTTCCGTTTTTTATGGGAAAATTTTAAAAGCGGGACTCTTCTTAAAGCTCTGGCAGAAAATACTGCTTTTATTGGGTACACAGAAAATGAAAATTGGGGACTTTGGAATTTTAATGTTTATCTGAATCAGAGACATCTGGCCTTTGGTCTTTTGATCACAGCCTTTGTGATCTGGGGCTATCTGGACTGGGTAGAGGCAGGCTGCGGACATCAGGAAAAAGGATTTCCCTGGATGAAAAAGCGTTTTTTTTCCAGGGAGGCATGGAAATATAGAAGCGTGGAGCATGCTCTGACAGCCGGACTTCTTTTTGGTCTTGCATCGTTCTGGAACGGGGCGGCAGTGATCGGAGGACTTCTGATCCTTATGGGGTTTGCCTTTTTTTCAGATGGAAAGCTGGATTATCTGATCACGGCAATTATAGCAGTTCTTTTGTCCTTTTTACAGACAAGAATATTTATCCGGGGATCGGCGGTAGAAGCAAGTTTTTATTGGGGATTTATTCTGGAAGATAAAAGCCTGAAAGGCGTTTTGTGGTATCTTTTTCAAATGAGCGGCTTCTTTTTCATTGGTGCGGCAATCCTGTTTTTTTGGCTGAAAAAGAGAAGCCAGAGGGCGCTTCTTGTCAGCTTTCTTTTCCCTCTGGTCTTTGCATTTACCATGTCACTGACGCCGGACGTAACGGTAAACCATAAGTACATCATGATTTCCTATGGATTCCTTACCATATTCTGGGCCGGGTTTGTAGTTTCTCTGTTCAGCAAAAAAAGGTTTCAGAAAATGCTGGCAGTGTTTCTGACAATCTGTCTGACAGCTACAGGTGTATATGATTTTGTGATCATACTGAGAAACAACGGACCCGGACATCGGGTGACAGTCCGTCTTGACAGCCCGCTGACAGAATGGCTGGCAGAAAACCTTCACAGCAGCGATTTGATACTGACGCCGGAATACAGTATCAGCGAAGTGACCATGGCGGGAGTGATGATGTATTTGGGATGGCCCTATTATGCCTGGTCTGCAGGATACGACACCTATGGAAGGGCGGAGAAGGCTAAGACTATATATACCGTTCAGGATGAAAACCAGGTAAGAAGCCTGGTGCAGCAGGAAAAAATCACCTATATTCTTTTTGAAGAAGGGATGACCTTTGAGGGGGAAAACTGCAGCGAAGATACCATAAAAAAAATATACCCCCTGGTATATGAAACAGAAGACGGGAGGATCAGAATATATGAGACTTGAAAAAATACGAAAGACAGTAATAAAGATAGTTCCGGCAGCAGCGCTTATAGGCCTGTCCTTTTATCTCCTGAAAGGAGATGTATGGACTTTTTTGACCTGGTGGCTTCTTGCCGGAGTTATGGGAATTGTGGCAATGCCGGTTACTGGAAGACTTTTTGGCGAGTTTGACGATAAAGGATGGATGTTTTCCAAAATTGTGGCTGTGGCTGTAACAGGTTTTCTGACCTGGTTTCTTGTGGCTGTCAGGCTATTGAAATTTACATCCTCAGTCTGTGTTGGAGTTACAGTGGTATGTGGGCTTCTCTGCCTGCTGCTTGGCAAAAGCCAGCACAAAAAGGGAATAGAATGCCTTCCCATGGGTCATCTGGAGCTTGTTTACTGGGAAGAAATCCTGTTTTTTGCCTTTTTCCTTTTGTGGACCTATCTGGCAGGCTTCCATCCTGCGGCTTATGGTACGGAGAAATTTATGGACTATGGCTTTATGGAAGCCATGATGCGAAGCACTACCCTTCCGGCAGTGGATCTCTGGTATTCAGAGGGAACTATTAATTATTATTATGGAGGACAGTATTTTGCTGTTTTCCTTACAAAACTTACTGGGACAAAAGTAGAATTGACCTATAATCTGATGCGTACTTTTGTAGCAGGGCTTGCTTTTGCGCTGCCGTTTTCTCTTGTATATCAGATGACAAAAGACCGTATGGGAAAAAAAGCGGCAGGCGCTGTGGGATGGAGAAAGTGTTTTCCTCAGATTACTGGCATGGTTGCGGGAATTTCTGTTTCCATTGCAGGAAATATGCACTATGTATATTACGGACAGATCAGGCCTTTTTTGCAGAAGCTGACAGGGCAGGAGCCGGATTCCTACTGGTTCCCGGACGCAACTCGGTATATAGGCTTTAACCCTGATGTAGAGGATAAGACCATCCATGAATTTCCCTGTTATTCCTTTGTACTTGGGGATCTCCATGCCCATGTAGTAAATATTATGTTTGTCCTTCTGCTTTTGGGAATTTTGTATGCATGGATCAGGGCGGTACGCAAAAGAAATATGGATCCCGGCCAGATGGGAACAAAAGAATTTTGGGAAAAACACCTTCTGATGCCCCATCTGATCTTTGCAGCGGTACTTCTTGGAATGTTCCACTGGACAAATTTCTGGGATTTTGTCATTTATTTTGTAGTGACAGGCGGAGCAGTTCTCTTTACAAACATTGTGATGTTTAAGGGTGACGGAAAAAAGGTATTGATGGTTACGGCAGCCCAGGCGGTGGAGATTCTTGCTATTGGAACAGTGGTGATCCTGCCCTTTACTCTGAATTTTGAAACCATGGTGCAGGGCGTGGCAGTGGCTCAGAATCATTCCCTTCCCCATCAGCTTTTGATTCTGTGGGGGCTTCCGGTGATCCTGACTGTGACCTTTGTGATCGTGCTGCTGATAGAAAAGTTAAGAGGAGCAAAGCAGAAAACCGTGTATCATTTTCTGGAATCTTTGAAGCTTCCAGATATGTTTGCCATGATTATGGGCTTATGCGCCATAGGCCTTGTTTTGATCCCTGAGCTGGTTTATGTGCGGGATATTTACGAGAATGGAAACGCCAGGGCCAATACCATGTTTAAACTGACGTATCAGGCATATATTATGTTTGGCATGACAATGGCATATGTGATTTTCCGGCTTATTGTGATTTCCTATAAAAAAATCCTCAAAGTCATGGCGGTTATCGGGCTTGTTCTTCTTATATGGACCTGGGGTTATTTTGGAAACAGTGTAAATGCCTGGTTTGGAAAGGTTATGGACCCATCTATGTATCAGGGGCTTAACGCCACTGCTTTTCTGGAAACTTCTTTTCCAGAGGATGCCGCAGGAATCCGCTGGCTGAAAGAAAATATTACAGGATCGCCTGTTGTGTTGGAGGCAAATGGAGACAGCTACACAGAATACGAACGAGTTTCTGCAATGACTGGACTTCCTACCGTGCTTGGATGGTACGTCCATGAATGGCTGTGGCGGAATGATGTCGCGGATCTGAATGAAAAAAGCGGAGATGTGGAACTGATTTACACCTCAAAGGATCAGAAACAGGTAGAAGAGCTTCTGGAAGAGTATGAGGTGGAATATGTATTTGTAGGTTCCTGTGAAAGGAGCAAATACGGAGAAAACCTGAATAATGAAATGATGCAGAGAATAGGGGAGATTGTTTTTGAGACGAACAATTCTCAGACGTATATTGTAAAAGTGAAGTAGGAGAAGAGGGTGCTGCAAAATTATCTTAGTTGATGATTTTTCAGCACCCATTTTTACAAATTACACCCCAAGAGCTTTTGCCATGTCCAGAAAATCCTGTTCTATTTTGGCAAAGGGCTTATAGGTCAGATCTGGCACAGATAATAAAGGAGCGGATTTATGCCCTTCCTCGCCGGGAAAAAGGGCAGGAAGTTCCGCGGAAAGAATTTCATTATCAATCTGTTTCCACATGGAATGCTCTTCTTTTGTAAGATCATCAAGGCCGAAGCGTTTCCAGATAACCTGCATGATCTGCTCTTCAATTTCCAGATAGTTGCTAAGATGTGCCTTTACCGGACGGATGATATCAGAAATATACGCCTCGCTTGCATCGTGGAGAAGACATGCAAGAACCATTCGATCCGGCCATTTGCGGGCCTTTGCTTCTCTGGCACAGTTCAGACAGTGCTGCGCAACGGAATAAAAAAACAGTGTCTGCCCTCCGCCGCGGCACAAAAAACTGAGAGCGTGGGCGATATCCTCAAGACAGACATCCTTGGTCTGCATGTGAAGAGGATCGAATTGTCTTCCGGTATAAGTGTTCATAATACTCATAAAAAACCTCCCTAAGCAAATATGGAAACGTCTCTGGTAGAATAAACTCCAGAATCCAGATGTACTTCGTACATCTGACACTGCCGTTGGCAGTTTGAAGATTCTGTCGTTACCATATCAGATAAAAACAAATGTCTGCTTTGCAGCCGCTTGTTTTTCTGCTGATATGGTATAATAAAAGGTAGCATATTTTTACGACAGACACAAGGATTCTGCTTGAGTTTCCGCAAACTGTAATTGAAAAATGAATATGGCTACCCAAAGTGCCAA
>NZ_CALFLA010000003.1 GCF_937880195.1 uncultured Blautia sp.
GAAAAGTTTCCCTGTCTGTATAAATCTGTTTTACTGTTGTAAGTTTCATATCTATTTCCTCTCTATTTTTTGATTCTTATGTTAAAGTAAAAAGCGAAGCAGACTTTTGTCTGTTTCGCTTTCTAGTATATCCCATTCAAAGAATTACTGCAAGGAGTAAATAAGCTAAGTCCTACAGTTTCTCAATAAAACGAAGGAATGCTTTTCTGCCTTCTTCTGTACACTTATAAACGCCTGCGTCTTCAAGCACATGAACAAAAACATTTCCCACTTCCTTCTGAAGAATTTCATGGATATTATCTTTATTCACGTCTGTATATTTGGGAAGAAATTCCTGTACCCACTCTGCATGTTTTTCAATTTTTTCGTTGGAAGAAATCTCTTTTCCCTCCAGAATATATTCTTCCAGAAGTTCCAGCTCTTCTTTCAGACGGGCAGGAAGCACGGCAAGACCCATAACCTCGATCAGTCCGATATTTTCCTTCTTAATATGATGATACTGAGCGTGAGGATGGTATACGCCAAGAGGATGCTCCTCTGTAGTGATATTATTTCGAAGAGTCAGATCAAGCTCAAACATTTCTCCTGATTTACGTGCAATAGGCGTAATGGTATTATGAGGCTCGCCCTCTGTTTCCGCATAGATAAACGCCTCTTCGTCCGTATATCCTCTCCACACTTCAAGCACATGGGAAGCAAGGTCTATCAGACGCTTTTCGTCCCTGTGGCGGATCCTGAGAACAGAAAGAGGCCATTTTACAATTCCTGCCTCCACATCCTCATAACCTGGAATCGTCACACGCTTTTCAATAGGAGCCTTTGCCATGGCAAAGGTATAATGACCTCCCTGGAAATGGTCATGACTTAAAATAGAACCGCCTACAATAGGAAGATCTGCATTGGATCCAAGGAAGTAATGAGGAAACAGCTTTACAAAATCAAAAAGTTTAATAAAAGCGTTTCTTTCGATCTTCATAGGCGTATGCTGTCCGTTAAACACAATACAATGCTCATTATAATATACATAAGGAGAATACTGGAATCCCCATGGGCTGTCGTTTACTGTAATAGGAATGATCCTGTGGTTTTCTCTTGCCGGATGGTTCACCCTGCCTGCATATCCTTCGTTTTCCACACAGAGAAGACATTTTGGATAGCTGCTTGCCTTTGCATTCTTGGCAGCAGCAATGGCCTTAGGATCTTTTTCCGGCTTGGAAAGATTAATGGTGATATCAATGTCTCCATAGGGGCTTTTAACAGACCATTTCTGGTCTTTTTTTACACGATAGCGGCGGATATAATCGCTGTCCTGGCTTAATTTATAAAAATAATCTGTAGCCTTCTCTGGACTTTCTTTATATCTTTCCCAAAATTCCTTCTGTACCTGAGCAGGTCTTGGCATCAGACAGTTCATAAGCCTGGTGTCAAAAAGATCACGGTAAACTACACTGTCCTCTATCAGCCCTCTCTTTACTGCTTCATCAAGAAGTTCCTTTAAGGTTTCTTCCAGATTTACATCTGTTGGAGCTTCTTCCGGCTCCGCATATTCTTCCTCATGAAAAACATCCAGAAGGAGATTGATAGTATAATTCTTTTCACACTCTGGAGTCAGCCCTGTTTCTATTCCATACTGTACTAACTTTCTGATGCTGTCGCTTAACATGCTTCTTCCTCCTTATTTTATGCAATCACATGAGCACCGTCACCGATATCTACCACATAAAACTCTGCTTCATGACCAGTTTTTTCCTGATACTGTTTTCCAAGGGTTTCAATAAAGGTATCAACTGCGTCATTTTTTACTATGCTGACAGTACAGCCGCCAAAACCGCCTCCTGTAATACGGGAACCGATCACTCCTGGAATCTCCCATGCAAGGTCTACAAGAATATCGATCTCCTCACAGGAAACCTCATAATCATCCCTGAGAGAAACGTGGGAGGCGTTCATCAGACGTCCAAACTCTTCTACGTTATCCGCTTTCAAAGCAGCAACAGCCTTGATGGTACGCTGGTTTTCATATACGGCATGTTTTGCGCGCTTCCGGCAGATATCGCTTGTAATGGCGTCCTTATGAGCCTCAAATTCTTCTTCTGTCAGATCGCCAAGAGTTTTAATGTCGACCACTTTTTTCAGATCCTGAAGAGCCTGTTCGCATTCGTTTCGTCTGTCATTATAAGCAGAGCCTACCAGACTGTGTTTTACCTTGCTGTTTGTGATAACGATCCTTGCGTCCTTAAGAACTACAGGAGCATATTCAAATTCCAGTGTGCTGGTATCAAGGAAAATAGCGCAGTCTTTTTTGCCCATAGCGCTTGCAAACTGATCCATGATTCCGCAGTTCATGCCATTAAAATTATTCTCAGAATACTGGCCGATCAAAGCCAGATCCTGCATGGTAAGGTCAGCCGCCGCATCTCCCAGCATATCCTTCAGCATGATTCCTGTAAGAACCTCCAAAGATGCAGAGGAGGAAAGTCCTGAACCGTTTGGAATATTTCCGTAGATCATAAAGTCCATACCATGAGTAAGCTTGATTCCTCTTCCTTCAAACGCCCACATTACGCCCTTTGGATAATTTGTCCATCCGGCTTTTTCAGAAGGAACAAGATCGTCCAAAGAGGACTCCACAATTCCTAATTTTGAAAAGTTTACAGAATAGAAGCGAAGAACTCTGTCTTCTCTTTTGCGAGCAAGTCCATAGGTTCCCAAGGTCAGCGCGCATGGAAATACGTGTCCGCCATTATAGTCTGTGTGTTCTCCGATCAGGTTTACTCGTCCCGGTGCAAAATACTCACGGATCTCTCCGCCTTCCCCGTAAACCTCCACGAATTTTTCCATAAGCTGTTCTCTCTGCATAGTCATGCCTCCCATTTCTGAAGCAAAGCTTCTTATTTTTATTATATATTTCTTTATATAATTATCATCTTGATGTCTGCGATCAGTAAGTCACAGCCTCCAGATAAGTAAGAAAGATATTTCCGGCTTTTTGGAACAAAGCAGTGCTGTCGTTCATTCCATATGGCTTCACCTCGCCGGAAGCCGGATCAAAAAGCCAGGTATTATACTGATCATATCCCACGATCACTACGCTGGAATTTTCTCCTGTTTTGGCAATTACTGCTCTATGAGCGCTGATCTCATAAAGGATATTTTCCAGAGTACATCCTGAAAGATCAATGATAGTTCCAGCGTCTCCCAGTCCCTCCTGAAGTTTCTGTTTATCCCAGGAGCCTGACAGTATGATTTCCGGTATATCCGCTGTGTTCAGCGTGATCTGCGGCTTCACGTTTCCCCGCTCCCACACATACTGCTGGGCGCGGTTTAAAACTACGCCTGTCTGAGCGTCCGCCTGTTTAAGAGCTGCCGCCGGATCTGTCCATACGCTGTCCAGTCCGCCCCGTCCGTATACATAATAGATTTCCTCTTCCGGTGTTTCTATCGGAAGCTCTGTCACATGTTCTGAAACACTGCGCATCTTTGCACGAAGGATCAAAGGCTTGTCTGATTCCGGCTTGTCCGCAAAGACCATCCGCGTCATAAGCCCCTGTCTGTCTGTGCTTATCTGGTCAACAGTCACAAGCTTGGCGGATTTATTTCCATTATTCATGATATTATCTTTTTTCTTAACAGAATAACCAGAATCTCCCTTAACTGCAAGTTCAAACTCCATCAGCGTCCGGCCTACTGTCACATTGACAATATAAAATCCCTCCTGGCGGTATTCTTTTTTCAGGTTTCCCTTAAAATCCTCGATTTTAAAGGACGTCAGTCCTTCTGTGGAATGTCCGTTTCCATCTGTCAGAATATCTCCGGCTGAAAGTATTCCATAAATAAGATCTTCATTCATAAATCCAATGGTGCGAAGTTCCTGCCCCTCTCCTGGGGCGATCAGCCGGGATTCCTGGGAATCAAAATCCATCATTTTGATCTGTCCGGCGTTTTCACCCTCAGAAATGATCCATGCAGCATGAGCGTTCGTGTCGGAAACTACAAAGTTATCGCTGTTGATTCCCTCTGCCAGTACGCGGAAGCTGCTCTCGTCAATATTGATCTGGTAAAGATCCTTTGCCATTACAAGGAAAAGCTGGTTGTCCTTATTTACATAAGAAAGGATTCCCAGATCATCTTTGAGGAACTCATAGGATTCTGTGCTTGGAATAAAGACCTTTTCTTCCACCCTATTCTGATCGTTGCTGTAATGGTAAACGCCCACTCCGCTGTAGCCCTCGTGAAGCCCTCTGCACATGTAACCATAAACTACAAAATCCACATTTCCGTTTTCATCCACGCTGAGAAGTTTAATGCCATGTTCTGCAGAAGCGTCCCGTCTGTCACTTTTTTCATCCCTGCGGAAGCTGAACACCTTAACAAACTTGCCGCTTTCCGGCGCATAGGTCCAAAGTTCTCCCTCCTGGACAAAAGCTGTTACCTGGGCTTCCTCGTTTGACATATAGGAAACGTCTTTGTCCCTGACGCCTAAGATCAGGCCTTTGTCGCTGATCACTGGAAGGTTCGGATCAAAAATCTGTCTTGCAGACCGTTCAAAATCCAGAAGCATAATCCTGGATTCTGTATACCGCATCCTGTAAAAATCCGTCACATTATAGGACTCAGGCTGACCTTCGTCATTGCTGGCAGAAATTCCATACTCCATCACAATACTTGCTGTTGTTTCGTTAATATCCTTGATCACAGGAATCCCCTCTCTGGATATCTGAGGAACAAGGTTTCCCCAGCTGATATTTGCCAGAGTAGAATTAATATTAATGGCATTAAAATTCCTGCTTCCTGAATCAGAAACCTCCAGATAAGATACCAGATCGTCGGCCGCTATCTTGTCCATACATTTTTCTGCAAATGATTTTACAAAGGCAACATATTCCGCCACATTAGTTGCAGAACGGGAAACCACCCTTGTATAATAATATGCCTCCCCGAAATCCGTATCCAGGGTAATCTGCATGGAATATTCCTGATTCATCAGAAGTCCCGAAGCAATCTCCACTGTAGTACGAAGATAACCGTCTCCCTGCTCCAGAGCATTGATCTTCCGGTTTTCAATAACCTTCCGTCCGTCTGAGCTTCTGATCTCGTAAGCAAGGCTTTTTACTTTTGTCTCATAAGGATCTATGGCAAGGGATATCTTTTTTGTTGTATCAAGAGGCGTTACGCATTCCCGCACAAAATCCGCCTGCATCTTTTCTCTGTAGCCGTGCATCCGATTGGACAATGTGCCGCCAAAATCTACCATCACCTCTGGAAGAGTGGGATTGTTCATATCGGAACGGTCATCTGTGGATCGGCTGTTCATAAGAAACGCAGTTCCTGTTACTCCCAGAATAAAAACAAAAAGGAGTATCACAAATCTGCGGATAAATCTTTTCATTCTGATTCTTGTATCTCCCTTCTTTCGCTGTCCGAAGTCTTCAAAAGACCCTCAGGATAAAAAAGTTTTTCCAGGGTAAGTTCTCCGTCTATTGCCTGGATCAGCTCTCCAAGCGCTTCTGTGCTCTGTTTTTTCCCTGTTTTGATTGCACGGATCAACAGATTCTTAGGCGTATGTTCCATATCAATAAATTCCAGGATCTGAACTCCATAGCCTTTTGATTCCAGAAGTCCGGCCCTGATGCCGTCTGTGAGAAGGGCTGACATTCTTTCTTTTAAAAGTCCGTATTTCAAAACCGGTTCAAGAAGCTGGCTGCTGATTTTGCCGTTTAGCTCATGTTGACAGCAGGGAACAGAAAGGATTACCTTTGCATCCCACTGTACCGCCTTTGAAAGGGCGTAATCAGTAGCCTTATCGCAGGCATGAAGGGTGACTACCATATCCACTTTATCAAGACCCTCATATCCGGCAATATCTCCCTGCAGAAAATGCAGTTTCTCGTAGCCGTAGCTTTTTGCAAGGCGGCTGCAGTTCTTTATCACATCTTCCTTCAGATCCAGTCCAATGATATTTACGTCATATCCCTGCAGCTCCCTGAAATAATAATACATAGCAAAGGTAAGGTAGGACTTGCCGCAGCCAAAATCAATAATATTCAGCTCCCTGTCTTTTGGGAGGCTGGGAAGAACGTCTTCTATAAACTCCAGAAAACGGTTGATCTGCCTGTATTTATCATAAGCGGAGGCATGAATCCTTCCCTCCTTATTCATCACGCCAAGATCCACAAGAAACGGAACCGGCTTTCCCTCTGGAAGAATGTACTGCTTCACCCGGTTATGAGAAAGAATCCTTACCGGTTCTCTGACTTCATGAGGTTTTATCTTGATGGTCTGCTTTCCTTTTTTGCTTACAAGAACTGTTCCGTCCATGTGCTGTCCCTGTACCTGGAGCTGGGAATATGTTCCCTCCAGACAGTTTTCCATGTAGGAGATCAGTTCCTCTCTTGTATAATTTTTGTGAAGCACCTTCTGCCCTACAGTGGAGGACGCCTGATAAAGAATCTGTCCTTTCAGTTCCACAGGACGGATACGTACCCTTGTGGGAACCTCCTTTTTTCTGCTTCCACTTAGCACAGCAAGGATCAGCTCCCCGTTTATCTGTTTTTCCAAAAATTCTTGTATTGTTTTCATTTTGTAAACTCTTTCTTGCTCTCTGCTTCCTGTTTTTCCATAAAATCCTGTCTGTTTTTACCAGCCTCGAAAACGCTTTCTTCTGCATCGTCTTCTGGAAATTTCCTGCCAGAACAAAGTCTCCAGAAGAAACTTCTGCGCCTCTTCGTCCATGATATCTGTGTTTTTTATTTTCTTTTCACAAATGCGGCTGCAGTCCCTTTTCAACATAAAACGATCCGGGTATTCATCATAGATCCTGCTTCCCTCATAATCAAGGCGCTGACATTCCTCTTCAACAGCTTCCCTCAGACTGCGGATCCTTTCTGAATACCAGGATTTCAGAAGATCGTTTTCTCGCTCCTGGATTTCCTCCTCCCGGCAGACGTGGGAATCTGCATATACCTTATAAAATGGAAAAAACTCGTCATAATACATAGCCAGGATCCTGCCATTTCTTTCAGTCTCTTGTTTAGATTATGCAGCTCCTGTCAAAAGGTTCATCCCTGGATGTCTCTGAGGATTTTTCTGGTAAGCTTCATGCTGTGTTCGATCGCTAATTTTTCAAAAGCAGGATAATCCACATGGGCGCTTCCGTCTGCTTTATCAGAAATAGCCCGGATCACCAGAAACGGGATCTTGTTCAAAGAAGCTGCCTGGGCGATAGCCGCGCCTTCCATTTCTACAGCATAGGCGCCAAATTCACTGACAATAAAATCCTTCACTGACTGGTCTGCCACAAACTGATCTCCTGAAGCGATCCTTCCCTCAAAAACCTGGATATCAGGATTTACTTCCCTGCATGCTTTTACCGCAAGACTTCTAAGAGCGCTGTCGCTCTGGAAGGAAAACTTATCCATCTGAGGAATCTGTCCCTTAGGATAGCCAAAAGCCACTGCGTCCATATCATGATGGATCAGGTCTGTAGAAATCACAATATCCCCAATATTAATGTCATTGTTCAAACTTCCTGCAATTCCTGTATTGATCACAACCTCAACGTCAAAATCATCTGCAAGAATCTGGGTACAGACTGCAGCGTTTACCTTGCCGATTCCTGAGCGCACGATCACTACGTTTTTGCCTTCCAAAGTTCCTGCATAAAAATCCATGGATGCCTTCCGTGTGATCACACTGTCCTCCATCAGGGCTTTCAGTCCTTCCACTTCTTCATCCATTGCTCCTATAATTCCAATACGTCTCATTTTTCATTCTCCTTTATGGGCCTGCGCCCTATTTTATAAATTTCTCACGTTCAAGAAGGTTTTAGCATTCCTGAATAACTGTCAAGCATTTGTAATGCTTCCTGTTTCTTTTATAGCTGTGAAATTTTCATAGCCTGTCTTATTTATTATAGCAAAAGTTTAGTTTATATGGAAACTTTTTTTCAATTCTGCTATAATAGATTGGAAATTTTATGTTGCTGTTCACGATCTTCACAGCAACAGGTCAAAATTTCAACTGTTTATTACATTCACAGCAGTAATATTATCTTACACTTTTCAGGAGGAAAAACAAATGACATACAAGACAAAAGGCGTATGTTCCAGCGCCATTGATTTTGAACTGGATGAAGAGAAGAAACTTCATAATGTAACCTTTCGAGGCGGCTGCTCCGGCAACACTCAGGGAATCGCAAAACTTGTAGAAGGAATGGATGCCCAGGAAGTGATCCGCCGTCTGGATGGAATCCGCTGCGGAATGCGTCCTACTTCCTGCCCGGATCAGTTATCCAAAGCATTAAAAGAAGCCTTACAGTAATTTCTAAATAAATCATATCCCAAAAGGGCAGAGCCTATAAAAACTGGCTCTGCCCTTATAAATATTCCAAAACTCATCAGCCCTCTGTACGGTCCCATTTGTCGCAAAGAGACTGGATTTCCCGTGAAAAACGTTCCAGATCTTTGTTTGCGCAGCCTTCGTTCTTACGGATAACAGACATAAGCCTCTGTCCCATAGCAAGAAGTTTTTCAAAGGCCCTTGCAGCCCTGCTGCTTTTCGGTGAAAGTTTCTTTTCCAGCTTCACTCCCGAAGATTCATAAATACATACGTTTTCTTTTAGATCGTAAATCGTTCCACTGAAAGGCGCCACTGCGTCCAAGCCCTTTTCTTCTCTCAGTCTTTCTGCAAACAGGTCTGTTACTGTATCTTCTCCATGTGTCACAAAAACTCTCTCAAGCTGGCTGTTAAAAGCTCCGATCCAGTCAAGAAGTCCGTTTACATCCGCATGGCCGCTGATTCCCGGCATCTGACAGATTTCTGCAGCCACATAAACCTCCTCGCCAAAGAGCTTCACCTCTTTCGCCCCTTCCAGAAGGGCTCTTCCAAGTGTTCCCACAGCCTGATATCCCACAAAAAGAATTGTGTTGTTTTTGTTCCACAGATTATGTTTCAAATGATGCTTGATTCGTCCTGCATCGCACATGCCGCTGGCTGAAATGATGATTTTACATTCATCATCAAAATTAATAGCCTTAGAGTCCTCGCTGGTAACAGAAGTTTTCAGTCCAGGAAAACTGATGGGATTGATCCCTTGCTGGATCAGGGCAATGGCTTCCTGATCGAAACAGTCGTAGCGGTGTTCCCCAAATATGGTAGTGGCTTCATTTGCCAGAGGGCTGTCTACATAAACCTTAAAATTCCCATGTCCGGTAACTCTTCCTTCTGCCTTGATCTGGCGGATAAAGTACAGCATTTCCTGGGTGCGACCTACGGCAAAGGATGGAATAACAAGATTTCCTCCTCTGTCAAAGGTTCTCTGTATTACCTCGCTTAAAATCCCCACATAATCAGGGCGGTCTCCATGGCTTCGGTCGCCGTAAGTGGATTCCATTACAACATAATCCGCCTCATGAAGATAAGTAGGATCCTTGATCAAAGGCTGGTTTGTATTTCCAATATCTCCAGAAAAAACAATTTTTTTCTGTGTGTCTTCTTCTGTGATAGTTACTTCAATGCTGGAGGATCCAAGAAGATGGCCTGCGTCTACAAAACGTACGGAAATTCCTTCTGCAGGCGTGATCACCTTTTCGTAGGGACAGGGTACAAAATTACGCAGCACTCCCATAGCGTCTTCCATGGTATAGGCGGGAACAAACTCTGGTTTTCCCTGACGGCGGCCCTTACGGTTTCGCCATTCTGCCTCAAACATCTGGATATGGGCGCTGTCACGAAGCATGATATCGCAGAGGTGACAGGTTGCGTCTGTGGCATAGACCGGGCCCTGAAATCCTTTTGCATAAATTGCCGGAAGATTACCAGAATGATCCATATGTGCATGAGTTAAAAGCACAAAATCCAGATCTCCGGGATTTACCGGAATCTCCTTGTTTTCGTAGTAGTCCGGGCCTTGTTCCATACCGCAGTCAACCAGAAATTTTCGTCCGGCGGCTTCCAGATAGTAACAGCTTCCCGTAACCTCATGTGTCGCTCCAATAAATGTTATCTTCATATGCGAGCCCCCTTTGTCAGATAATATTTCCGTTATGATAGATTTTGTAATTATTATACACGATTCTTTTGTGTTTTAACAGTTATTTTTTTTGAGGAAAGCGTTTTTATACAACAAAAAAATTCTTACAAAACGTACTGCTTCCCTGTTACAGAAAGAGAGGCAGAACGCACAGCGTCCTGCCTCTTGAGCTAATTAGGTTCTTTCGACTTTTTAGATTTTTGAAAGGTTGTGGTTTTTCGAGAATTACTGCAATCTTTGGGCAAAATTGGATGGATTCTATTTACTTTCTTTTTTTATTTTTTTGGTTTGGTTTATGCCCTTAAGACTGCGCTTCCCCTTTACCTGTAGGGCTAAGCTCCTCATAAGAGCAGTGAATACTTTCAGCGCCGCAGAAAGGTAATGGCCGTTTACATTTCTTTCATAAAAAAACATTCTGCTGATCACTTCCTGTCCCACTGTCCTTTGCGGAAATTATCCCTTTTCTGTTCTCCATTTGTTGAGAACAGAAAGTGACAGCCTGATCTCTGTGCCTGTGTACACGTATTTGAGATAAAACTGCTGTCGGTTTGTTACTTAATCATTACACCCTGGGTCAGCGTGGATGTAGACTCCTTGGAACCGTCTTGGCAGGCATGATAGCCACGTACACGATAATAGGTTCCGCTGGGAACGATTACCTCAATGGCTTTATCCAAGCTGGTAGCATTATTTGCTGTAAATCTCCAGGATTTATAAGTGGCATAGCTTCCATCTATTTTTCGTTCCAGATATAAATTCAGATATACGGTATCGCATACGTGATGTCCCTGTGTTAAGCCATAAATAGAAACTTTACTACTGGATAATTTTGCGATTTTTGTTGTACCAAAATTCAGATGATTGCCTTTGAGTATGCTGTAGCTGGTATCCTCTGCATAATCTGCATCAGTTTCCGTTGCTGTTACCTCATCCAAAATGCTGACAGGTTCTGCCATTACCGGAGCCACGCTCATTACAAAAGCCAGAATACCTGCAGCCACGCCAGTTCCTAGCCTGTGTTTCCATCTGCTGATCTTTATCACTTCCTTCCTCTTCTGTAAACAACCCTTACATAAAGTAATACGACAAAGATCAGATGAAATCACGCTTAATATGACATATCTTTTAAAATTTTTATTATTTCCTCTTTTTCGATTTTTCCCGACAACCAATATACTACGTTGTCTTTTTCCCAGGTAGCTGTATAACTTGGTAGAAGGTCTTTTTCTTCCTGTAATTCCTCTACTGTAACAGAAATCCCCTCATAGCTTGTCACTGTAAAGCTTTCTTTCTTGCCGTCTGCACTTAAAGTTCTGCTTACGCTCTTCTCACTTTGTTTATCTACCACAAAACAAATCACATTCTTATGGTACTCAAATTCTATTTTTGCAATATCTGTAGTTTCATAAATATTATAGCCCAAAAACTCGAATTTTTGCGGTCTATAATAAAACTCCGGCATTTCCACCTTTAGCTTTGCCTCTATCTCTTTAATCGCATCCTGCTCTTCATGATTTATATCTTCATTTTCTCCATCATTACCTGATATAATCCTGGTATCATCTCCCATCATATACTGCATCTTTTCTACAAAATAATTCCTATTTGCCTCGCTTGTCATGCTTGCGGCAAACACACAGGCGCAGCACAGCAGCGCCACACCTGCCACTCTTCCCACAGAAATACGCCGTTTCCGTGGAAAAGGAAGCACTCTGGAATCCGGTAACAAATGTTTGGATTTTCCTGCATCCTCTGCTGCCTCTGCATTTCCTATCTCCTTTTCATCCTCCTGATAGACGCCTTCCGCCTTCAGTCTTTGGATCAACGCGGCATAGGAGCAGGCTTCCTCCTCATCCGTGAGCTCTTCTTCATCATCGTCAACATCCTCGTCTTCCCAAAGCGCCCGCTCCATTTCTTCTGCTTTTTTTATATAGTTTTCATCATAAAATACCTGTCTGTTCTTTTTTGTGCCAGATTTTTGATGATTCTCTTTTTTTCCTTTTTGTTTAAGGTTTTTCTTCATGGTACTCTCCCAATGCCTGTAATTCAGGCATTTGTGTTTCTATTCTCTGCTTTTATACCCGGTAACTCTCTTTATCTTTTCTTGACAATTAAGCCCTATTGGTTCATATTAATTGTAACAAAAAGATTTTTTCAGGAGGGATCCCCTATGAAACATATTGTACTTACCGGCGGCGGCACTGCCGGACATGTTACTCCCAACATTGCGCTGATTCCCGTTCTCAAAGAAGCCGGATATCAGATTTCCTATATCGGTTCCTATAACGGCATCGAAAGGAAACTGATAGAAGAACTCGGCATTCCTTATTATGGAATTTCTTCCGGAAAGTTAAGACGTTATTTTGATGTCAAAAACTTCACCGACCCATTTCGCGTTATCAAAGGATTCCATGAAGCCAGGAAACTTTTGAAACAGCTTAAACCAGACGTTGTTTTTTCCAAAGGCGGCTTTGTAACAGTTCCAGTAGTGATCGCAGCTAAGAAATGCAAAGTTCCTGCTATTATCCACGAATCTGACATGACTCCTGGACTTGCCAACAAACTATGTATTTCTTCTGCTGCCAAAGTTTGCTGTAATTTCCCGGAAACAGTAAAAAGCCTTCCTGCAGAAAAAGCAGTCCTTACCGGAACACCAATTCGTGAAGAACTGCTCCATGGCGATCCAGAAGCGGGACGCCGTTTTTGCGGCTTTACCTCCCACCGCCCGGTTCTTATGGTAATCGGAGGCAGCCTGGGCGCCGCTTCAGTCAATCAGCATATCCGAAGCATTCTTCCAGAGCTTTTAAAAACCTTCCAGGTGGTGCATCTTTGCGGTAAAGATAAAACCGACGAATCTCTGAAAGGTACAGAAGGCTACGTTCAGTATGAATATATCAAAAAAGAACTTGCAGACCTTTTCGCTCTCTCTGATATTGTAATTTCCAGGGCAGGGGCAAATGCCATCTGCGAAATCAGCGCGCTTCACAAGCCGAATCTTCTGATTCCACTGTCTGCCAACGCAAGCAGAGGCGACCAGATCCTAAATGCCCGCTCCTTTGAACGTCAGGGCTTTAGTATGGTTCTCGAGGAAGAAGAGATCACTGACGAAAAGCTCCTTTCTTCTATTCAGAAGCTATATGCAGACCGCCATACTTATGAAGAAGCTATGTCGGCAGGCAAACAGATGGATTCCATTCATCATATCGTCTCTCTTATCGAAGAATGCGCGGCATCAAAATAACAGGAACCCTTTTGCTTCCAGATTATTCCCGAAGCTTATTCAGTTCCTTTCTCATCCATTTTCTCGTCCGGAGGATTCTGTTATTCACATTATTCCTTGTGATCTCATATTCCTCCGCGACGGCTTCTGGAGGGATCTCAAAATAGGCCACTTTGATCAGAATATCATAATTCATAGGATTCTTTTCCCGCAGACTGATCAGTACGCGGTTTCTGAACTCCACATCTTCTTTATGTATAATAATCTCCTCAGGATCCAGGTGTTTTCCATAAGGTTCTGCATATTCTAATTCATCAAGGCCGGAACACTCAAATTTGTTTCCTGGTTTCTTTAAGTAATCCTTTGCCTTATTTACTGTGGCCATAAAAATCAGCGACCGAAGCATCTTCTCACATGAAAGGTCCAGGGTTTCTCTGATCTCATAGAGACGAAAGAATACATCCTGACTGATATCTTCGGCCGCCATCCGGTCTTTTACAATCTTTCTAGCATTTCTAACAGAGAATTTATGGTATTTCTGATAAACATCCTCAAAATCCTCATTTTTCATCTTTTGTATAATTCTCGATCCTTATTTTATTTTCGCCAGAATTTCATCTCTGTCTTCGTCAGTAAGTTTCCCCGGGGTCCATGTAAGACCTACCTGATCGCCCTGATATCTGGGAATCAGGTGCATATGAAAATGAAATACTGTCTGTCCGGCAATTTCTCCATTATTCTGAACAATATTAAATCCATCGCAGTGTAAAGCCTCTGTAAGCTTTGCCGCCATATGTTTTGCCAGAATCATTGCACGGCCTGCAGTTTCATCTGAAAGTTCATAAATATTTGCCGCATGAACCTTCGGAAGGATCAGGGCATGGCCTTTGCTGGCAGGACCCAGATCAAGAATCACTCGAAATTCCTCATCCTCATAAAGGGTTGCTGAAGGAATTTCTCCATTTGCGATTTTGCAGAAAATACAGTTGTTTTCCATAATTATCTCCTCCTTAAATTATAAATATTTTTTCTCTATTGTCTCGTTTTTTGTCGATTTTTTTAGTACGATTTTCCTTGCTTCCTGTATATATCAATGCTACACTGCACAAGAGGTGACAATTATGCAAGTAAATTTAACATTAGAACAACAGAAAAAAGAATTTCAAATGACACTATCCAAATTTTCTCATGAAATCCGCAATCCCATAGCTCTGATCCAAAGTGAACTTCAGATGCTGGCTGCTTCTCATCCTGAATTGTCTGAGGATGACGACTGGTACAGTATCATGGAAAATCTGGAGCATATCCGTGATCTGCTTGACGACATGTCCAGATATAATAATGCGGAACGCCTTTCTCCAGTACAGACAGATATTGCAGCCCTGCTCAGAAGCATTGTCTGCTCTTTCAGACCTGCCCTGGATTATCTTAGTATTTCCCTGAAAACAGATATTCCCGAAAGCCTTCCTCTTCTTTCTCTGGATCAAACCAAAATCCGTCAGGCTCTTTTGAATCTTCTGAGAAATGCACAGGAAGCCGTACAACCTTCTCAAGGAGTCATTTCTGTTTCCGCCAGCCAAATCCCGGAAGGAGTATGTATCTCCATCTGCGATAACGGATGCGGAATCACTGATGAACAGCTAAAGGAAATCTTTCATCCCTTTATAACCTATAAGCCTTCGGGTACAGGTCTTGGACTTCCTGTGACAAAACAGATCATTGAAGCCCACAAAGGCAGGCTGGAAGTACACAGTACTTCAGGACTGGGAACAGAATTTCAGGTTTTTCTCCGCGGATGATAAACGATAACTGCAAGTATAAACCCTGCCAGAAATCCTCCCAGATGAGCGGCGTTGTCTACGCCGCTGCTGGTAAATCCAAAATAAAGGGAAAATACTGCCAGAACCAGGATCTGCCTCATTGACAGGTCCTCAAGCCTTCCCTTATTGCAGAGAACCACAAGTATCATTCCTCCCATTACTGCAAACACTGCTCCTGAAGCGCCTGCAGATACTGCCGCCTCTCCCTGTTTCAGATCATACAATAGAGAAACAACATTTCCGGCAATCCCTCCCAGAAAATATATCACAGCAAACCGAAGGCTTCCGATCACTCTTTCCAGACGGCTTCCCAGAACGAAAAGCACCAGCATATTGTTTATCAGATGTTCTATTCCGAAATGCAGAAACATACTGGTAAAGATCCGGTAGGTTTCCCCCTCTTCCACTATACAGGGAGTATAAGCGGCGCCCCAGTCCAGCATATGAACCGTGTCCTGAGAAAATCCGGTAAACTCCACAGCAAGAAAAACAAGGGCGTTCAAAACCACCAGAATAATCGTTGCAGGTTCTTTGCGAAATTCTTCCAAAAAGTCTCACCTCTAAATGTTTTTATTTATTTTATCAAATAATTCCCATGATGACAAGACAGGCAGCCACCCCATATTGTTCTAAACCATATCTGTTTTTATTTCACAAAAACATATCTTGCCTGTGCAAAATCCACCTGATCCTCATCCTGAAGAAGATATTCCTCCCCTCCTTTCAGCATTGTGCCGTTTACTGCTGTTCCATTTCTGGAATTTAGATCCGCCAGATAATATTCTCCGTCTCTTTGGCGTACTCTTGCATGAATCCGGCTCACAGTAGGAACCGGGATCACAGCGTCTGAAGCGTTTGCCAGTTTCCCAATAACTGTCAGATCCTTTTCCAGAAAAATCGTTGCCAGTTCCCCGGGTTCCCTGCTTACAAAGGCTGACGGACCTGATTTCCTGCCTTCAAAAAGAAGCACGGTCTCACCGTACAACTCCTCTCCTGGTTCCTTTTCCAAAGCAGTTCCCTGGCTTCCTGTTGTTTCATTCTGCTTCTCTTTTTTCTGTTCCTCTTCTTCCGTCTCAGGTTCTTCCTCCCATTCCATTTCTATAGGTTCTTGGTATTCTTCTTTCCTGTCCTGTTTTTTCTTTATTACGGTTCTCCAGGAGGCTGTTTCTTCTTTTTTTCTCTTTGCCCTTTCTATGATCCAGGATATAAACGCGCCTCCTGCCAGAATCCCGATCCCCGCTGCCAGCGCCGCCTCTACCGGGATCCATGGGATAAAGCCCAGGAAGGATGCTGCCATAATCCCCAAAACTGCCATAACTCCCAGGACGTAAAAAAGCTGTCTCCCAGTCAAAACCTTCCTTTTCTTTTTGGGCTGATATGGTGTTTCTGTTTCTTCTTTTTGATTTCTCCTACTGTCCTGTGGATTTAGACTATCCAGATCTACGATTTCATCCTGTTTATCTTTAAAAGACCGTCTATCCATCTCTTCTTTGTCTGATGTCAAAGCCTCTACCTTATTTTGTTCATTATGATAAACAGCTTCTTTCAATATTTCCAGCTGAAAACCCGGCTCCAGCGTCTTTCTGTAAATCCCATATCCCAGAGCAACAGCCTGATGATCCTGATGATCCAGTTTTGGCAGTATATATTCCGTCAGCTCCCGGAACTGCTCCTGTATTTCTCTGTGAAATCCGGGCAGACAGCAGAAATATACCTTTCCTGCGCTTATATCCATATAAATGTATTCCGGCTGAAGCACCAGCTGATCCGGGTTCATTAAAAACTCTGTCAGATCTTCCATCATATGAATAAAGCTCTCAAAAATCCTTCTGAGATCCTCTGCCTGGAACTTTTTCTCCTCAAACAGCATAGATACCGACTGCCGGGAGGTAATATCATAGCAGAAGTATTCTTGTCCATCCAGGCTCTCCAAATGGCACTTCAAAACAGAAGGAATCAGATTTCCCAACAGCATCCGAACCTGATAAGCCGATGTGTCTACTTTTTCTTCCCCCTGGAGGATCAGATAATTATGACTGACATCTCTCCTAAATTCTGTCCGCATCACGATTCCCCCATTTCTGCCAGCGCATCCTCCGCCGCCTTTATTTTCCATACCCAGGCTGCCGGATCGATTATTTTAGAAGATTCTTGTACCTGCAGCTTCCAGGTTCCTCCAATCCCGGTTCTGGCATCTGCCATATACGCAACCGTCACCTTTTTGCCAGCCCTTATCTGCTGCCTTAGATTCTCCATACAAAAAAATCCACTGCTTCCAAGCTCTCTGCTTCTGTTCTCTGCTGCCAGAACAGGCTCTCCATCCTCTCTGTTTCCTTCCATGCTTCCTGTAAGCGCAGCTTCACAGGCTGCTGCTGTCAGCCAGGAACGATTATGTACAAAAAAACACAGGCATAAAAGTCCTGTAACTGCAAACAGAACCAAAGACATTACACATGCCGCCTCTATAGTAAAACTTGCTTTCTTTATTTTCACAGCAGAACACCTCCTAAATATGCAAAAAACAAAAATGGTACAAAGGGAATCTCCGTCTTTCGGTTCTTCTTATATACCATCAGCAGAATTCCCGAAAAGACTGCTGTCAGAAGTATTCCGCATCCTATCAGACGGATATATTCTCCTGTTTCCAGCATACATCCCAAAGCAAGCAGAACCCATCCATCTCCCATCCCTACCGCGCCCTTTGACGCCAGGCTCAGCAGGAGAAACAAAAGTCCCAGACCTGCCGGAAGAATATAATCTTCCCATCTTCTTCCTGTCATAAAACTGATTGCCAATCCTCCGCCCCCATACAATCCTGTCAGGGCAAGGGAAATCATTCTTGTCTTCCAGTCCAGCCATCCGCTGACTCCCAGAAATATTACGGTACAGACTTCTTTTATCATTTTACCTTCCTCTATCCGCACAAGCTGCAGGCGCCCATTCCATGAACCTTAGAAATCTTTACCAGGCGTATTGTGCGCTTCAGCCGACTACAGGTTTCCTGATTATGATACCTGTTTCCTCCCCGGGTTACATATACGATTCCTGCCGGTTTTTGGTTTCTGCTGCAGGATTCGCAAGGGTAGTATTTTTCTCCGTTGGAATTTCTTGCAGCCGCAATACCGGAACCAGAAAGCTGTTCCAGAGCAACACGAAGATAACGGCATCCGGGATTTCTGTGGTATACTGTCCCGGTTTCTGTCACATAAACCATTTCTTCTGCCTGTTCTCCATCCTGAAAATCTCCTTCATTTGATTTACCAGTCCATGTATGAACCTTCACCCTGTTATATATCTGTATCTTTGGAAGAGGGATTAGGCTCCCCACTGGAGTATAGGAATAAATATCCGGCAAAGTGATCTCTTTCGGTCCCTTCCCTCCCGGTATACAGGCGTAGGTCCCCGCCTCCTTCGCTTTTTCACAAAGAACCTGAAGATGCTCTGTCTGCACCTTATAAATATCCATAAATGAAATCAACGTTACCATTCCCAGAAAAAACAACGGAAGAACCAGAGCCGTTTCCACTGCAAGACTGGCTTTTTTGTTAAAAGAGGCGCACAGAGATACCTTTCCAGAAGACTGATGACAATGCCGCTTTATCGAGGATTTTAAAGCGGCGCTGTCAAACAGAGAACACCTTTTCCTTTCATTTCCTTTACTGTCTATCCAGTTGTCTCTTTTAATCCCACTTTTGTTTTTTCCAAAATGTAAATAGTTACTGATAAATTTATCTAAACAAATCTTTATCTTCTGAAAAGGCATCCTTCTGCACCTCTTTTCTTTTATATATAGCTGTACTGTTTCTTTACAGTAAATGTTTTTCTTCTGTCGGCTCTTATATCTACAGAGGCCTCCACTGCTTCCACACAATGATCCAGACAGAAGTCCTCCTGTCCTGTACGGCTTCTGATGCTTTCTTCGATCATATCCATTCCCCGTTTCAGCTTTTTATTTCTTGATTCTGAAAGCAGAAGGATCTGAAGGTACTCCTCGTAGGACAGTCCGTTTTCATCACTTCTCCTTTGGCTGTCCAGACCGGAGAGAAGATCTGAAAGGCTTTCCAGAGAAAGCTGCCAGTTCTGGGAATTTTTGACCAGGGGAACCTTTCCCCCGTGAAACAATTCCCGAAGATCCAGAATACTTTCTCCAAAAGACCAGCAAAACAGCAGCGCCGCCTCTATAACCGCTGAGGCAGGAGGCACAAGAAAGGCAGATGCGATTGCCAGAGCCAGGCTTTGTACCTGAGCCCTCTTTACAGGATCTCCCATCAGAAAGGCGGCGTTTACACCCTCTCTGATCAGAAGAAGTCTCCTGGCTGTCGCTTTTAGATTTTCCCGGTCGCTGGTCTTGCCGCATAAAAGATATTCCATCTGATAATCAAGTCTTCCCTGCCCCGGTTTCCTGTAATTTCCAAGTTTTTCTTCCAAATACTTCTGATAAAGGATCTGGGAAACATAAGAACGGTCCGTCCTTATATTTTCTTCCATATCCATTCCTTTCTGAAGCTTTCGTCTGGATAATAGAGCTGCAGAATCTGCCTGTTTATCTGAAATTCCTTTTTCTGCCGGAACAATCAGATCCAAAAGGCTCATTCTTCGTATTCTTTTTAGTACAGGAATAGGATTGGCCACTTTTTCCGGCGGCTTTCCATCTGAAAATTCTTCCCCTGAAGAAAAATCTTCTCCCCCGGTTTCTCCTGGCTCAGTTTCCTGCTGCTGCGCAGCGGCTTCGCTGTTCTGTGCGGCCGTGTTCATCTCTGCATCGTAATGATCCAGTGATCTTGTTTCCTCCGCACGGCTTCCCGCCTCTTCCGCTTGGCTGACACGTTCTTTCTTTTCCTGAAATTTTTCTGTAAGCTCCTGAATCCCCTGAATCCCCAATGTGCTTTTCATGTAGGTTACGATCTGTCGATAAAATACCTCTCCATTCAGATCCGTAGCCAGACGGTACCCGGTAAACCCTCCCTGCCGGACAGACAGCTTCTGGCCGTTCTGCCGCAGCACAGGCTTCATATAAGATTCCAGTTCATCATACAGGGAGGACAGATTCAGATTCTCTCCCTTTCCTGAACCATTAAGAAAAAACAGATCATATTCCTTAAGAAGCGTACTGTCATACTGCGCAAACAGGGAATAAAGACCAATATCCAGACTGGAAAGAATCTGAGTTCTGGCCGCAGCCATTCTCACAGATTCCATACTGGTAAACACCAGTGACAGAAGCAGGCTCAGAACCAGAGCCAGAAACAGGGTAATACTTCCTTTTTTATCCATAATCTGTCTTCCTTTCTGATGACGTTTCCTTTACTGCTCTTTCAGATAGAGTTGCTCTGCTTGGCTATCTTCGATAGAATGCTCCTTACAAGAGCAGTCAGCTGTTCCTTAAAAATAATAACAAGGCTTATCAGCACCACAAGGATCAAAATAATCTCAACAACGCCTACCGCATCTTCTTCCTCTATAAACTCCTTCACATGGCCAAGTATCTCTCTCATGCCCTCACCTCCTTGTTTTTCTTATCCATAAAAGGATAAAAATGCAGGGATCATAATAATCGCCATTACTACAACAAGCATCATTACCATGGGAACCAGAAGTTTCGTAGACGCCGCCTCTCCCAGGACCCGCGCTTTTCTTTTACGTTCTTCCCAGGCTTCCAGAGCTTCCTTTTCCAGAATATCGCCAAGACGGCGGCTGCCTTTTTGAAGATTCTGTATCAGCAGAGTAGAAAATGTTTTGTACTTCATCTGTCCGCATCTCTCTCCGAATCTCCTATATGCCTCTGCTTCCGCAATACCGCTGTCCATTTCATAGCAGGCTGCTATGACAGCCTCATATGCGGCTCTGCCTGCATTTGGACTTCTTCTCTTATAGTCCGCCGCCATTTTACCAAAAGCCTTCCTTGCCGTCATACCGGCCTGGATCAAAAGCACAAATTTCATAACCAGGCCAGGGTAATCCATCAAAAGCTGCTCCGCCCTTTTCATTTCCGCCTCCTGTTTTTCCTTTGTACTTTTCAGAAGCACTGCAAAGGCTGCTGTCAGCCCCAGAAAAGCCAGAAGCTCTCCTGTATGATCCTTTGGTCTTTCCCAGTTCAGCTTTTTTCCTTCCCATTCCTCTGGAAGGTAATAGTAATCTGGATCTTCCTTCTGCCTGTTGTACTGATCCAGCATATTCCATATTTCCTGCTGCCTGTCCCGGGACGGCGTTTCCTCTGAGAAAGAAGAGGGCTGTTCTTCCGTCTCAGAGTTTTCCTTTTCAGGAACATGCACCGTTACAGTCCGGCTTTCTTCCTCTCCTTCCACAGACAGAAGATATTTCTGATCGTAACCGCCTGTTTCTTCCCTGGCGATCCGAAAGCGGTCTTCCTGCATCCTTCTTCCTTCTCCTGTAAAAGTCAGAAGCATTCCCAAAAAATTCATGCAGACTGCTACCAGAAGAAAAAGCTTCAGCGACTTCCTGTCTTCCAGTGGCTCCAGAGGAATCCACCCTGTTCTTCCCACCAGCGCCAGCCCAAGCGCAAGGATAAAAATTATAATATGTACCCACATAGCTTCCTGCACCTTCTTCCCTGTATGCCAATATTTACACCTCAATATCAACAATTCTTCTGCCAAGCCAGCAGGACAGTATATAAATTCCCAGACAGACTGTCATGGCGCATATTCCAAAAGGATTGCCGTAAAGAACCTCCAAAAACCCCGGGGAACTCAGCCGAAGATACAGGATGATCCCTGCAGGCATAAGACTCATGATTTTCTGCTCGCCTTTCTTGGCGGCAAGAGTTGTTTCTATCTCTTTTCGTACGTCTATCTTATCTCCAAGCATTCTTGCCGAGGTCTGGATCACCTTATCCATATCCCCGCCGGATCTCTTCGCTGTGCTGAACACAGCGGCAAAGTTTTCTATATCCTCAATTCCGCTTCGGCGTCCCAGCCCAAGAAACAGCTCTTCTACCGGAACACTGATCTTGTTCTGGCTCTCCATATAATGAAATTCCCTGACAATATCTGCCTCCGGCGGATAAAGCCGTTCCAGATCCCTGGTACAGGCAGTCAGCGCGTTCTCTACCGAATATCCGGCCTGAACTGCTACACTTAAAGCAGTCAGCGCATCCCGAAACTGATAATTCAGTTGCTTTTTACGTTCTCTGATACACTGCTTTTTCTTCCCTTTTAGGAAAATCACAGCCACAGGAACTGCCGCCAGCATATACCACCAATTCTGATAAAAAAGATAATCCAACGCCCCGCATAGGGCCACGCTCTGAATCAGGTATCTGGCAGCTTCTTTCGCTGTATAATGATATTCTTCATAATTGTGCTTCCCACTTTCCTGTTTCATAAATCTATTCCCGCCCGTATCAGCTTGTCTCTGTTTTGAAGCTCTGCTATCCGAACCAGACCTCTGCCTTCCATCTGGCGGTAAAGCGTCTGCGTAATGATCTCGTTGTTTTTGAATCCGCATATTTCTGTAATCTCCAATAGTTTCCTGGATCTGTCTCTCATGCGTCCCAGGTGGATAAGAATATCCACGCCTGAGGCAATCTGTCTCCGTATGGCTTCCAGGGGAAGCTCTGCTCCCATAAGTATCATTGTCTCCAGGCGGCTCAGCATATCTCTGGAAGAATTGGCATGGGCTGTGCTAAGGCTGCCCTCATGCCCAGTATTAAGCGCCTGGAGCATATCCACCGTCTCGCCTCCCCGGACCTCTCCTACAATGATGCGGTCCGGTCTCATCCTGAGAGCTGTACGTATCAGATCCCGGATGCTGATGGAAGAAGCTCCCTCTGTGTTAGCCATCTTTGCTTCCAGGCGCACCAGATTGTCTACTCCCTGAAGCTTAAGCTCTGCATTATCTTCAATAGTAATGATCCTCTCATCTCCGGGAATAAAATCAGACAGTGCGCCCAAAAAGGTTGTCTTGCCACTTCCGGTTCCTCCTCCTATGATCATGGAGTACCGCGCCTTTACAAGAGCTGCCAGAAAGTCCGCGCATTCCCGGGAAATACTGTTAAGGGCAATCAAGCGGTCCATGGTGATAGGTTTGTCGGGAAAACGACGGATCGTCAGAATCGGTCCGTTTAAAGCCACAGGGCTGATCACCGCATTAACCCTGGCTCCGTTCTCCAGGCGCGCATCCACAATCGGCATGGATTCATTGATCACCCTGTTGCACCGTCCTGCGATCTGCTGGATCACATCTTCCAGCTTCTCCCTTGAAGTAAAACTCTTGTTCCACTTCCCCAGTCTCCCATTCCGCTCTACAAAGATAGAATCCGGCCCGTTTACCATGATCTCTGTTACAGACTCGTCCTCGATCAGCTCCTGAAGCACGTCCAGTTTCCTGACAGAATGAAACAATTCCTGGCGAAGCTGTACCTTCTCATTCAGAGACATGCAGGAATCTCTCATACGGTTCAGAATCAGATGATCGATCTCATCCTGGATTTCTCTGTCAGTCATTTCCTCTGACGTTTCCAGTTTCTCCATAAGCAGGCTTCGCAGCTTCTGAAAAATCTCCCGACTCATGTCTGTTCCTTTCTAAGCATATCTTTTACATAACTGCCCAGCTCGCTCCATGGAAGCTGCTCTACAGCAAGGTCACTTCCGGCGCTTTCATTTGGAAGCGGCAGTTTTATTCTTACCATCTTTGTCAAAAGCTGAGGCTGTTCCAAAGCCTGCATAAATCTGTCGAACTGTGCCAGCTTACAGCAGGATATCCTGTCAGACTGAACCGGAATATAAATCCGGCTGCACAGATCCAGGATCTGAAACACCTCGTCAATTCCATTTCCAATATCCAGTATCAGCACCTCATAAGAAGTATGCAGAACAATCTCCTGGATCAGACTGATCCAATCCTGCCAGGGCGTTCCCCGGATATCCAGGGGAGACTGTACCGGAGGGATAAAATCAAGCTGCCCTACTGTCTGGATGATACTGCTGAGCTTTACCGTAAGATTCTTGTTTCCCTGACGTACATAATACAGAAGGTCGCTGAGGGTTCCTGCAAAACCATATCCAAACAGCTCTTCAAAACCTGAGTATTCTTCCATATTCACGTAGAGCGCCGGACGCTTCCCGGAAATGATCTGGCCCAAAGTTAAGGCAAAGGAAGTCTTCCTGCAGCGGCCCACAGGGGAATAGATCCCCAGTATCTCCGTGGTCTTCTTCAATACAGGAATCGCCTCTGCAGGCGCAGGACGCTCCTCTCCGTAACGAGCCATAACCTCTCTTACCACCTGAGCCGAAGCCTGGTATTTATACACGCCTGCATAGGAACACAGTTCCGGCGGAAGAGAACCCTCTGTAAGCAAAATGACCTTGCCCACCTCCAATTCTCTGATCTCTCTGCACATAGCCTCTGCCGCAATAAGAAGAATCTCTATAGGGTTCTCCCTGGCAAAAGCCACCAGGCTCTCCGCCCCTGTAAATACCTGTACCTCAAAAGGCAGGCTCTTTTTTCTGTTCAGATATTCCATAAAATTACGCGCATATTCCGCTTCCGGATCACAAAGAGCAAAAATCGGTTTCTTCAATACATACCTCCTGCGTAAAGCATCACACTCATAAATATGGGAACGGTAAAATGAAAATTCTCCAGCGCAGATCCCCTTTTGTAATAAGGTTTTTTGATTCCTGATCCAGAAACTTCTCTCAGATAGGTAACGAAATACCGGATCCTTCCAACAGGGTCTCCGTAAATCAAAAGAATTGCCAGAGACAGAACAGCTCCTGTCAAAAAAGAAAATCCCATACATCGCCAGATATTCCCTGGTCCTATTACGCCTCCTATAGCGCAGAAAAGTTTAATATCTCCCGGCCCAAGCATTCTGAATATAAACATCCAGCCCAGTACGCCCATGGGAAGTAAAATCCCGAGAATATATTCCCCCAGGCTTCCTCCTGGTCCAAAAAATGCGTACCCTAAACCTGCCAGGAGAGAGCATAGAATCCAGCCATTGCTGATCCGCATACTGGAAATATCCATTACAACTGCCACCCCGGTAATTGTCAGCGCCAATATTCCTTTTATCGTAATTTAGTGCCTCACTCCTCTCTGTGTTCATTCTGATTGTAAAATGGGATGATTCCGTCTGACTTGACGGTAGGAATACCAGAAGATCTCTGGTGAGCTTTATTATAGTTCATTGCACACCGCTTGTCCAGAAAATTCGTTCGTCAAGTTTCGACGCTATTATCTCAGTGGACAAACAGCTTCTCAAATAATAAGTGATACAAATAATTCGCATTTCATTATTGCATATTTATGCGTTTTTATGTATAATATCATCATTATTTTAACCCGCAGGCTACAGATCCAGCAGGTATGACAAATGTTTTGGAGGTATGAACATGGAGGGAAATATTAAGAAAATAGAAGATATGTCTCTGAATGCATGGCCATCTCACAAGATGGAGCTTTATGATGGATGGATTCTGCGTTTTTCGTATTTTTATACACACAGAACAAACAGTGTGGAGCAATTTGGACCCTCGGCCCTTCCATGGAGAGAAAAAGTTTCCTATTGTGAGGATGAGTATTGCCGTCTGGGAAGTCCGGCTGTTTTTAAGATCAGCCCCCTCGTTTCCCCTGATTTTGATTACACGCTGGAAAACCGCGGTTATGAGATCCAGCATACTACAGAGGTTATGACTCTGGATCTTAAAGAAGCCCTTCTTAGCCATCCCTGTGATCTCGTTGCTGTTTCAGACAAGATTTCTGACCAGTGGATTTCTGCTCTTTTTGATCTGAAAGGAATGACAAACCCCATTCACCGCAAAATAGTTCCTTCTATGTACCGGGCAATTCCCAAACGGACTGTCTGCGCTTCCATATCTCAAGACGGAAAGATCGTTGCCACAGGACTGGGGATCCTTGACAGAGATTATATTGGAATCTATGCTATCCATGTACAAGAAAACTTTCGGGGGCAGGGGTTTGCAAGACAGATCTGTACAGCACTTCTCAAAGAGGGAATGACGCGGGGAGCATGCCATGCCTATCTTCAGGTGGTAAAGGGCAATCATCCGGCAAAGTCTCTTTATTCTTCTCTTGGTTTCCAATATTTTTATACCTACTGGTTCCGCGTTCAGCCACACAGCTGATTATTAGGAAAGTTCGTACCGAACGTACTGCTTTCCTAATAAATAAAAAACACAGAGGCCAGCGTTTGATACGCCGGCCCCTGCAGGGGAATCGGATATAAAATTTTGTATGATGCAGACTGTTTTCAGACAGTCTTTTTTTTCAGAACCGGCGCGCCCTGTCCCATTACGATTCCTGTCAGCGGACTGAAATAAAGAATACAGGTCAGAACACAGTAAATCGGCATCATGATCACAAACTGCACAATTCTTCCCGGCATGATCGCATAGAAAGAATATCCCATAATAAGAACAAGTCCTGCAGTTGTCAGGATCAGAGAAGAAAATACTCCTGTTACGATCACAGAAAGAGTAATTCCCACAGTCTTTCCTGTTCTTGTACGGTTTGCATAAAATTTCTTTGCCAGAGCAGGGATCACACCCCAGAGAACAGCTGCCAGTGAAATAAACGGATTCACTGCATATCCCTTCATAAAGCATCCGATAAGGTCAGCGCATATTCCGCATATACCTCCGGCCACCGAGCCCATCCAAAGGCCTGCAAGAATGGTGCATACCGATCCTACAGAAATACGGTAAGCGCCAAGTTCAATAACAAGAACCCTGGTAAGCACAAGATGCATGGCTACAAGCAAAGCCATAAACACAAGATTCTTCACGTTTCTGACAGAATTATTATTTTTCTGCATAATAAAAACACCTCCATAATGGAATTTACTGAAATAAATAATATTCCCTCCACATTATGAGATGTTCTCACATGCAGCAACGGGTGCGGAAAATATATCGTAAGCCTCTTCATGATGTAAACAGCTTTTCGTTTCACGGCGACTCCCCAGCCAGTGAACACTTAACGCATAAATTCCTACTTCGCTATTATTTATTTAAGCCAAGTATATCATACTTTACAGACATTGCAACTGTTTTTTGTTATAATTTTGTTACCGAATAAAAAACCGTTTTTTTACATATACTCTCCTTTAAAATCATTGCCAATACCAAAAAGGAGATGTATGATGGAATACAGAAATCAAAAGGAAACGGAATTTCCTCAGAATAATTCCAACCCCTATCATGTATATTACGAAAATTACCTGGATACCAACGCCTGCACAGAATGTACAGGTCTGATCCCCTGTGAAGCCCACAGCGACGAAGAATGGGACGCCTATCGGGATATCTTTGATTTTACCCCGGTTCCATCCTCTTCAAAAGAAACCCCGGATCAAAATCCCTGACTTCTAGCTGCTCTTTCCCGGTAATTTTTACACCGGAGGATTTTCATGAAAAAATTATCTGCTGCCCTTATCCTGACAACTGTTTTTCTTTCCCTGTCCGGCTGCAGCGCCCAGGACAGGCTGAATCAGCTATTAAATGCCGGAGATCCCCAGATCCCCCAGAAAGAAGCGGAACATCCGCGGGTCTATATGGATGAGCTTTGTGGAACCATAAAGGATTTCATCGGAAACCAGCTTACTCTTTTTGCAGATCCCACCCTTTATTCCTTTGATGTTTCCCAGGCGGATCTGGAATGTCAAAACGGCCTTATTGCCGGAGATCAGGTCAATGTGATCTATGAAGGACAGCTTGAGGGTGCTGATACCAGCAGCGTTAAGGTTCTTAAAGTAGTAGATCCTTTCCATAATAAGCCCTCACTGGAAGAAAAAACAGTCTACGGCCAGGTACAGAACCTAACTGCCAATTCCCTTACCCTGAAATCTCAGGATGGAATCACAGCCGTCTATCCCATCACAGGTACGCAGCAGTATTATCAGAATGGAATACGTTCCGGCGCCTGGGTGTACCTTCATTACCGCGGAGAATTAAAGTCCCTGTCTCAGGATTCCACACAGCAGGACGCCTCCCATATAAAGGTTATCAGTGTTTCCGACGTAGAGCCCTTTAAGGTTCCGGCTCCCACGCCTACGCCTCAGACCTCCAATAAAAAGGAACAAAAAAAGGAGCAGAAGCTCCGTGCAGTGATCCAGGGCGTCAGTATGAATACTCTTAAGGTCCTTCCCCAAAACTCTAAAGAGACCCTGAATATTGATATGTCATCCATTCCCTGCCGTTTCAGCGGAGGAATCACAGAAGGATCCAGGGTAAATCTGATCTATACCGGCAGTTTTAACGGAACTACGCTGGAGGGCATGAATCTTCTCGGCGTCACAGGAGAGATTCCCGAAAGACGCAGCAGCCACTCTGTCTCCTACTGTGTTTCCGGGGAAATAACCGGATCCACAGCCAATACGATCACGATTCTCAGCGACGACAGCATGTCTCTGACCTTTCTCACTGACTCTGCCGAAAATCTCTCCTCAGGAGGGCTGCTGACAGGAAGCCGGGTAAAACTTACCTTTAATCCTGCCCAGTCCCGTGAAACAAACGTTTATCCCTGCCTTAAGATCGAGGACGCCTGAATTTTTCCCTGATTCTCGATTCTCCCTGACACAACCATTCTTCCACCAGAGAGCTGTTTCCCAGAATTTGGCAAAAGGCCTGGTATTCATCCAGAAGCCCTTTTCCATGTAAAACACTGTAGGCCCCGGCGTCGCTTCCCAAAGCGACCTGGGCCTTTTTCTCAAAAGCAAGCATAAGGTTCTCTTCTGCTTTTTTTATAATGGGAAGAAGAACTCTCTCTTCATATCTGGCTGTTCCCATAAGATTTCTTACTGTCACAAGAGTTGGAACCCAGATCGTATCGCTGTCTGCAAGCATAGAAATACACTCTTCATCCATATAATTTCCATGTTCCAGACTGTCCGCCCCTGCTTCAATGGCTGCCATGGCTCCGTAAACGCCGTTTGTATGGCTCATAACTGCAAATCCCTCTTCATGGGCAATGTGGACCATTTCTCTGACTTCTTCTTTTTTCAAAGGAGTTCCTGTTATCTTTCCATGATTGCCAAAATCCAGAAGCCCTGTTGTCATAATTTTGATAAAATCTGCGCCCTGCCGTCCAGCCTCAAGTACCAGTTCATGATATTCCTTCATATTTGTAAAGCCTTTTCCCACAATACTTCCGTAATGCCCCTCTTTATGAATGGCAAACACAGGAGTACGGTAGTCGATTCCATATTCCGGCGCCAGCTTTTTTGCCAAAAAAGAAACTCCATAGGGATCTCCTCCATCCCGGACAAACTCTATTCCCGCTTCCTTATAGGCATTCAGACAGGCGCGCACTGCTTTTTCATCCGGTGTGTTTCTGTGGCGGCTTACAGCCTCACGGTAATTAATCCCGTCCATAAATATATGCGCATGACATTCACTCAGCATTTTTTCACCTCCCCATTTTTCTTATATAGGAAACTCCTCTGCCCTTTTCAGACACAGCCCATTACCTGTTAAAAAATCTGCGGATCTCATCCTCCTCTGCTTTTACAGATCCCTGGACGAAAAACGGCTTTCCGCCTCCTCTTCCATTTAGGGCTTGGTTCATTTCTTTTGTAAACTGGCGAAGATCTCCGTTCTTTTCTCCCATAGCATACTTATAGCTTCCGTCCTCATTTCTGGAAAATACAGCGCAGCATCCGGCGCAGGTTTCCATTACAGCGTCAGCCATTTTTCTCACACTGTCTCCCTCAAGCCCTTCATGAAAAATCAGTACGCTTCCTGCGCCTTCAAACCGTTTGGCTTCTGTGTCGCAAAGTTCCTGGGTCAAATGGAGGATCTGGCCTTTCAGTCGGTAGTTCTCCTCGTGAAGACGTTCTACCGCCCGGGCTGTCTCTTCTGTTTTTGCAGACAGCTTCACGGAAATCTGATGATTCTGTCCGTTTACCATATTCAGATAATCAAGAACACGTCTGCCGCTGATCATGGTGACGCGGACGCCTTCCCGGAACTTTTCTACTGTAAGAAGTTTCACCATTCCAATCTCTCCTGCCCTCATTACATGAGTTCCGCAGCAGGCGCACAGATCCGCTCCCGGAAACTGTACGAGACGGACTTTTCCTGTCAATTCTTTTTTGCTTCTGTAGGAAAGACGCTCCAGTTCTTCCTTTTTCGGATAAAAAATTTCTACTTCTCCGTTTTCCCAAATCTTACGGTTTGTTTCCTCCTCAATCTTGGCAAGCTGTTTTTCTGTCAGAACACCGCTGAAATCAATGGTGATCACATCGCTGCTCATATGAAAGCCTACATTGTCATATCCATATTTTTCATGGACAAGACCGCTGACAATATGCTCGCCGGAATGCTGCTGCATCAGGTCAAAACGGCGTTCCCAATTGATCTTCCCCTGAACTTCATCCCCTGGATCAAAAGACGTTTCCATATAGTGGATCAGCTCTCCGTCCTTTTCCTGAACGTCTTTTACCTCTGCGCCTCCCAGCGTTCCCAGATCGCAGGGCTGACCGCCTCCTTCTGGATAAAAAGCGCTCTGATCCAAAATGATCTCATAAAACTTCTCTCCTTTTCGGCACTCCTTTACCTTTGCTTTAAATTCTTTTATATAAACGTCTTCATAATATAATCTCCGCGTTTCCACCATAGAATTATCCCTCTCTCTTATTCTTTTGCCTGCCCGCAGCAGGCCGTTCGCTTACTGATATATGATTATACCACAGGCACAAAAATGTGAACAGCCCCTCCCATTCATCTATAAACGCAGAAAGAGCGCTGCAGACTTTATTTTCTGCAACGCTCCCCTGCCGGGTATTTATATATTAAAAAGAAAGAGCATATTTTTCAACGTTGATCTCTGCCTCTCCCTCTGCTGCAAAAGTAATTCCTTCTGCTGTCTGAGGCGTATAGATAGTAAGAGCTGCCGCCTGGCTTCCGTCATTAATAAAAAGTTCCAGGCTGAACCGATCCATCAAGCAGCGAAGCGTGATCACACCGTCCACAGGAGCTACGGAAATCTCTCTTCTGTGTACAATGTCATACATATATCCGCTGTGGCTTCTGTCCAAAGTCAGAACCTCCTTATGAGGATCATAAGAGATCAAAGTATAATATTCCTGATCCTGCGCTACTTTAATGCAGAAACTGTCAAAGCTGTCTTCTGCCTTAAGAGTCACTGTCATATCAAGAACCCTGCCGCTGACTCCCTCCAGAGAAGTTTCTTCTGAAACTTTCACATTCTCATGAATGATCTTTTCGCCCCGGAAGTTTTCCAGTTCACGTACTGGTTTCTGGATCAGCTTTCCGTTTTTCAAAGAAAGCTCTCTGGGCACTGTCATCTGGCCAAAATATTTCACGCCTTCCGGTACAAACTTGGAATTACTCCACGCCTGCATCCAGGCGATCATAATCCTGCGTCCGTCCGGAGCTTTCATCGACTGAGGCGCATAAAAATCAATTCCGCTGTCAAGGGGCTGTACGTCTTCCCGGGTAAACTGGTGAGTATCTTTATCATAAGTTCCCGGAATATATAAGGTTCCGTGTCCTACATGGAATTTTAATCCCTCAGGTTTGATGGCCATAGGACTTACCACAAGCACATGTTTTCCATCTAGCTCAAAGAAATCAGGACATTCCCACATCTTTCCAAGTTTGCTGTCGCTTCTGTCGATCACGCTGCAGAAATCCCAGTGAAACGCATCTTCGCTCTTAAAAAGAAGCACTGCGCTGTTTCCGTCTTCTGTAGCATTGGAAGCCACTGCATAAAACGTCCCGTCCTCATCCTGCCAGATCTTAGGATCACGGAAGTCTATTTTACTTCCGCCCTCCGGCACAAGCTCTGTTGTGATAACAGGATTGTTTTCATATTTTGTATAATCTGTTCCGTCACCAACTGCCATACACTGTGTCTGGTAATCTTTCTGGCTTCCGTCCTCTTCTGTTACTCTTCCTACGCCAGTATACATTAAAAGATGGCGTCCGTCGGAAAGCTCCAGAGCGCTTCCGGAAAAGCATCCGGCATTATCATATTCCTGATCCGGGGCCATAACAACCGGTCTTCTCTCCCACTGGATCAGATCCTTGCTTACCACATGTCCCCAGTGCATGGGTCCCCATTCATTAGAATAGGGATGATACTGATAAAACAGATGATATTCTCCTTTATAAAACGAGAATCCATTTGGGTCGTTGATCCATCCTGCTCCTCCTGTCACATGATAAAGGGGACGTTCCTTGGGACTGATCTCTTTTATATGGTCTTTTTCAAATTCTCTGGCATGTTGTAATAATTCACTTGTCATATCAGCATCCCGCCTTTCGCTTTTTCTCAGATTATTTATTTCAGATCAACCGCAGCTTTAAACTGCCAGGCATCCATGATCAGCCTTTGATACCGGAAGAAGCAATACCTTCCACATAGTATTTCTGCATGAAAATGAACATGATGATCATTGGAATCGCAGAAACTACCAGAGCTGCCATGATCGCGCTGTAATGTACTGGCTGTGTTCCAAAGAAGGACTGTACTGCAAGCTGGATCGTACGTTTATCCTCTCCTGTCATAACAAGGAACGGCCACATAAAGTCATTCCAGTGCGCTACAAAGTCAAGAATAAATACAGTTGCATATACGGTCTTGGAAATCGGCATTACGATCTTAAAGAAGGTTCCTGCCGGGCTGCTTCCGTCAATGGCCGCCGCCTCGATCAGGTCATCCGGTATGTCGCAGAAAAACTGTCTGAACATATAAATTGAGAAACATTTTGCAATAAAAGGTACAACGAGAGCTGCCAGAGTATTAACCCAGCCAAGCTGTGACATTTCGATATAAAGAGGCAGCATGATCGCTTCCATAGGAAGTACCATTAATGCAATTACAAGGTTCAGAATCGCACCTTTTCCTTTAAACTCAAATTTTGCCAGGGCATAACCGCACATGGAGTTTACAAGAAGGTCAAATATCAGAATCAATGCAATATAAAGCAGGGTATTTTTAAATACCAGCGGCATATTCAGTCTGGAAAATACTTCTGAATAGTTTGCAAGGGATGCCTGTGTAGGTAAAAATGTCATCAGGGAATCCATGTTTGCAAATATCTTTGCCTCCGGCTTCAATGAAGCGGAGATCATCCAGATCAGAGGAGAAACAAAGATAATGCCGATTACGATATTGCCAAAGTAAAACATAAACTTTCCGAATTTAGCAGAAAATTTCATTGATTTCGTCATAATCCTTTCCTCCTGTCTTAATCTGTAGCAGCTGTAACTTTCTTCATAGCCATGGACATAGTCACAACGATCACGAAGAATACTGCTGCAATCGAGCAGGCATATCCGAAGTTACCCTTCTGGAAGCCCTGTGTGTAAATATAGTAAACAAGTGTCTTTGTAGAGTTTTTCGGTCCGCCCTGAGTCATGATATACGGCTGGGTAAACAGCTTCATTGCCTGGATCATAGTGATCATGATTACGTACTTGATGGTTCCTTTCAGTCCCGGAAGCGTAATATACAGGAACTGTTTGAACTTATTCGCGCCGTCAACAGAAGCCGCTTCATACTGATCCTTTGGAATTCCCTGAAGACCTGCCAGGAAAATCATCATCTGATATCCTGCGCCCTGCCATGCAGACATAAAGATGATCGAGTTCATTGCCGTATCCGCATCGCTCAAAAACTTGATAGGATCCATTCCAAGGGAAGTAAGAATCGAGTTGATCAGACCTGTATTTGGGTTTGCATTGTAAAGCACTGTCCACAAAACAGAAATAACGACCATGGATGTAAGCTGCGGGCTGAAATACATGGTTCTGAAAATAGATACTCCGCGGAACTTCTTGGAAACAAGAAGCGCAAGTCCCAGAGCCAGCGCACACTGGAAGGGAACAACCAGCACAGTAAAGTAAATCGTATTTTTCAGCGCAATCCAGAAGTTCTTATCGCTGAACAGCTTCTGGTAGTTTTCCAGACCTATAAATTTCATTGCATCCGGTCTCATGATCTGATATTTAAAGCCGGAAAAGTACACAGTATAGATCATCGGAACAACCAGGAATGCGATCAGCAGAATCACTGCAGGCGCCACAAAGGCATATGCTGTGAGCTGTTCGTCACGTTTACGGCCTGAAAGTTTCTTTGTTTTTGCCATTTTCCTTCCTCCTTTTCCCTGTGATAAATACTTCCAGAGAAACCTTGCTCCCGGTGGATCTTTCATATATTTTCGAAAGGATACCGCCGGGAGCAGATGTTAATGATTCTTAAATAGTATATCTCTCAGCTTTTATTCTGCGTAATAAGTTTCATAATCCTCAGTAAAGGTTTCTGCTACTGTATCAAGCTCAGACTGGATGTAATCCTCATCCACTTCTTCATTACTGGATGCGTCAGAGAAGATATTTGTCATAGCTTCTGCATATGCAGATGAGAATGTTGCATAGGAAGGTGTTCTCGGACGAGGAACTGCTGTATTCTCAAGCTGCTCTTTGAAAAGGGCGCGAGGTCCTTCTTTATAGTCTGCCATTGCTTCTGTTTCATAAGCGGAAACACGTGTTGCCGGTTTTGCAATTGCTGCCGCATAGCTTGCTACATTATCTGTGTTCATCAGCCAGGAAAGGAATTTGCCTGCTGCATCTACGTTCTCGCAGTCCTTGCTTACTGCTGCTGACCAGTCTCCGCATGGAGAAACTGCTTCTTTTGTATCGTCGTTTACTGGATAATAAGTTACGCCCCAGTCAAATTCAGCGCTTTCTTCCAGAAGAGATACATCCCAGGAACCGCCGATCATTGTTGCGCATGCGCCGTTCAGGAACTCATCCTGGATCGGCTCAATGTTTGCATATCCTTTTGCGATCATGTCTGCCAGATAGGAAGTAGTTTTTACTGCTTCTTCACTGTTTACATATCCGTCTGCTTCTTTTCCGTCCTCACTGATGTAATCTTTTCCTGCAGAAAGATACATTGGCTCAAGGGCATAGGGAAGACCCTCGCCGTGGTCCATGATGATATGTGCTCCAACATAATCGTCTGTTGTACATTTCTCTGCGATCTCTGCAAACTCAGACCAGGTAATCGGGTTCTCTACAGTTCTGGAATCCAGATCCTCTACGTCCACGCCGCATTCTTTCAGGTAATCTTTATTATAGTAGAGAGCTACTGAAGATTCTGTTGCGCCGATAGCATACAGCTTACCGTCATATGTATTCTGGGTAATTGCAGAATCAACAAAATCAGCCTTGTCTTCCTCTGTAAAATAATCGTCAAGAGGAACTGTAATTCCGTTTGCCGCATAATAGGAAACCTGCGGTCCGTCTACAAAGAAGATGTCAGGAAGGTCATTAGATGTCTGTGCTGTTGCGATCTTATTGTCATATGCGTAGGAGTCGGAACGGTCGATTGCTTCACGTTTTACCTGAATATCCGGGTTTGCTTCATTCCATTCTGCAATCTTCTCCTCCCACCAGGTTTCGATTGCCTGCTTATCTGCCGGACTCCAGATTGTCAGTTCTGCTTTTTCATCAGCCATTACCGGAACTGTAGTAACTCCTGCAGAAAGAATCATTGCTGCTGCCATTGCCATGCTAATTGCTTTCTTCATTATCTCTTCCTCCTTAATATTTAGAAAATTACTTTTCTTTTTCCCTGCGCGCCTGGATTTTATGAAACCCGTTCCACATTTCTTATTTTTAAATTCCTCCTGTATTTTCTGCAAGAGGAATTTGTATGGAAGCCGTTCCATGTGATGATTTAATAATAACGTCATATAGGTGTTTTGTCAATAGAATCTCGCCAAAAAACCGCCTCTATTGATACTTTCGTCCATTTTTACTATTTTATATGTTTTGTTTTGTATCATTTGCACAATTCATATTGTGATTTTTTTAACATCTAATCTCCCAAAAATCTTTCCTTTTCGTTCCCAGAAAAGCACATTTTGATAAAAAACAAAAAACAGAGATATCTTTTTATATTATCAGATATCTCTGTTTTTTATTTCATTTATTATGTTTTATTTCAGAATATTCCATTTAATTCCACCGGATATGTAGTTTGTCCCTGATGAAATTCCACTCCGATGATCTGCTTTTGTGGAACGCGTTCCTTGTCTTCTATTAAACCTAGTACCGTGTCCGTACATGTTTCTGCCAGAAATTTAACATTCTGGTCAATACAGGTCACTTCAGGATAACAAAGTCTGGCAATATCCATTCCGTCATAAGTTACAACCTTCAGATCCTCCGGTACTCTTTTCCCAGCTTTCATAGCCAGGTGCATATAGTGCAGCGCCGGCTGGTCTGTTGAAAAAATCCCGTCGATTCCGTCATACTTACGAATTGCTTCCTTTGCAATCTCCCAATATGACAGATGGTCAAACTTGTTCCATTCCATCATCAGGTCCACTACTTCTACCCCGTGTTCTGTAAGAATCGCCTTAAAAGTTGTATCTTTATTCTTCGCAGCTACATTCGGAGCTACTCCTGCAATATGAAGGACCTTCCTGCATTTATTCTTAATTAGTATCTCTGCAGCCAAAGCACCTCCATAAGTATGATCTGAACCTACCATGGGGATCTCCGGCCCGAAATCCTGGTCAAGAGAAACTATGGTATGTTTTCTCCTGCGGTATTCGTCTACATGAAGGGTATGAGAACCTGTTATGATTCCATCCACCATATTGCGATCCAGCATATTCAGATAATCCAGCTCCCTGTTACTGCTTCCGATGGTATTGCAGACCATTGCTTTATATCCTTTATTATAGAGAGCAATCTCCGTCTCTCTTGCAAATGCTGAAAAAAACGGATGATCCAGGTCAGGTACCAGAACGCCGATGATCCCAGTTCTGTTCTTGAACAGATTACGGGCCAGCTCATTTGGCGTATACTCCAATTCATGAATCGCATTTTCAATTTTTTCCCTTGTCTTTTCTGCTACATAGCCGCTGCCGTTTATAACTCTTGACACAGTGCCTACGCCTACTCCGGCCTTCTGCGCCACATCTCTGATACTTGCCATACACTTCTTCCTTATAAATATAAATCCTAATCATCAGCCTATTCAGATTCAAGAGCGGTTCCATGTTCTTGCTTCGAAGCAGCATCTTATTCTGCATCTTCACTTCTGGCCCATAACATACAGCCGCCTGATGTCCTGCGCCCTCACCGAAAACGTCTTTATTCTGTCAATCTATGCTGTGAGACAGCATATTTTGTATGTTTATGATTATAGCATACAAAAAATTGGTTTACAATCTTACCTCTGACTGAAAAACAGAAGGTTTTTCGTCATTATGATGGAACGGGTTCCTTTTGTCTCTAAAAATTTTATAAAAATCTGAATCCATTTCCCGGACTGCCGCGTTATAATAAATGAACGGGAAATAATCCTGGACAGTTACGGCAGATCTGTCATTGTTCACAATGGTATTTGAACAGTTACAGAAAATTTGTATAATAAAGAAAGGGGCTGATTATATTTCACAGGAAGAATATTTGAAATATCTCTTGGAGCAGTATCAGAATCTGATCTACTCCATCTGTTTGAAATCTGTCGGAAACCCTTTTGACGCCGAAGATCTGACCCAGGAAGTATTTTTATCTGCTTACAAAAACCTTTCTCGTTTTGACGGCGCTTATGAAAAAGCATGGCTCAGCAAGATCGCTGTCCGTAAGTGCCTTGATTTTCTCAAAGCGGCCGGGCGGCGCAGTGTCCCAACTGAAGATTCCTATTTTACCCAGATTGCCGACACTTCCTCCACCCCTGAGAATCTTTATCTTAAAACGGATTCAGATTTGCAGGTATATGCTTTGATCCAGCAGCTCAAAAGCCCCTATAGAGAAGTTGCTGTTTCGCATTTTTGTATGCAGCTTTCAGTTGCGGAGATCGCCCGGCAAACAGGAAAAAATCCAAAAACAATCCAAACTCAGCTTTACCGTTCCAAGGCAATGCTTAAAAAGCTTCTGGCTGCCCAGGGAAATATAAAAGAAAGGAGCCGATGATATGCATATCGAAGAAGATTCTATAAAGAACTTTTCAGGTCACGATTCTATGGATACAGAAGAAATGATCGCTTTTCTGGAGCATCTGGATCAGTGTGATTTCTGTCTGTCCAGGATGCTGGAAGAAGAATCTCTTAATTCGGAGATTTCTGCGCCTGACTATCTTACAGAACAGATCCTTCAAAGGGCAGCGGCCCCTGACGTTCAGGCTTCCAGAGCTATACGCAGCACCTCCCGAAAAATGCAGCTCTTTTATTATGGACTTCGCACAGCTGCAGGAGTAATTGCAGCGCTCTTTCTCCTGTTTACTGTGCAGCAGGTAGACTTCTCAGCTCTTCCTGTATTTTCTCAGTCCCAGCCACTGGAATATACCATAAAAACAGAACAGAAACGATCATCCAAAAGTTTCAGAGATCTTACAGAAAATATAAGCTGGGGGTTTTCCCGTGGATCCGATGCTGTAATGGACTATATCGGAAGCTTTTCAAATAAATTATTAAATGGAGGCGATCTAAAATGACAAAACAAAAAAAAGGATTTCTGGTTTTTATCTGCTCCCTGATTCCCGGAGCCGGAGAATTGTACATGGGATTTAAGAAACAGGGGCTCAGTATCATGCTTTTATTCTGGGGATGTATTGCCTTTGCAGGCGTTTCCGGTATCAGCTTTATCGTAATGTTCCTGCCTATTTTGTGGGCTTACAGTTTCTTTAATGTACACAATCTGAAAGCTCTTTCAGAAGAAGATTTCTATTCTGTAGAAGACACTTATGTTCTTCATATGGATCAGTTTATTGACAACACAGATCACTATATCCGTAAATACAAAAAGCTGCTGGCTGTGCTTCTGATCATCTTTGGTGTTTCCATCTTATGGAACAACCTTATGGGACTGATCCTCTGGATCCTTCCTGATGCGATTGCCCGATTCCTCAGCAATGTATTTTATAAACTTCCTTCTATTATTATCGCTCTTGTGATCATTGCTGCAGGTCTGCATATCCTCAAAGACAAAAAATCAGAGCTTGACAGTGAAAGCTCTTCCGAAACCACAGCCAAAAAGGAAGAACATTACTGGGAACCTTACCGCCCTTATCATCAGGCGGAAACTGAAATTCACACCCCCCCTGCCCCGGATATGGAGAAGGCTGAGACACCAGTTGCAGAAAAACCCGAAACGCAAAATACAGAATACTCCTCTCAAGCTGAAGATCCGTCACAGTCGGATCCAGCGAACAGACAATGATCCTGACTTTCAAAAAGCTGCCGCCCTGTCAGTAATTCTGACGGGACGGCAGCTTTTTTTATCTCTTATAAATTCTTTGTTACCCTAAGTCTTGTCATCGCCCGGGAAAGAGCAAGCTGGCTCATATGATATTCCTGAATACTCTGCTTCTGGCGAAGCTGTTCTTCTGCTCTTTCTCTGGCTTCCCTTGCCCTGTTCACATCGATTTCTTCTGGTCTTTCCACTGTAAGACAAAAGATCTTGGCACGGTTATTAATCATTTCCACAAAGCCGGAGCTGACTGCCACAAGCACCTGATTCCCTTCTGAATCCTCATACCGAAGCTCTCCCGGTACCAGAGCTGCAATCAGATTCGCATGATGAGAAAGGAAACATTTTTCTCCATCCTCTACAGGAACGGTCAGAGATCTGGCACGTCCGGAAAAAAACAATTTGTTGCTTGCATAGATTTCCAGGCCAAACGTATTTTCCATAAGCTCTGCTCCTTACTGTTCAAGAGTTTTTGCTTTTTCAATTACCTCGTCAATGGTTCCCACATTAAAAAAAGCATTTTCTGGATACTGATCCATTTCTCCCTCTACAATCATCTTAAATCCACGAATCGTTTCTTTTAAAGGAACATATTTTCCTGGGATTCCTGTAAAGTTCTCAGCCACATGAAACGGCTGAGATAAAAATCTCTGGATCTTTCTTGCTCTGTACACAGTATTTTTGTCCTCGTCGGACAGTTCCTCCATACCAAGGATGGCAATAATATCCTGCAGCTCTTTATATTTCTGAAGAATTTCCTGAACACGGCGGGCAACCTCATAATGCTCTTCACCTACCACATCTGCCTCCAGAATACGAGATGTAGATTCCAATGGATCAACAGCCGGATAAATACCCTGTTCTACAATCTTTCTGGACAGAACTGTTGTCGCATCCAAATGAGCAAAGGTGGTTGCAGGAGCCGGGTCTGTCAGGTCATCTGCCGGCACATAAACTGCCTGTACAGACGTTACAGAACCAGATCTTGTAGAAGCAATACGCTCCTGAAGCTCTCCCATTTCTGTAGAAAGAGTAGGCTGATAGCCTACTGCAGAAGGCATACGGCCCAGAAGTGCAGATACCTCAGAACCAGCCTGTACAAAACGGAAAATATTATCAATAAAAAGAAGTACATCCCTGTGTTCCTGATCACGGAAATATTCTGCCATAGTAAGACCGGTTTCCGCTACACGCATACGTGATCCCGGCGGCTCGTTCATCTGTCCAAACACCAGGGCTGTTTTTTCAAGAACACCCGATTCCTTCATCTCTGACCAAAGGTCATTACCCTCACGGGAACGCTCGCCCACTCCTGTAAAAATAGAATATCCGCCATGCTCTGTGGCAATATTCTGGATCAACTCCTGAATAAGCACAGTTTTACCAACACCGGCGCCTCCAAAAAGACCAATCTTACCGCCTTTTGCATATGGAGCCAGAAGATCAATAACCTTAATTCCTGTTTCCAGTATCTCCACTGCCGGACTCTGATCTTCAAAGCTTGGCGGATCTCTGTGAATTACCCAGTGTTCCTTATCTTCAAGGGACTCTCCGCCATCCACAGTTTCTCCCAGAACATTAAAAAGTCTTCCAAGTGTACAGTCTCCTACAGGAACCTTAATTCCACTTCCTGTAGCAATTACCTCTCTGTCTCTCTGAAGTCCTTCACTGGCGCTTAACATAATGCAGCGCACTTCACGGTTTCCCAGATGCTGGGATACTTCCATAATACATTTTTTTCCATTGTTTTCTACTTCCAGGGCCTCTCTTATATCTGGAAGCTCTCCTTTTTCAAAAACAACGTCTACGACAGGTCCCATTACCTGTATGATTTTACCTTTATTCATTCCTGTCACTTCCTTCTCTGGGCTTTCGCTCCGCTGATAACCTCTGTAATCTCCTGAGTGATCGCTGCCTGACGCGCGCGATTATACTGTATGGAAAGTTCCTGAAGCATTTTTTTTGCGCTGTCAGTAGAAGACTGCATTGCAGTCATTCGGGCATTATTTTCACTGGCATATGCCTCTACAAGACATCCATAAATAACTCCTGTCAGATAATTTGGAATCATTGTATCCAACACTGCATCTGCCGAAGGAAACATCTCTATTTCTTCCTGCGGTGCTCCTGCTGGAATCTGAAAAGGCGAAAACTCTGTTTTTTTCAGTGGAAGCAGCTGCATATCCACTGGTTCCATTACTGCCGCATTCTGCATCTGCGTATATATAATATGTACCTCGTCCAGCTCTCTTTCCAGAAAAGCCCTTACGACTTCCTCACTGATCAGTCTGGCTCTGTGCATGGTGGGCTTCTGTACTGTATAACGAAAGCTGCCATCCACATCCGCACTCTTTTTCTCATAGTACTGGCGGCCTGTCATTCCCAAAACATAAAGTCTGTGATATCCGGGAGTCTTTTCCATAAACGCATCTGTTACCTTTGTAATGTTATGATTATATGCGCCTGCCATTCCCTTATCTCCGGTAACAACGATCAGTCCTGTTTTTCGCTCTTCTGTCGGCACCAGATGCCTCACACTAAAAAAAGGATGGTTAATATCCGGAACATGACGGAGTATCCTGGCAATGGCGCCCTGCATATTATAAAAAAACGGCTCCGTGTCCTCCAGTATCTTTTTTGCTTTTTTCATTTTGGAAGAGGAAATCATATACATGGCGTTGGTAATTTTCATGGTGTCCTGGACACTTTTTATTCTGCTCTGTATTTCTCTTGCATTTGCCATAAGTTCCTCCTGCTATCAAGGCTTCTTATTCTGCCTCTGAACGTTTTTTGAATTCCTCTGCCACAACAAGAATCTTTTCTCCCAGTTCATCTGTCAGCTGTTTTGTTTCCTCGATCTCTCTTCCAATCTCTGGATAGGCATTATCAAAATATTCCAAAAGCTGTTTCTGATATTCTTTCACTCTTTTTGTTTCTACATGTACAAGCTTTTTATGTGTTGCAGCCCATAATGTAATGACCTGCTCATGAAGCTTCAGGGGACTGCACAATGGCTGTTTTAAAAGCTCCATCAGGCAGCTTCCATATACCAGCTGTGCTTTTGTAGCTTCATCCAGATCTGAACTGAACTGAGTGAAAACCTCCATTTCTCTGTACTGGGCAAGGTCAATACGAATACTTCCCGATGCTTTTTTCATTGCTTTTGTCTGCGCCGCCCCTCCTACACGAGATACAGAAAGACCTACATTAACTGCCGGACGCATACCGGAAAAGAAAAGGTCGCTTTCCAAAAAGATCTGGCCATCTGTAATGGAAATCACATTTGTAGGAATATAAGCCGATACGTCTCCGGCCTGTGTCTCAATGATCGGAAGTGCTGTGATAGAACCGCCTCCGGCCTCCTCATTTAAACGGCTGGAACGCTCCAGAAGTCTGGAATGCAGATAAAAAACATCACCAGGATATGCTTCTCGTCCTGGAGCTCTCTCAAGAAGAAGAGATAGTGCACGATATGCCACTGCATGTTTAGACAGATCGTCGTAAACAATCAGCACGTCACGTCCCTTATACATAAAATACTCCGCAAGAGAGGTTCCTGCATAGGGAACAATATACTGAAGCGGCGCACAGTCACTGGCAGTGGAGGAAAATACAGTGGTATATTCCATTGCTCCGTGTTTTTCAAGAGTAGAGACCACTTTTGCAACTGTCGAAGCTTTCTGTCCAACTGCAACGTAAATACAGATCACATTTTTGCCCTTCTGGTTCAAAATCGTATCTACAGCCAGAGAGGTTTTTCCTGTCTGCCTGTCCCCGATAATCAGCTCTCGCTGTCCCCGTCCAATGGGAAACATAGAATCAATGGACAAAATTCCTGTTTCCAGCGGAATCGTAACCGATTTCCTTTCAATAATCCCCGGTGCCGGATGTTCAATGGGACGATATTCATCTTCCTCAATTTCTCCTTTTCCGTCTAATGGGGCTCCAAGTGCATTGACCACTCTTCCTATAAAATTCTCTCCAACAGGAATGCCAGCCTGTTTTCCGGTTCTGGCAACTCTGGTTCCTTCACGGATTCCTGAATCCTTTCCAAAAAGGATACACCCAATGCTTTCAGACCGTATATCCTGAACCATGCCCTTTAGTCCATTTTCAAAAATGACCACTTCACCATACATGGCATGATCGATTCCGTAAACAGATGCAATTCCGTCTCCTACGGAAATCACCCGGCCTGATTCCTGGTCTTTACTTATTTCATCATAATTTTCTATTTCCTCTTTCAGAATTGATATAATCTCTTCTGGATTCATTGTACTCAAATCCTTCACCTCCGGGTCAGTTTTTCTTCAAGCCTGTGGTAGCGTCCTCGCAAACTCCAATCATATGTCTTTCCACCCGCCTCCAGGATAAACCCTCCGATCAGGCTTTGGTCTTGTACAAGCTTAAGATCTACGGCTTTTACCTTACATTCTCTGCACAAAAACTCCTTGATTCCCTTTTCCTGTTTTTCATCAGGCGGAGTTACATAGATCAAAACTGCTTTCATCACATTTTCTGCTTCCTGGCACAGCTCTTGATACTCCTGAAAAATCTCCTGCCAGAGCATGATTCTTCTGTGCCTGCATACCACCTTTATAAAAGTTCTTATCTCTGTGGGAAAAATCCGATCTACAACTCTCTCTTTTGATCCAAATGCGGTAAGTGGATTTTCCAGGCAGCTTACAAGCTCCGGATTTTTTCTGAAAAGCTCCTGCGCTTCCCTGACAGCTGTCTGTGGAGTACCAAGCTCATACAAAACCTTTGCATAATTAACAGCTGCTGTTGTCATGGGAATCACCTGCTTTTTCTATAAATTGATCATATATGGAAGAATCTGTCTGCGCACCGGCTTTGCTGCCCAAAATTTTATCTGCAGCCTCCATTGCCAGTTTTCCAATTTCTCCCTGCATCTGTCTCATGGCATTCTCCTGCTCCGTTTGAATCTCTGCTCTGGCCTTCAGAACCATCTGATCTGCCTGTTCTCTGGCTTCCCGAGCAGTATTCTCGGCCTGACTCTTTGCTTCCAGCTTTGCCTGTTCTACAATCCTTAAGGATTCTTCTCTGGCGGATTTCAGAGCGTCTTCATATTTCTTCTGAAGCTCATTTGCCATATTTTCTGTCTTTTGTGCTTCTTCAAACTGCTGATCCAACATCTGCTGTCTCTGATCCATAACCCGTATAATCGGACTAAAAAGAAATTTTTTCATCAGCACATACAAGATCAGCAGGTTGATGATCGTAAAGACAAGATTCAGATTAATTTGAATCATCGTCTGTACCTGCCTTTCTGTCTAAATAGCAAAGTGTCAGCCCAGCATAACCACAATCAGAAGTCCTACTACAAATCCAAAGATTGCAGTACCCTCAGCAAGAGCACATCCAAGCAGAAGGTTTTTACTGATCTTGCTCTCTGCCTCCGGCTGTCTTGCAATTGCTTCCACAGCCTTAGATGTTGCCAGACCGATACCAATACCTGCTCCAATACCTGTTAATGCTGCAATACCTGCTCCAATAGCGACTAAGCTTGTCATAATCTTTTCCTCCTGAGTTATAAAAATGATAATCGTTCACATCTTCATTCTGTCAGTCCATGGTCTCTCTCATGAACATAGATGTCAGAAATACAAAAATATATGCCTGTATAAATCCGTCAAAAAAATCAAAATACAGACTAAAAGGAATCGGCAATACCGCCGGGCACACAAACTCCACCAGTGCCATTACTACAAAGCCTCCCAGTATGTTGCCAAAGAGCCGGAAGCAAAGAGCTGTCGGCCGGATTGCAACCTCCATAATATTCATGGGAAGCATTACCGGAATAGGATCAAGAAAACTTTTGAAAAAGCCTTTCAGACCCTTTTTATGAATACCGCAGTATTCAATGAGAAACATACTCATCAATGCCAGTGCCAAAGTCACATTCAGATCCTTTGTAGGAGGTTTCACTCCAAAAATTCCTGATACATTAGCAACTCCCAGGTAAATAACCACCGTCATCATGTAAGGGATATAAATGTCTCCGTCTTCTCCCAGAATTCCCCGGAAGAACTTTCGCATAGCATCAATGCCCGCTTCCAAAAGAAGCTGTCTCTTCCCCGGATTCATCACTTTTAAATTCCTTGTAAGAATCAGGGACAGAATCAGCAGAACTGCTATGATCACCCAGGTAACTACTACGGATTCAAAGACCGGAATTCCATTACCTACAGGTATTGTAAAAACAGTTTTGCAGTTCAGTTCTTCTTTTAATACATCGGATAAACTGTTCGTTCCACTCCCTCCTTTTCCCACGGCCCAATTTAGTCAGACCGATTTTTGATTTCTTTATTTTACTCTTCTTTTTTTAAAAGTCAACAATGAGTATGACTATTTTGTACAAAAAAATGGATGATTTTTTGTGCAAATCATCCATAAAATTTAAGTATTCAACTTATTTTGCCTTTTCTGTCTATTTACTCCACTATAACAGATACCTCTCCATAAGACAAAAAGGACTCCGAACCATCCCTCTCCCGAACTTTCAGACGTCCGTCCTGACAAATGGCAAGAGCATAGGCACTGCGGCTTTGCTTTCCATCCAAAATCTGTATTCTGTGTCCCGGAACTATGTTTCTGGATAGATATTCCGGCAAAAGTTTAAGTTCCCTGGTTTCATCCAGAAGACAGTTGACGATCTCTGCTGCAAGGCGGTTTCTGTTTACGTCTTCTGCTTCTCTTTGGTTCCTATAGAGCCCTCCTGCGATTCCCCTAAGCTCCGGCGGATAACCGCCCTCTTCCTCATAAAGATTCAGTCCGATCCCAACAACTGCATACTGGATCTCTCCGCTCTCAAAATCTGTAATCGCCTCTGTAAGAATCCCGCAGACCTTCTTCCCCTTATAATAAAGATCATTGACCCATTTGATATCCAGCTCAATACCTGTAATCTTCCTGACCGCCTTATATACAGCTACCGCCGCCTCTGTAGTCAAAAGAAGACTCTCTCTTAAATTCCCCTGGGGCTGAAGGATTACGCTAAGATAAAGTCCAGCCTGTGAGGGAGAATAAAAGCTTCTTCCTCTCCTGCCTCTGCCGCAGCTCTGACCGCAGGCCAGGATTACGCTTCCATGTCCCGCTTCTCCCGCTATCGCTGCCTGCTTGGCCGCCCTGTTGGTGGAATCTGTTTCCTGATAAAGCTTCAGATATACTTCAGGCTGGCGCAAAAGAGGACGGATTCCTTCCTCTGCCAGAATATTATTATCCTCCGAAAGCATGTAGCCCTTATTTGGCCCTGCCTCGATCTCATATCCTTCCTGCTGAAGAGCCTTTACCGCCTTCCATACAGCCGCGCGGGTACATTCAAGCTCCCTGGCCATCTGTTCTCCCGAAATAGTGATTCCTCTATTCTGTTCCAAAAGTTCCAGAAGTCTGGATTTTACTGATATTCTTGCCATTGGTTTCCTCATATTCCTTCATGGCGTTTCTAAGAAACGCCATGTATTCCCTGCGTGTCTTCTCTGGAGAAAGGATCTTCACTCCTGGCCCAAGCCCTGCAAGCCACCCGAAAAAAGGACTGCTGACATGAATATGCGCCTGGAAAGAAAAATGATCCTCATCTGTAGGCAGGATCATAGCGTCCTGTCCAAACCGATCCATGACCACGCCGATAAGGCGGTTCTCAAACTCCAGCTTCAAAGCTGTGTCCTTTCCTCCAAACATCCCAAAAGTTCCTACTGAAAACTTACCCAGGTCAAAATCTCGGAAAATAGCCGCTCCATTGCGCTTCTCCTTCTCCCGGCTTACCTGCATCATCTTGTCTACCCGGTAATGCTTCACAATACCGCTTCTTTCATCCAGACCCAGAAGATAATAACTGTCGTTATTCCAGATCATTTTCCAGGGGCTTACCAGATATCTCTGCCCTTCTTTTTTGACCTTTAGCTTCCTGGATGTGGTCCATTCATAATATCGGAAACTGATCTGGCTGTTTGCAGAGATCGCATCATAGATTGTTTCCACATTCATGTATATCTCCTCATTTGGAGTCTTGATCCCCGGCTCTGCAAATATCTGACTCTGGAGCTTGCGGGCCTGAGGTGCGCTGGCAAGACCTTCCAGTTTCTTGATCAGCCTCTGTGTCTGCTTCCTGGTAATAAAATGAGAGGACTGTACAGCGTCCATAAGGAATTTCAGCTCCGGCAGCTCAAAGGTGCGTTCCTCCAGATAATATCCGGCGATCCTGCCCCTGCGGCTGCCAATCTTCATTCCAAAGGCTCGCAGCGTCTCAATGTCATCATAAACCGTCTTCCTCTCCACACTGATCCCATAAGACGCCAGCACAGAAATAATGTCTTTTACAGATATAGGATGATCCCGATCTGTTCTCTCCTGAAGGATCTGCATAATGTATAAAATTTTCAGCTTCTGGTTAAACGATCTGGGCATAACCCCTCCTACTTGTCTGTCAGTCCTGCTACAACTCCAAAATATAATACTGCAAAAGCAAATACCATGGCAATCCTGTCTGCAGAATGAAAATCAATGTGAAAAAGCATGGCTCCCATGATCATCAGCTCCAAGGTAAGCACTACGCCCAGAATCAGAGCCATTGTTCTGGAAAACTTCTTCTTTCCCTGATCTCTGCTGTTTCTCCGGTTCTGATCATATTCCGTTTCTTCATATCCAACAATCTTCCTGTCCGCCCTCTGTACATACTGCATCTTCTGTTCCTCCCTGTCCGAACATATTTTCTGAACATGTTTTCTGAACATTTTGTTTTATTATCGAAGATTATATCATATAGTATGTCCAATAAACTGGGACGAACTTGTTTTTATCGAATCTTTGTTCGAGAAAATTCGTTCTGTTTTATGATATGGTATAAAACAGTTGTTTTCAGGGCTCTATTACAACTTTTTCCATCTGGTAATTTCCATTTTCTACCTGCATTACTGCCATTGTAATTTCCTGGTCAAATCTCCGCTTTCCGCAGCTTCCCGGATTGATCCACAGCCTGCCGTCGATTTCCTTTTCGAAATATCTGTGGGTATGTCCAAACACCACTACCTGGGCGCTTCCCAGTTCCCAGTCCACATCCTTCTTATTATGGGTCATAAAAAATTCAACCCCTTCTATAGTAAAGCGCAGGGTTTTGGCCAGCCCCTCTGCCCATTCCCTGTCATTGTTTCCCCGTACTGCATAAATGGACGCCAAAGGACGGAGTTCATCAAGAATCTCCGGTTTATTAATATCTCCTCCATGGAGAATACAGTCACAGGTTTTTAATATTTCCATCACTTGGGGACGGAGAAGACCGTGCGTATCTGAAATAATACCTATTTTTTTTGCCATTGCAAATACCTCTTTTATTTTTTTACAGTTTCCAGGATTTTTTCTGCAAATCTTTTATGACCCTTTTCCGAAAAATGTACGCCATCAAAAACAAGAGAAATCTCCCAGTCTTTTGTGGGTACAAAGCCGATTCCCAGCTTCTCTGCCGTCTTTTTGTAGGCCTCTTCCAGTTTCCGCGACTCCCGGTACAGACGTTCCTCATTTACCCATGCGCCGTATTCCAAAGGCGGCGGAACGATCAGAGCCATGGGAAGCTCTCCCTCCCCTGTCTGTGAAAGAAGAAGCTCCAAAAAATTTTCCATTCTGGCTGCTACATCCCAGGCAGTAAATCCCGGCTCTGTCAAAAGATCGTTTGTTCCAAGCATGATCCACAGCCAAACAGGAGAATTTTCCCTTCGCCACCCTCTGGCCTGTTCCAGTGCAAAACGGATCTGCGACGGATCATGAGGAATACAGCGCCCATTGACACCGCAATTTCTGATTTCCCATCCGGTGTGTTTCTCCAGCAGTCCTGTCCACCGGATCTCCTTCGGATATCTTTTGCCCATAAAAGACCTGGGATCATAGCCATAGGTATTAGAATCACCATAACAGACAATGGTTTCTGCCATATACATTCCCCCTGTCTTTTATTTAAGCAGCCATACCAGAGCCGCGCCTTCCAGAAGAAGGAGCAGAGGAACTCCGATATAAAATCTTGGTTTTCTTGTTTTGTGATGAAAAAAGCTCATTCCGGCAAGAGCGCCTGCCCCGCCTCCAATAACAGCCATGCCAAAAAGTATTTTTTCAGGAATCCTCCATCTGCCTTCCCTGGCTCTTTTTTTGTCGATTCCGTAAAGAATGAAGGCCGCTGTGTTAATAAGGATCAAATACAGTATAAAATACCTGATCATTTCTTTTCACTTCCTTTTAAAAAGCCAAATACCCTGCCCCAATAGTCTTCCAGAACTTCATCAGGACTGTTAAAAATTTCATGTTTTGTTCCCGGCATATGAATAAGCCTGCATGAGGTTTTTCCATGATGATTGATCTTTTCTGCAAAAATATCCTGAGCCTTATTTGATACAAGGTGATCTGTTTCTGCCTGAAACAGAAGAACCGGAGCCTGAATTTCCCCGTAGCCCCAACGCTGAAGATACCAGTTCATTTTTGCCGCGTTATAAACCCATCCGTATGACGGCGACCATGTCTGAAAGGCAGGATTTTCCATACGTATCTTCTTATACCTGTCGAATCTTGGTCTGGACAGCCCGGAGGAAGCTTCAAATTTTTCCTTTCCGTCATAGGGCTTCTGCCCGGCGGCGTATTTCATTGAACGTCCTGCCCGGCATGCCGCCCTAGCCACCCGCACTGCTGCCGGATAAGGCACGTTTCCGGTCAGAGGGCGGATCATAGGGGAAGACAGGATCACCTTTTTGTACATATAAGGGTCTCTTGCCGCAGCGATAGCCGCCACTGCGCCGCCCATAGAGTGAGCAAAAACATAAAGGGGAAGTCCCGGATGGGCCTTGCGCACCAGACGGGAGATCCTCAAAAAATCTCTGCTGTAACGGCTCCAGTGATCCAGATGCACAAGGGACGGATCTTCGCTTAAGCGGTAGCTGAGTCCATGGCCGCAATGCTCAGGAATATAAACATGATAATTCTCCTGGAGAAAATAATAGATCAGTTCCGGGTATTTCTGGGCCGATTCTGAAAATCCATGACAGATGATCACAACGCCCCTTGGCTTTTCTACAAGATACCTTTTTACATGGATCCGCCGTTTATTATCCTTGATACATGGAATCCAGGCCTCTCTTTCCCGGGTTTTAAGATAGGGAAGCACCTCCTCTTCCATCCTTTTGGTAAACTCTTCCTCACGGATGATCCTTGTATATTTTTCAAAATCGTGCATGAGTTCTTTCTTCCCCTCCTCACTTTTTATATGTTTCTTTTTTACATTATACATGTTCCTTATTATACTCCCGACACAGCTATCTCACAAGTGCAGGCATGACTGTTCCTGACAGCTTTATGCTTTTTCTGTTTTCAGCATAAACATCGGGGTTGGATTATAAAATTCATCCTTTTCCAGATAAATCCTGCTGCTGATCCCCAGATCCACATCAAACTTTTGAAGGTTCATGGCTCCCAGCGCTTCCAGATCCCAGGCGGGACGGCTGTAGGAGCTGATAGGAAGCTGACGTTTAATTTCCTCGCATTCCCGCATCATATCATCACCAATCTCCTGATGCGCATGATTTTCCGGGAGAACGGACATATCTGTAAAATCGCTCATTCCATAATTTGCATCAAAATTTAAAAGCGTTCCGCCTGGTTTCAGCACCCGGATCCATTCCTTATATGCCCGCCGTACGTCCGGCAGCGTCCAGGTAAGATTACGGGAAACAATAAGGTCAAAGCTGTCTGATGAAAAATCCAGATTTTCTGCATCCATAACCATAAATCTGCAGTCCGCGTTTTCCTCTCTGGCAAGTTTCTTTGCATTTTCAATCATATCCGGGGTCAGATCCACTCCTGTAACCTGATGTCCCTCCTGTGCAAGAAGCACGGAGAAGAAACCTGCCCCACATCCAACGTCAAGAATGCTCAGCTTCTTTCCTTTTGGAATCCGTCCTCTTATCTCACAAAGCCATCTCTCTGCCATAGGGCTGTGCAGCTCTGCTCTCTTATGCTCAAGAAAATCTCCGCTTCTCTTTTCCCAGTAATGGACAATCCTCTCCTTACGTTCATCATAAGGATTTACGATCCGCCCGTAAGCGATCATAGGGCCGTTTTCCAAAACCTGCAGCGTTCCTGTCTGATAAAGGATCACCCCGTCTTTCTCTGCAGTGCAAAGCTCCAGAAGATTTCCCTCATAACCCCGTACTTCTCCCAGGATATCGCCCTCCCGGATCATATCTCCGGCTTTTTTAAAGGGATACCAAAGTCCGTTCTGAGAAGCGTCCTGATAGCAGATATCAGTTACTTCCAGAGGATAATATGTTCTGTAATCTTTCTGTCCCTGATAAATTCCCAGATGGCAGAGAATGTTCCTCACGTCCCGTCTGGTAGAACGTACCTCTTCCTCTGTCCAGGCTCCCATGCCTCCCCGCTCAATGAGAATACTTGGAATCCCTGTGGAAGCCGCATAATTATATGCGCCTCCAGAAGATACGTTTGAACGGACCATGTAGGGAACATCCACCTGCTCCGCCATTCTTCTTGATTCTCTCACTGTCTCCTCAGAAGCCATTCCGGCATAGTAAACATAAGGAGTAAGCTGTTCATAATCATCTCCGCTGTGAAGGTCAATATAGTAGTCCACAGCCGGAAGCACCTCTTTTGAAAACGCCCATGCCAGACGTTCCATCTCTGTTCCTTTTGGATTTCCCGGAAATACTCTATTCAGGTTTTTCTGATCGGTAAGACCCAGACTTCCCTTTCTCTTTTCAAAAGCCGGAAGATTCATCACCTTAACAAGGATCACCGTGCCTGCCACCTTATGGATCTTCAGCTTATGGCTCAGTTCTATGGCCGCCTGGATCCCCACATACTCTCCGGCATGGACGCCTGCTGTGATCAAGATTGTCTTTCCTGGTTTTTTCCCATGAAAAACTGCAGCAGGAAGCATAAATTCTCCCTCTGCCAGCGAAAGCTCTCCCTGCCATACTTCTCCCGGAGCAGCCTTTGCTCCCCACTGGCAGAAATCTTCCCTCTTTTTTCCTTCCAGAAGAAAAACAGGAGTAGATCCGTTATTTACGATTTCTTCCTCCGTCCATACTTCCTTCCAAACCTCTTTGTCACAGGATGTATCTGTAAATCCGGCCTGTTCCATAGCGGCCAGATCCCAGAGGGGCCGTTTCTGCCTGCTTAAAGGAACTTGTCTTGCAATGGCTTCCATCCGTTCTGTATCTGTTCCCGCATAATAATCTTCAATATTTTCTGCCTCTGTCCTGCGCCTGTCTTCCTCGTAACCGCTTCTCTTTTTTTCATCATAAAGATGGCCGTACCAGTCCGCGTCAAAATTCCACATAACGCCGCCTGGCTTCAGCACACGATACCACTCCCGATATGCCTGGGCCGGATCTGGAAGATTCCAGGTCACGTTTCTGGAAAATACTGCGTCAAAGGTTTTATCCAAAAACTCCAGCTTCTGGGCGTCGCTGATCCCCCATTTAATCTTTTCTTCCAATTCCCCGGCATTGCTTCGAGCTTCTTTCAGCATCTCCTCTGTCATGTCCACAGCCGTTACCTGACAGCCTGCTTCTGCAAGGAGAATGGCAAAAAATCCCGATCCTGTTCCTACGTCCAGAACCTTAAGTTCTTTTGTTTCTCTATCTGGAAACACCTCTCTGAGAAGAGAAACCAATTTTGTCTTCCACATTTCTCTTCGCGCGTCTGCCATTTCCTGCTGATTATATTCAGAATAGCCTCTGGCCCGGTCTGTCCAGTAGGCCTTAATTTCCTCTTTTAATGTATTCATTTTCTTTTCCGCCTTTCCGCATATTTTATTATTATATAAAAAAAGAAATCCCTGCCGCAAGCCTCCGGGGGGGATTTCTTTTATGATTCTTCTTTTATTTCTGTTTCCTTTTCTTAATCTCACTGCTGATAAAATCATACAGCTCCTCCACTGCTTGGCCGTGGATCTGTTTTTTCTGCTTTTCCATCATCTCCCAGGCGGCTTCTCTGTCGTTCATAAGACTGACTCCCTTTTCCACCTGTCCTTTCAAGGTCATGGCCGACCAGCTCATGCCCGCTTTTACAAAAAATTTCCGGTTCACTGTCTCACATCCGGGAATAGGAGCCGTATGGATCATAGGAATCCCGGCCACCGCCGCCTCTGTAGAGGTCAGACCTCCCGGTTTTGTAAAAAGAACGTCGCAGGCTTTTAAATACAAAGGCATCTGTGTGGTAAATCCAAGGATCTGTACTCTGTCTTCTCCTGAAAATCTTTTTTTCAGCTTCTGCTCTGCCTTTTGGTTGCTTCCGCAGATCACAAGGATCTTTTCATCCACAGTTTCCTCCAGAAGTTTTTCCACAAGCTCCTGAAGATCCCCTGCTCCCATACTGCCTCCTGCCGCCAGAAAATATTTCCCCTGCTGATCCAGTCCCAATTTCTCTCTGGCAGCTTCCCGGCTTATCTTTCTGCGGCAACTCTTTGCCACAGGAATCCCAAAAGTAAGAAGTTTTTCTTCAGGAATGCCTCTTTTTATACAGGATTTTTTCATTGCTTCATGGGCAAGCACATAATAATCGCAGTCTGTTTCCTCCCAGAAGGGAATACAGGTATAATCTGTCATTACTGCTACTGTAAGGGGCAGCTTCATCCCCTTGCTTTTCATATAGGTAATGGTTTCTGCCGGATAAAGATGAGGCATCACCAGAACGTCTACCGGATGCTCCCTGAGATAACTGTCCAGATACTTCGCCATTCTTCCGTTCACATAATAGACCGGAGATTTCCTCGTCAGACGGCTGATCACCATCCCCAGCTTATATACAAGCCCAAAAAGTCTGGGAGTTTTCTTAACGATCTGCACATAGCCGTCTCCTACCAGCCTGGATACCCCTTCTCCTGCCAGGCAGAGATAGTCCAGCACATAGGCTTCATCTCCTCTTTCGTGCATTTCTTCTGCAATGGCTCTGGCGGCGGAATTATGTCCCCCTCCTGTATTGCAGGATAAAATCAGCGCTTTCATTCAAGCCTCCATTCTCCGCTTTCTCTATATGCGGCCTTTGCTTTGAGACAATGCTTATGGATCACAATGACCGATATCAGAAGACAGCCTGCAAGAATACTTTTCTGCCGGATAAAACCCAGACAGGTAAGAGTAAACGCAAGAAAAGCATATATGCTTTTTCTGGTATTTGATCTCATAGGAACCACAGCAACAAATAACAGATACCAGAAGATCAAAAAGGCAAGAGGCTTCCAAACCGGAAGAAGTCCGATCAGCACGCCGAAAGTAACTGCAATAGCCTTCCCTCCGTGTCCTTTTTGAAAAAAAGAATAGGCATGTCCCAATACCGGGGCCGCCATAACAAAAGCAAATCCCCAGGCGTCCATTCCCAGCCTTTCCCCACAAAGCCATACAGGAAACGCCCCCTTAAAAAGGTCAAGAAGCAGAACAAGAACGCCGCAGAAGGCCCCTCCGCAGGCAAAAGCATTAAAGGTTCCCGGATTTCCGTCCGTAGAATCTTTTTCTACGTCCACGCCCTTCAAAACCAAAGGGACAATCCTTCCAAACAGCATACTTCCAGTCAGATATCCCAAGATCGTATAAAATAAATATCCGTACTTCATTTTTACATCCTTTACAAAACAGCAATTTTATCAGTTATCCACAAGGTGCATATGTTTACAGGATCATACTCCACAAACATATAGTCGGAAGCGACAATAAGGTGGAAAAGATCACCATTTTTGTTGCAAAAGGGGCATCCACCTCATACTTTTCCGCCAAAATACTGGTTGTGGCTCCTGCAGGCATGGCTGCAAGGAGAACACAGATCCCAAAAGCGTTTCTGTCAAGAGGAAGAAACCTGCATACAAAATAAACTGCGGCCGGAATCACGATCAATCTGTGAAACGTAAATTTTGCCACTGTCACGTCCCAAAATTCTTTCAGATCAATGTCTGCAAGTATCATTCCTACTACCATCATAGACATGGCGGTATTGCAGTTTCCTATGGCATCCACAGCTCCGGCGATCCCCTCCGGCAGCTTCCAGCCTGTAAGCATCATCACAAGACCTAAACCGCTCATTACAATACAGGGATGGGTCAGAACCTTCTGCACCGTAGCTTTCCGGTTAGCGCTTCCGGTAAATACGGCAAGGCCAGAAGTCCACATCATAATCCTCTGGGGAATCAGATAAATACTTGCCAATACAAGTCCCTGGGCGCCATAGATCCCTTCTGCAATGGGATTTCCCAGAAATCCTGCGTTGGAACAGATGGTTCCATACCTGAGGCACTTGTTTCGCCCCTCCGGCTCTTTTCGAAATACCAGCCTTCCGTACGCTACGCAAAAAGCCTGAATCCCCAAAGAAACTGCAAACACCTCCAAATAATAAACAAGCCTGCCCTCTACAGGACTGCTCATAAAAGCATGGAGGATATTGCAGGGCAGTATCACATAGATCACAAGATCGTTCATATTCTTCTGTCCCTGAGGGCCAATAAGTCCCAGACGTTTTACCCCAAAGCCTACCAACACCAGCAGAAAAATGGTTACCTGCAGCGTTAGAATCTTTTCCATAATAATCCTCTTTTCCTATTTTATGTGAAACAGTTTATCACATCCCCAAAAAGGGCGCAAGAAAAAGCAGATTTTGCACTTGACTGAGACTTTTCTCCATGATAGAATATGCTTTGTCCAAAATACAGTGTGGACTTTTTTGGTAATGCCACTTTTCGCCACACAATTACCTTTCGGTAATTGTGTGGCTTATTTTTTTGCCCGGAGGTATGAAATGAACGAAACATTTATGAAAGAAAAACCTGTTTTTCCATTGATCATGTCCATGGCGCTTCCCATGGTGATCTCTATGCTGGTTAATTCTCTCTATAACATAGTAGACAGTTTTTTTGTAGCTCAGATCAGCGAAGACGCCATGACAGCCCTTTCTCTTGTATATCCTGTCCAAAACTTTGTCAACGCTATAGCTATCGGCTTCGGCGTGGGGATCAGCTCCCAGATCTCCCTCCATCTTGGCGCAGGTCACAGGCGCAGCGCAGACATGGCGGCAACACAGGGAACTGCTCTGTCCGTTATCCACGGACTTGTTATGACTGTTATCAGTATTTCCATCATGCCTTCCTTTCTCCGTTTATTCACCTCAGACAGCAGGGTAATCCAGCTTGGACTTAAGTATTCTGTGATCGTATTCTGCTTTTCTGTTATTGTGGGTTTAAATCTTGCCTTTGAAAAACTCTTTCAGGCTGTAGGAAGAATGAAATCTTCCATGATGGGAATGATCAGCGGCTGTATTGCTAATATTATCCTGGATCCCCTTCTGATCTTCGGCATCGGACCTTTTCCGGCCATGGGAATGGAAGGAGCAGCCCTGGCCACAGGACTTGGACAGGCTCTGAATCTGGTCATATACCTGATCGTCTACCATACCATGCCGACTCAGGTACGTCTGAGGAAAAGCTGTCTGAAGCCGGATCTTTCCATGAATAAAAAACTTTATTCGGTTGGTATCCCGGCAATCCTGAACCTGGCTCTTCCCTCTCTTTTGATCTCTGTTCTGAACAGCATTCTTGCTGTTTATTCTCAGAGCTATGTAGTCATTCTTGGGATCTATTATAAACTGCAGACCTTCCTTTATCTTCCAGCCAGCGGGATCGTCCAGGGAATGCGGCCTGTGATCGGGTATAATTACGGAGCCGGAGAACAGAAACGAGTCAGAAAGATATACATGGTTACTCTTACCATGACATGTGTGATCATGGTTCTGGGCACAGTTGTCTGCCTGGCAGTTCCAGGTTCCCTTATGGGAATGTTTACGTCAAATGCCGATACCATCCTTGCGGGAAAATCTGCTCTTCGGATCATCAGCATCGGCTTTATCGTATCTTCCCTGTCTGTCACCGCCTGCGGCGCGCTGGAAGGACTTGGAAAAGGAACACCCTCTCTTCTGATCTCTCTGTGCAGGTACGTACTGATCATCATTCCTGCAGCCTTTTTGCTCAGCAAAAGTTTTGGGCCTTCCGGCGTATGGCATGCCTTCTGGATTGCTGAAGCAGTTACGGCTCTTGTGTCGTTCATGATCAGTAAAAAAGAAGTGCTTCAAAAAAAGACTACCCTATGATCAATGAAAATCACTTTGCAGAACTTAACTATGCAGAGTGATTTTTTTATCTTGACAAAATACCCCCATATGGTATATATTCTACTTACAGATATACCCCTGTAGGGTATACGCATAATGAAAAACTTATTTTTCCGTTATATCCATATTTTACATCTCCAGGGAGGACAGCTTATGACTGAAGAACGTTCCTGCGTCTGTGCCAAAAACACTTACCGCACTGAGGAAGAAAAAAAGAAACTTATTAACCGCATGAAACGTGTGGAAGGACAGATCAGGGGAATCATACGAATGGTAGAAAACGACGTCTACTGCAACGACATCCTGACCCAGTCGGCGGCAGCTAACGCTGCAATAAACGCCTTTAATAAAGAGCTTCTCTCAACCCATATACACACCTGCGTTGCCAGGGATATCCGTGAGGGAAAGGACGAAACCATTGACGAGCTTGTTGCTACTATGCAGAAGCTGATGAAATAATAAGATAGGAGGGATCTGATGGATCAATATAATGTTACCGGAATGAGCTGCGCTGCCTGCAGCGCCCGCGTAGAAAAGGCTGTTTCCCATGTGCCGGGAGTCACTTCCTGTTCCGTAAGCCTTCTCACAAATTCAATGGGAGTGGAAGGAACTGCTTCTGCTTCCGATATTATAGCCGCTGTAGAAGAAGCCGGATACGGAGCATCTGCAAAGGGAGGCGCCTCCCAGAGTATTCCTGCATCGGAAGCTGCAGAGGCTCTTTTGGACCATGAAACTCCCATTCTCAAGAAGCGCCTGATTGCCTCCCTTGGTTTTCTGCTTGTACTTATGTATTTTTCCATGGGACACATGATGTGGGGCTGGCCTGCGCCAAAATGGTTCCACAATAACCCTGTTGCCATGGGGCTTTTACAGCTTCTTCTGGCAGGAATCGTTATGGTCATCAACCAGAAATTTTTTATCAGCGGATTTAAGAGTCTCTGGCACAAAGCGCCTAACATGGATACCCTGGTAGCTCTTGGCTCCATGGCCTCCTTTGTGTGGAGCGTCTATGTTCTTTTTGCCATGACAGAAGCCCAGGCAGAGGGAAATATGACAGCAGTAACAGAATATATGATGGACTTTTACTTTGAATCTGCGGCTATGATCCTTACCCTTATCACTGTTGGCAAAATGCTGGAAGCCCGCTCCAAGGGCAAAACAACAGACGCCCTGAAAAGTCTTATGAAACTTGCCCCCAAAACAGCCTCTGTCATCCGGGACGGCGAGGAATCTGTAGTTCCCATTGAACAGGTGCGAAAAGGCGATATCTTCGTTGTCCGTCCGGGAGAAAATATTCCGGTAGACGGTATTGTTCTGGAGGGCTCCAGCGCAGTAAATGAAGCAGCTCTTACAGGAGAAAGCATTCCTGTGGACAAGGAGACAGGAGATACCGTATCTGCAGCCACTGTCAACCAGTCCGGTTTTATCCGCTGCGAGGCTACCCATGTAGGGGAAGACACTACTCTTTCCCAGATCATCAAAATGGTAAGTGACGCGGCTGCCACCAAAGCTCCCATTGCCAAGGTAGCCGACCGGGTTTCCGGTGTTTTTGTGCCTGCCGTTATTACCATTGCCGTGATCACGACTATCGTATGGCTTCTCACTGGACAGACCTTTGGATATGCCCTTGCAAGAGGAATCTCCGTTCTTGTTATTAGCTGCCCCTGCGCTCTCGGTCTTGCAACTCCAGTTGCCATCATGGTAGGAAACGGAATGGGCGCCAAACACGGAATCCTTTTTAAAACAGCCGTTTCTCTGGAAGAAGCGGGAAAGGTACAGATCGTAGCACTGGACAAAACAGGAACCATCACCAGAGGCGAACCTGAGGTAACAGATATTCTTCCGGCTGAAGGATTTACAGAAGAATCTCTTCTCACTCTTGCTCTTTCTCTGGAGAAAAAAAGCGAGCATCCTCTGGCAAAAGCCGTTCTCAAAAAAGCAGAAGCCCTTAACCTGAAAGCCCCGGATGCAGATGATTTCCAGGCGCTTCCCGGAAACGGACTTTCTGGAACAGTAAATGGAGAGCCTATCTCTGGGGGAAATATGAATTTTATCCAAAATCATGTTTCAGTTCCCGCAGCTCTTCAGAACAGGGCCATGGAACTGGCGGAACAGGGAAAAACGCCCCTTTTATTTACAAAAGGAAACCGTCTTGCAGGAATCATTGCTGTTGCAGACGTAATCAAGGAAGACAGCCCCAGGGCCATAAAAGAACTTCAGAATATGGGAATCCGGGTGGTTATGCTGACAGGAGACAACGAACGGACAGCTAAGGCCATAGGAAAACAGGCAGGAGTGGATCAGGTGATCGCAGGAGTTCTTCCTGACGGAAAAGAAAGCGTGATCCGTTCTCTGAAAGAACTGGGACGGGTTGCCATGGTGGGGGACGGTATCAACGACGCCCCTGCTCTTACAAGAGCAGATATTGGAATTGCCATCGGCGCCGGAACAGATATCGCTATTGACGCCGCAGATATAGTCCTTATGAAAAGCAGGCTCAGCGACGTTCCTGCCGCGATCCGTTTAAGCCGCGCCACCCTTCAGAACATTCATGAGAATCTGTTCTGGGCATTTTTCTACAATATCATTGGTATTCCTCTTGCAGCCGGCGTATGGATCCCGATTTTCGGCTGGACCTTAAATCCTATGTTCGGAGCTGCTGCTATGAGCCTTTCCAGCTTCTGCGTAGTCACAAACGCCCTTCGCCTGAATTTATTTAAAATTCATAATGCGGAAAAAGATAAAAAGCTCAAACACATGGTTTCCATTTCTTCCGAAAACCTTTATAATAAAAATAATAACGAACAAAATAACGAAAAGGAGAAACACGCTATGGTAAAGATCACAGTAAATGTAGAAGGAATGATGTGCCCCCACTGCGAGGCTCATGTAAACGAAGCAGTTAAGACTGCTTTTGGAGCAGAAGACGTTGTCTCCTCCCACGAAAGTAAGACAACCGTATTTACTTCCCCAGACCAGGTGGATGAGGACAAAATCCGTGAGGTCATCAAAAACGCCGGATACGAAGTAACCGGAATCACACAGGAATGATCCGACCGCTTTCAGGTGTCATCATCCAGTAAAGCAAACGGGTCACGGCCACTTTCCGTGATCCGTTTTTTCGCGAAAACAAAACGAGGGGATAAATTATGGATACAATACAGAAAAAACGACAAAACAAAATTCTTCGGCTGATCCATTTCTATGGAAATCGAATATGGAGAGACACATCCAATCTTTTAAAATGGATGATCCTGGCTGTTTTTACGGGACTGACCGTAGGCGCAGTCAGCAGCGTTTTTGCAAAGGCATTAAAAACCGTTACTGCCTTTCGGATAAATAATCCCCGGGTTTTTCTCCTTTTGCCTGCAGCCGGATTAATCATTGTATTTTTGTACCGAAAATTCGGCCGTGACGACGGTGGTACTAATCAGGTGCTTTCAACCATCCGTTCCCAAGACGACGTTCCGCTCCGATCTGCCCCGCTGATCTTCATATCCACTCTTCTCACTCACCTTACCGGAGGATCCGCAGGCAGAGAAGGCGCTGCGATCCAGCTTGGAGGAAGTATCGGCAACCAGCTTGGAGTCTGGCTCAAACTTGATGAGGAAGATTGCCATGTAATTGTAATGTGCGGCATGAGCGCCGCCTTTTCTGCTGTTTTCGGAACTCCTATGGCTGCCGCAGTATTTTCTATGGAGGTTGTCAGTGTAGGAGTTATGTATTATGCGGCCCTTCTTCCCTGTGTTATCTCCTCCCTTGTAGCGGCAAAATTCGCTGTCGGCTATGGTATCCATCCAGAAAGCTTTCATGTTTCAGGCATTCCGGACCTCACTGCTGTTACTGGCGCAAAAATGCTTCTTGTAGCTGTCGGTTGTGGAATCATCAGCATACTCTTCTGCATAACGCTGAAAAGTATGGGTTCTTTTTATAAACGTTTTTTCAAAAATCCCTATTTACGAATTATCGCAGCCTCTGTTGCTATTATTCTGATCACAGTCATTCTTCAAACTCCAGATTATATGGGAGCCGGAAATGAACTGATTGCTCTGGCTGTAGAGGAAGGGCAGGCACGTCCTTTTGATTTCCTGTGGAAGCTGCTTCTCACTGCCGTCACTATGAAGGCCGGATTCCGCGGGGGAGAGATTGTTCCCTCCTTCTGTATTGGAGCTACCTTCGGCTGTGTCATGGGACAGCTTCTGGGCTTGTCGCCTTCACTTTGCGCAGCTTCCGGAATGGCTGCTTTATTCTGTGGCGTTACCAACTGCCCTATTACCTCTGTGCTGATCGCTTTTGAACTTTTTGGATTTGAGGGCGTATCCTTTTACCTGATCGCAGTTTCCATAAGCTACGCAGTTTCCGGTTATTACAGTCTTTATAAAGATCAAACCATTGTGTACTCCAAATATAAGGCAAGATACATCAACCGACATACAAAGTGAATTGCGGTATTGCTGTATCTTCGGATATTTTAGCTGCGTTTCTCATGGCATTGGTCAATGTTTAGTCAACCATTATTTCTACAAATGTAGAAATAATGGTTGACTTTTATCTTCTACAGATGTAGAATAAAGTTAACTTCTACGGATGTAGAAAATAAAATTTAGGGAGAATCCACTATGAAGAAAAGAACAACAAAGTTTATGACACTTATGACTGCAGCAACACTTGGGATTTTTTCAGCAGGAACTGTTATGGCAGCTGGAAATAATGATTTTTATACGCAGCCGCCAGCTGGTTCTGCCTGGGAGAATGCAAATACGGAAGGTACTTATGCCAGCTATACCAATGGAAGCGATTATGTAAATATTTACAAATATTCGCTGGAAGATGTCAAAACAGGAATCGCCAAATGCAACGACACTTATGAGGCCTGCTACCAGACGATTTATTCAGAAGGAGACAGCCTGTATATGGCAGTAGGATATGCAAAAGACGCAGATGATATAGGTGATGTCAGGAAATTTATAGAATATATCTCCTATCCCGGAAACCCGTCTTTTACCAGACAGACAGAGGAAAATGCAGCAGGAAATTCTGATGCTTCCGTTCAGCAGTCAGAGGAAGGTTCAAATTCTTCCGATACAGAAGAAAATAATTCTGATAATTCAGAAGGTACAGAAGAAAATAATTCTGCTGATTCAGAAGATAACAGTGATGATTTGGATGTTATTTCTACTGCGCCTATGGTATTAGCTGACAGTAACGGAAATACAATTACAGTCAAATATATTCTTTACGAAGACAACTCTTATGAATATCGTGGTGATGATGGAATGACATATACCGATAACGGGGATGACACCTATACAGACGAAAACGGAAATACCTATTCAGCTCTGAATGATGATACACATCATATGGGATATCCGCTGGAACAGCACCATCTTCAGGATGTGGAGGGCAATACTATAACGGTTACCCAGACTACAAACGGCGATTATTATTTCGCCGATGAAAACGGCACCGGTTTTACCAACAATGGAGACGGGACATGGTACGATGAAAACGGCAGCAGTTATACGGAGATAGACTGACAGCGGTCAGTAGCTGAAACAAAGGGCTTCTGTAAAATATGCAGAAGTCCTTGTTATTTCCGTAAATCATGGTATAATATGAAAACTCCAGAATCCAGATGCACTTCGTACAGCTGACACTGCCATTGGCAGTTTGAAGATTCTGTCGTTACCATATCAGAAAAAACAAATGTCTGCTTCGCAGCCGCTTGTTTTTTTCTACTGATATGGTAAAATAAAATTATCAGAAAATTATTTCTAGTACAACGAATACTAGATTTATAGAGAATATGTAACAGGAGGGCTGAAAAAAGTTGAAAAAAACATATCAGAGACTACCCGAGTCAGAACTGGATATTATGCTTGTTCTTTGGAATGGCGCTCCTCCCATGACCAGACCGGAGATTGAAAAAGTAATCAATACGAAGAAAAAACTTGCATCAACAACGATCCTGTCATTACTGACCAGACTGGAGAGCAAAAATTTTGTAAAAGTGACGAAACAGGGAAAAATGAATCTGTATACACCTCTGGTCTCTCAGTCGGATTATCAGACCCATGAAAGTCAGAGTGTTCTTGAAAAGCTTTATGGTAATTCACTGAAAAAATTTGTAACAACACTATATCATGGAAAAAAGATCAGTTCGGAAGAAATCCAGGATCTTAGTAATTTTCTCAAGGAGCTGGAGGACAGGGAGGAATAGCGAATTATGGAAGTTTTTGTTCTGCATATTCTGAAACTGAATATTATTGCAGCAGTTGTAATCTTGCTGGTCAAAGTGTTTGCGGCTTTGTCGAAAGGTAAAGTCTCTGCCAGATGGAAATATTTTATCTGGCTGTTTGTAACGGTCAGTCTTATGATTCCAGTGCAGCTGCCATCAACTCTGTCGCTGATAAATTTTAAAGTGCAGAGAAGCAGTCAGCTGGAGCCGAAGACAGAGCATCATGCTGTCAGACCCAAGGAAAGTCAGCAGCTGACAGAAGCTGTGCCGTCTGTGAGCAATAACATGGAAAGTCAGACCGAGGTCTCAGCACCAAAAGGAGATATCACGTATAAGGCAGGTAAAGGGACAAAAATTGCAGCTGTAATTGTTACAGTAATCTGGCTGAGCGTGGCGGCGCTTAAACTGGCAGGCGAACTGCTGTCATATTATCTTTCCATGAGGAATCTGAAACGGATGAGTATTCAGGTCAGTGATCCGGTGAGTATTCAGATGTACAGAGAGGCGTGTCGGAGGAAGCATGTACGAAAAATGCCGGAACTAAGGCGAAATGCAGGTCTTACCACACCGCTTCTTGCAGGACTTTTTCATACAAAGTTGTATCTTCCAGCAACCGGATATTCAGCAGAGGAGAGGAAACTTGTTTTTTATCATGAACTTACCCATTATTGTCACAGGGATCTCTGGTATAAGATGCTTCTTCGAGTCTGTGCATCAATATACTGGTTCAATCCATTCCTTCTTATTATGCTGAAAGAAGCGGATAAGGATATTGAAAATCTGTGTGACACAGCAGTTGTGAACCGGGTAAACAAAAAAGACCACAGGCTTTACAGACAACTGCTTCTTCGGACAGTAGCCATGGAAAATCAGATTCCCTATGTGACGGCAAGTCTCAATGACAGTGGAATGGTGTTTAAGGACAGAATCCTGTATATGGTGAATCTGCGGAAGCTTCGCAGAGGAATCCTGCCGGGAATTCTTGTAACGGCGCTCCTTGCAGGCGGTAACCTGGTATTTAATGTTTCTGCCGGAACAGACACCGTTTCGGTGAAAACTGAGAAATCTGATCTGGAAAAGAATACAAATCCAGAAGAAAAAAATGCACCAGATTATGCACCGTTTTCTCAACTGGTAAACATGCAGCAAGTGGCAGAACCCCAGAGTGAAGAGGGAGTAGCAGAAAATGCAGAGACAGAAATTTCTGTAAATTCAGAGGAAAACTCAGCCACAGAAACAACTCCTGAATCCCTTATAGAAAACAGCGGACAGGTAAACGAAACCACAGACTATGAAAATGATTCTGACAGTGATGAATCTGTATCACATTCTGAGGATCTTCCAGAAGGCGTTCCATACACCAGTGGATTCAGTAATGCTTCCGGTGTAGCATCAATTGTAGCGCCAGGTGAAGAGGATGACGAATCCAGAGTCCTTTACGATAACGGAGACGGAACTTATTCCGACGATTCCGGAACCAAATACAGTTATCAGGGAGATGGAAACTGGGCAGATGCCAATGGCAATTCCTACCATACCTGGCAGGACGAAGATTACTATTTCGGAACCCAGCTGGGGCAGCATGAACTCCAGGGCAGCAACGGCACCGTCGATATAAAAGAGACCACAAACGGGGATTATTTTTATCGTGACGAAAATGGCGTAGGCTATACCGATAATGGAGATGGAACCTGGACAGATGAAAATGGAAATACCTATACGGAATAACATTTATCTCAAGTTCCCCAAACAGCCCTGACCATGGAAATCCGTAAAGTACAGGAAAGCAATATCCTAAAATAAGAAAAGCCCTTTCAGACAGTCAATGCGCTGCCTTGAAAGGGCTTTTCTTATTTTTAGTATTCTCCTACTACAGTTGCTTTGATCAGATTTGTATTTCCAGAACGTCCAAGAGGAACTCCTGCCGTAAGTACCACAATATCTCCCTTTTCTACATATCCGGCTCTCTCTGCAGCCTCTGTTGCATGAAGAAGAAGGATTTCCATACTGTATTCTTCTTTAATATGAACCGGAATGATTCCCCAGGACATATTAAGCTGTCTGCAGGTATGTTCTTCTGGAGAGCATCCAACGATCATACAGCCCGGACGATATTTGGAAATCATTCTTGCAGTATTGCCAGAACGGCTGACTGTAATGATTGCCTTTGCCCCCAGATCAATAGCTGTCATACAGGTGGCATGAGAAATCGCTGTTGTCATACTTGTCTTAGACTCATGCTCTCTGGACAGAATACTAAATTCTTTATTATAAGGAATGTCGCTTTCTGTACGAAGAGCGATCTTTACCATGGTGCGAAGCGCCTCTACCGGATATTTGCCTGCTGCTGTCTCTCCAGAAAGCATAATGGCACTTGTTCCCTGATAGATGGCGTTGGCAACGTCTGTTGTCTCCGCACGGGTAGGACGGGGATTTTTCATCATGGAATCCAGCATCTGTGTGGCTGTGATCACCTGTTTTCCTGCATTATAAACCTTATTGATGATCTCTTTCTGAATTACCGGAACGTCTTCAAGAGGAATTTCCACTCCCATGTCACCACGGGCGATCATAATTCCGTCTGCAACCTCAATAATACTGTCAATATTGTCTACACCCTGCTGGTTTTCGATTTTTGCGATAATGTTCAAATCACGTCCGCCATTGTCGTCAAGGATCTTACGGATCTCCAGCACATCATCTGCGGTTCTTGTAAAGGAAGCGGCAATAAAGTCAAACTCTTCCTGAATACCAAAAAGAATATCCTCTCTGTCCTTCTGGCTGATAAAAGGCATATTTACGTTTACGCCTGGAAGGTTGATTCCCTTTTTATTTGAAACAACTCCTCCATTGATAACTGTACAATGGATATCAGAGCCAACGATCTCCTCTACCTCAAGTCCGATCAGGCCGTCGTCAATAAGAATACTGTCGCCTGGTTTTACATCCTTATAAAGCTCCTTGTAGGTAATAGATACTTTTTCTTCTGTTCCAGGGATCTCTTCTGCTGTCAGGATAAATTTCTGACCTTCCTGAAGCGTTACTCTGCCATTGGCAAATTCACGTATACGGATCTCCGGTCCTTTTGTATCAAGCAGCGCAGCAATGGGTCTGTTGATCTTTGCGCGGATTGCCTTTAAACGCTCCAAACGTCCCTTCTGCTCCTCATGATCTCCATGGGAAAAATTGAATCTGGCAACGTCCATGCCTTCTATTGCAAGCTGTTCAAGTATTCCTTCTTTATCTGTTGACGGACCCATAGTACAAATAATTTTTGTTTTGCGCATATACAAATTTCCCTCCTCGAATTTTACGAAATATATAATTATTTTATAACAGATCCCAGGTATTACACAAGCAGTTTTCTGTAAAATTTTAAAAAATCACTTTCGTTTTTATTTTGCCAAATCCTTAAGCACCTCTCCTGCAATGATCAGACCTGCCACAGAAGGGACAAAAGCTGCTGATCCGGGTATGGAACGCTTCCGGGACTCTTCCGGCGTTTCCTCAGCTTGATAGGCGCTGATAGCTTCCGGGTCCGGCTTAATGGGAAGCTCCTGTGAATATACCACCTTCAGTTTCTTTATTCCCCGGCTTTTCAGCTCTCTGCGCATTACCTTTGCCAAAGGACATACGGAAGTTTTATAAATGTCCGCAACCTGAAATGCCGCAGGATCCAGCTTATTGCCTGCTCCCATGCTGCTGATAATGGGAACCCCCGCCTCTTTTGCCTCCATCACAAGTTGAATCTTGGCCGTTACCGTATCTACTGCATCCACCACATAGTCGTACTTGCTGAAATCAAACTGATCTTTTGTCTCAGGCAGATAAAAACATTTATGAACATGTACCTTGATATCTGGATTAATATCCATGATCCGCTCCTGCATAACGTCTACTTTATATTTTCCCACAGTGCTTCTTAAAGCAATGATCTGCCTGTTCAGGTTTGTAAGGCTTACTCTATCGCTGTCGATCAGGTCGATCTCCCCGATTCCGCTGCGTACAAGAGCCTCTGTGGTATATCCGCCTACGCCGCCGATCCCGAATACTGCCACCCTTGATCCGGCAAACTTTTCCATTGCTTTTTTCCCAAAAAGCAGTTCTGTTCTCGAAAACTGATTTTCCATGGCATATCTGCTCCCTTATCTGTATATTTTTTCTCTCAGGCTGGTATTATAACATATCCCTTTTTTACTCACAAGAATTACCAGCCAGGTCCTGTACAAATGCTCTTTTCTGTGTACCTTTCAAAATTTTACAGGATTTTGATGTTTTTTTGATAAAACACACAAATATACGTGCTATACTTGGAAAAATCTGATAAAATAAAAATAGCGTTTCTGTCGTTGCGACAGATTCAGACACATCTTTCCAAGGAGGACAAGTATGAAATTTAAACTAAACCATATGGAAAAAAACTGGATTCTGTATGATGTGGGTAATTCGGCGTTCACTCTTCTTGTTTCTACTATTATGCCCATCTATTTTAATTATCTTGCAAGCCAGGCTGGAATATCCGAGGTCAATTATCTTGCCTACTGGGGATACGCAACCTCTGCAGCAACTATTATTGTCGCTCTTTTAGGTCCTGTTATAGGAACTGCGTCAGACACAAAGGGAAGACGAAAAAAACTGTTTCTCATAGCTTTGCTGGTTGGCTCCATAGGCTGTGTCTTTCTTGGGTTCAGTCAGTCATGGATCTGGTTTTTACTGCTTTTTGTTATTGCCAAGTCAGCCTATTCCCTAAGCCTTGTTGTTTATGATTCCATGCTTCCCGACATTACCTCAGAAGACCGGGCCGACGAGGTTTCTGCTCAGGGATATGCCTGGGGCTATATCGGAAGCTGTATTCCTTTTCTTCTGAGCCTGGTACTTGTGCTTTTTTATGAAAAAATCGGAATTTCCATGAAAACAGCCATGGGAATCGCCTTTCTTCTGGTTGCCCTCTGGTGGCTTATGCTGAGCATTCCCCTGATGAAAAATTATCAGCAGACCCATTATCAGACAAGCAATACAAAAAACAATCTTAAAGCCAGCTTCCAGCGTCTGGGCGGTATTTTTTCCGAACTGAAAAGAAACAAAAAAATCCTTTTCTTTTTGATCGCCTTTTTCTTTTATATTGACGGAGTTTATACGATCATTGACATGGCCACTGCTTACGGAACCGCTCTTGGTCTTGATTCCACCGGGCTTCTGCTGGCTCTTCTGGTAACGCAGATCGTAGCCTTTCCGGCAGCCCTCACCTTTGGAAAACTTGCCGGAAAAGTAAATCCGTCACGGCTGATCACTGTCTGTATCAGCGCCTATTTCCTGATCGCCCTGTATGGAATCATCCTGAAAGAACAGTATCAGTTCTGGCTTCTCGCCATTGCTGTAGGAATCTTCCAGGGAGCTATACAGTCTCTTTCCAGATCTTATTTTGTAAAGATCATCCCGGCAAACAAATCAGGAGAATACTTTGGTATTTATGATATCTGCGGCAAGGGAGCGGCATTTGCCGGAACTATGGTAGTTTCCATGATCAGCCAGGTAACAGGAAGCGTAAACCTGGGTGTTGGAGCCCTTTCTATTATGTTCCTTGCAGGAATCTTTTTCTTCCGCAAAGCAGACAAAACGCCCCTGGCATAATACACACTGACAAAAACTCATCTCAGGAAGCGCTACATAAAAAGCAGAAGCGATATTTCTTCCGTAAACCATAAACGGAAACTTATCGCTTCTGCCTTTACTTATCAGAATCAGCTATAAAATTTCTTTTTCTTACTGGTCAAAATTCACTTCAAAAACACCTTCCGGCAGACGCATAGTCAGCACTCCCAGATTAAATTCCTCGTCCATAACAGTAATATGATATTCAAAAATCGCATCGTCTTCAAACTTGGACAAAAGCACATAGGAGCCGTTTTCCTTCCCGTCGATCTGGTCGCAGATATCTTCATAAACCGCTTCACCGGAAATTTCTCTTGGGTAGCCGGAGCTTTTGATCTTGTCTTCGATCAGCTTATATAATTCTTTCACACTAGTATCCTCCTGTACATAAATATATTTATTTTTTATTTGAATATGTGCATCCTGATTCGCCAATTGATTTTTTATTTCAGTTTCTCATTGCAAATCCACGCTCATTTTCCTCCAAAGGCAGGGCTTTTGTTTCCATATCGTCAATACGGATATACCTGTCATTAAATAACGCCTGAAGAATCAGATCCACAGAAACCTCATCTCCCTGAACCTCTGAAGTAACAGAACCGTCAAATTCATTCTGCACCCATCCGGTAACATTGTATTTCTGTGCCAGATAATATGTTTTATAACGAAATCCAACTCCCTGGACATGACCTTTAAAGCAGAATCTCCGTCGTATTTTTTTATTCATTACATTTTACCTTCTCCCACAGCATTTTTTGTATTTCTTTCCGCTTCCACAGGGGCATGGATCATTCGGATAAACCTTTTTATTCTTTTCAGCTGTTTCCTGTATTCCGCTCTGGAACATATTGGAAAAGGGCACGTTATTTCTTATATTTTCTGATTTTTCTTCTTCAATTGTATGACCACATAATTCCACTTTTCGAGTTTTATTATATGCTTCCATCAGTAGCTCTGCCATCTTTCTTGCCTGATTCTGGGTCTCAAAAGTAACCCCGTTTTTTGTCAGGATATCCATAGCTTCTGACATAAGACCGCCTGTATAATATACTCTGAAAATTTCACAGAGATAGATTTCTGCCAGCTCTGCATCCATGCCAAGCTCACCTGACAGCAACTGATATATCTTTTTATATGCCAGAGATTGGGATGGATAACCATGATAGGTACAATCAACAATCTCTTCCTCCGATGGAATATAGAACTCTCTGTCCCCCTGATAAGTCAGAAGCGTCTGATAAGTTTCTTTTTCTTCAAGAAGACTTTGCAGGCTTATTCTGCTGCCGTCTATTACGCATATATTCTCTTCTTTTGGAACAGATTTGAATAACTCCATAAATTCCTCAAAACTTACTCTGCATTCTTTTCTCCGGCGGTACATTCTGTACACTGTTCTCGCAGGCGCTGTGCCATAAAGATATTCAACCATAACCAGACATGCGCCAAGCCAGCTTCTTTTTTTCTGGAGCGCATAAAATTCCGGTGTGGCAATCTTTTCAAAAATCTCTGTCACTTCTGCCGGAACCTCTGCATAGCCGTCTGAAAACGCTGTAACGTACCCGATATCGCTTGCCCATTTCAGATCTATCCACTCATGTTCTTCTACATGGAAAAGCCCATTTTTCATTGCCTTCTCAAAAGCCTGAAATTCCCATTCGTTCAGACGGAGAAGTTCTTTTTTCATAAATTCAGGCTTTAAAACTTCTTTTGTAACCCGCTCTGCAAGCTCCTGTTTTTTCCTAGTCTCTGCATCTGAAATTCCTATTTCCCCGGCAAGAAAAACCAGATCCTCTTCCTCATATGTATGCAAATACTCTATAACTTTTGGATTTCTGCTTATCCTTTCTTTAGAAAGTACTTTTGTTATAGCTTCTGTCATGTCCCTCAAAATAGAATTGGTACATTTTTTATTATTTTCTGTTTTGCTCACTGCATTTTTACAAAAAATAACAGATAAATTTCCCTGACAGATATCCTTCCGCACTTCTCCGCTTGCTCTATAATCTGCATCCCCCTCTTCCAGGCGAAACATTTTTTTCAGGCGCTTATTTTTCTTTTCAGCCTCCATCCAGAAGGCTTCCTCATTCCCTGTTTTTTCCTTGATGATACAGGGATAATCTACTCCTGCTTCATTTGTTTCTGCGGGAAACTTTTTTTCTACCTCAGCTCTGTATTCCGGAAGCTTCTGATTCTCATTTTTCACTCGGAAGCTAAACCATGTCAGCTTATCAAAAAGCTCGTTTACAAACGTATCCGGGGCATTTATAAAATCATACTGAGAAGAAGTCACCTGCGGCTCATTTTCTCTGAGTTCCCTCACCTGCTTCTTTTCCTGATAAAATTCAAATTCATATCTGTCTGTAAACGTATACTCAAGAATCTCCTCCAGGATCACTGCCATCTGTGCAAAAGTAATATTGGAAGGAACGAGACATCTTCTCCAGACCGGAGGCTTTGTTCCCTTTCTTATAATTTTAAGCTGATAAAATTTCATCTTTTCTCTCCTGTATCTGTCTTACTTTTTATTTTTCTTCTTTTCATTTCCTCTATTCTACTTCATATTGTCCAAACACACAACAATGTTTTGTCAACCAAAACAAAAGAGCCGGAATAATGAAATCATCCGACTCTCTGTTATAATTATTTTATATCCTTATATACTTCTTTTTATTCTCGTCCGAATTATCCCTAACTGCATCAATCAATACAGCAATCAAAACCACTGCACCTGTAACAATTGCAACAGATAACATTTCGTTGTTTAATCATAATAGAATATAACATATAGTATTGGTTCTCCAGCAATATTCGCACAAAATATTCTTGTTATAATAAAAATCAACTGCTATACTATTATATATAGGAATGATTCGTAAAGCTTAAAAGGAGTGATTACATGCCGGAAATATCTTTATTCTATGGAATTCGAGTAACAATGTATTATCGCGATCATATGCCACCACATTTTCATGCCGAGTATAATGGAAAAAAGGCTCTGATTGACATTACTAATATTCAGGTCATTAAGGGCGCATTACCAAATAAGCAGCTTCGTTTGATTCTGGCATGGTGTACAATTCACCAAGATGAATTGATGCAGAACTGGGAACTGGCGAAAGATATGAAGCCATTAAATAGAATTAATCCACTTATTTAAGGAGGGAATCTTTATGGATGAATATTTTCCAACGGTTGTACAGGTTGTACCGTTAGATAATTTTCATGTACAGGTGTTTTTTGATGACGGAAAAATTATTGAGTATGATGCAATAGAAGATTTGCAAACTGAACTTTTTGAGTCATTGCGAGATATAAAAGTATTTAAAGAAGCATGTACTGTAATGAATGGTACATTGGCATGGGATTTGTTTGGAAATCGCGATGAATCAAATTGCATTGATATTGACCCCTTTACTCTATATGAGTTGGATTCAATTAATCATTTGATTGCTTAAGGAAGGGGAAGAAATATGAAAAAGAAATTAGGGTATTGGGCTGTATTAATGTTGTGTGTATTGATCATTAGTCCGATAAAAGTAAAAGCGGAATGCCAACATCAATGGTATGAATATTATGAATTACCAAGCGATTTACATGTGGAAAAAGGCTGCTTAAAAGTTAGAACATGTACTATATGTGGCCAAAGAACGGAAACTGTTGAAAATTCTCACGAATGGGGGGGAATGGGAAGTATTATTTAGTCCTGAATGTCAAACAGAGGGAGAAGAAATACAACTATGTAAAAGATGTTACGCGCATCAAAGCAGAACATTACCAAAAAAATCTCATCCATGGGGCAAGTGGGAATGTCTCAGAAGACCTACAGCATTTCAGACTGGATATTATGGAAGGACTTGTGAATGGTGCGGTACTGAGGACTATAAGACAGTAGCTAAAATATCAAGCGTAAAAACAACATCTAAACTACAGAATGAGGTCAAAAAAGTGCATCTGCATTTTTAGCGGCAGCAAAGAAATATGATGTAAGGAAGATAAATAACTGTTTTGCTAAAAGACCGAAGAGTTTGTTTATTAAGAAAAGATATACGGCATCATTTATCAGAAAGAGCAACAAAAAATATATGCGATATTTAATTACTTCAATCAAGATGAGGGGCAAGAGAAATGCAACAGTAACCGTATCGTGTCGATATCAGGATGCCCATGATATATTCTGTAAAAGTTTTAGAGATAGTGTTAATTATATTATAAAAACAGGCAGAAATTCTTCAGCTATATTAGACAAATATCAGTATAATAGGATTGTCAAGTACGACAGGAAATATAAGAAGAAGTTTAAGACTAAGAATTTTAACATCAATATGAAAAGGATTGGTAAGCAATGGAAGATTACATCATTTACAAAGAGTATAAATGATGCAATTCATTGTAATTATCAATCAGCATATGACGATTATTTTTAAGAAGTGAAGAGTAAATTTTCAAAAATCACCATAGGTTGTTCAGAAGACACCCAGAAAGAGCTTCGAAGTATCAGTCCCCGACATTGGCCACTCTGATATACGTGGATTGGTTACCTACAGGTCAATGGCCCACCATGAGCTCTTAACTGTCTAACTTCGTGGATTACAGATTTATTGTGCCGTCAAGAGGGATGCGAAAAGACTCAACTGAGTTTTTTCACATTCCCTTTTTATTTTTTAAATGTCTGCCTGCGCTTCCTTTTTCTCCTTGAAAGGCTTTAAAAAGATCACCCATCCGAAGATCAGCATATTAAGTATCAGCGCAATGGGAATATCTCCCCAGTGGATCTGCTGATTCTGAAGCACCTCTGCAGAATATGTTCCTGAAAAAACTACAGCCATATTGTTATTCAAAAAATGAATAATTACAGGAACCCAGATATTCTGCGTTTTCATATAAGCATATGCCATAAACAGTCCAAGGGTAATACAGGTAACAAACTGGCTTGCTAAAGCCGCCAATCCCATATCAGGCGTTGTATAATAAAAGAAATCAATGGGCAGATGCCACACAGCCCACACGCAGCCAAGAAGAATTACGCCGCCTTTCAGGCCGAATCTCTTTTGAAGAAGGGGCTGCAGATAATATCTCCATCCGTACTCCTCACCAAAAAACGCCACAACAGACAAAAAGAAATTTATCATAACGCTGAAAAACGTAATCCAGGTTGCAGGGTTTGCCATAATTTCTTTAAATGCTTCCAGTTGTCCGCCCAGGGCGCTGGCAATTACGAACCTGAGAAGATACAGACCCAGAAACAAAAGGATCATAAGAACAGATAAGTTCCACCGACTACTGTTCAGACCGTACGCTCTGCGCTTTTCTTTACCGGATACCAGGAGAAGGATCCAGAAAATAATACTTCCACCTATCATAATATACTGAAGGATCAGCAGCCACTGAGAAAACGGCGTTCCCATTATATCTATATTCTTTGGAGCCAGAACAGAGGCTGCCGTACATACAACAGACACTGCTGTCATCGCCACAAAAAATATGTAAAAAATCCTTGGAAGTTTTTTATCTTCTTTTTTTGTCAGCAGATATGCCATCATCACACCTGCTGCCGGGTACAGCATCTGAGCGTTGGGAAAAGCGCTGAGATCTAAACCTTTTCCATAGCCATACCACATCAACATCCCCAGTACATAGGTAATTCCATATGCTATGAGCACATAGATCATAAGTTGTTTTTTCTCTGTTTGTGTAAATTTCATAATGTCTCCTCCTTATTCTCCCGGAAATACTGTTGTCACAGAAAATTTTCCATCCTTTGTTTCTATGTTCAGCGCGCCGTGGTATTTTTCTACCGCCCGGCGCACATTTTCCAGGCCAATTCCCTCGTGTCCCGGCTTTTTCGAATATCCGGGAGCATAACTCTCTGAACAGGGATTCCATATTTTTACTACTGTAAAATCCTGAATCTGCTCTCCTCTGATCTTCAGCCAAAAATCCTTTTTATTTTCCCCTGCCTCTATGGCGTTATCCAGAAGATTTGCAAAAATCGTTGTCACATCCATGTCTGTCAAAAAATCAATATTGATTCCTCCCATATTACATTCTGCCTGTCCCGGTTCCAGCTTCTTTAGTTTATCATTTAAGATCATGTTCAGCATTCTGTTGTCTGAATAAAATTTCAGTCCCAATGAGTTTAACATTCCGTGAACGTCCTCAAAATACTCGCTGTTATCCAGTTTTACAGACTGTTCCAGCATATTCAGATGATTCCTGATATCATGAATGATCCTTCTGGAACGATTGTAATTCTTTTCCATATCCTCATAATACTGATGGGTCAGTTCATTCTGCTGTTTCATCAGCTCTACTCTGTGCTTCAGCTCCCTGTTTTCCGCCAGATCATACCATATATAAAGACAATAGATATTAATGATCAGTAAAAGAATCACACACAGGATAATTCCCCAGAATCCATATTCCAGGAAGAATTTTTCTCCTGAAACACAATATAGATATACAAGGATCATACTGAATAGCGGAACAAGGATCATCCCTCTGATATGCAGTTCTTTCTGATCTTTTACCATACGTTTCTGAACAACCAGTCTCATAAGATATGTCACTGAAAACATACATATCATCTTGGCCAGCACCAGAGTATAATACGAAAGCATCTGCTGATAAAATCCAAATTTTTGGCTGACATAAACCGTAAGATAAATACCGATCACCTGTGCGCCATAGTTCGCCATCCCATAGATCAGAGAATACAATAACCATGTTCTGCTTCTGTGATAAAACAGCCAGCAGATCACAATATAGAACATAGTAATCACTGTCATTGTAATTCCATCGTTATACCACAAAGAAGGAATCACCGTACAAAGGACTGCAAAAATACCCCAAATACTAAACCTGATCCACCCTCTGCTCTCTATTTCTCTTGGCATGGCATATAGAAACCATATGTAACTTCCTACATAGGATAACAGCTCAATAACATAAAACAAATAGTATGTAGCTGCACTCATTTTTCTCCTCCCAGACTTTTTTCCAATCTTGCTGACAGCCAGGCAGTCAGCTCCTGTTTCCAGATTTTCTGCTTTTTCTGAGAAAGGGGAATTTCCATTCCATTATCCAGATAAATGTGCTGTCCTTTTACATTTTTCACATGAAGCATATTAATGGAAAAACTCTGATGAGGCATGGAAAAACCAAAATCTTTCATCCGTTTCGCTACGTTTCCAATACGCTCCACCATATAATATTCTTCCTTTTGCGTAACGATCCGTATTCTTCTGTTCTCATACTCAAAGAAATAAATAGACTCCACAGGAAGACAGGCAATACCGTCAACTGTATGAAAATCAAGGATTATCTTTTCATCCGGCTTCTTCCTATACCGAAAGATCTCCTCAAGCACATTTATAATTTCTTTTTTGTTTACAGGTTTCAGAAGATATTGAAACGCATGAACTCCAAAAGCTCCTGCAACGTAATCTCTATATGCTGTCAGATATACGATTTTTACGTCTCTGTCCACACGGCGAATTGCTTTTCCCGCTTCTATACCGTTCATGCCCTGCATATCAATATCAAGAAAAACCGCGTCATAAGACTGGTAATCTTCCAGCAGATCTTCTCCGCATGAAAATGTTCTTATCTCTGCCTCAGAGTTCCATTCCTGAATAAGTTTCCCAACTTCTTCCCGAACAATTTTTTCATCATCACAAACTGCAATTCTGTACATTTCAGTCACTTTCTCCTGTAATTTTTACTATAATCATTATACCTAAAATTGTAAATACCGTATACACAAGAGACGAAAATCATGTACTAAAGGACAGAAATGTTTATACTCATGACCTTCCCGGCAGCACAAAAATAAAAGACTGCTAAAGCCCTTTCCCTGTCAGATTTCTTCCCAACAGTTCTGTCGCTTACAACAGTCTTTTATATGATATCTCATAAGCCCTACATTCTCAGTTTCTTATGAAATTCTCCCACTGTATTTTTTTTCTGGAAAATAAACAGTCCTGCCAGTACCAGAAAACTGATCCCGGAACAGATCACAGAAGGATAAGGAAAAGTCACAATTCCCATCCAGACAAGAATCATTGGAATGCACCCGGCAATTCCTGCCTGCACCAGATAAAACAAATATTCCTCCGGTTCCAGATGGTTTACTTTGGCGACCACAGGAATGGAGCCCAGCACTGCCATTGCTCCAAAGGGCAGTACAAAATTCACTGACCATGCCCGCCATCCGGTAAAATGATCCCACAAAACTGCAAGAGCTGTGATCAAAATCAGCTGCCACATGGCATTCTTTAGGATATTTCTCCGCTTTGTATATCCCACTGATACCACAAGCCAGGCGCAGAAGCTTCCCGCTGCCGCAAACCAGAACCAGTTCAGGGTTTCCGAAGTCATATAGTTGATCATTCCGCAGAGAACCGCTGCCGCCAGACAAAGAAAGCTGAAGGTCTGATACGCTCTTTTTCCTTCTTTTTTCTGCTCCTCCCGGCAGCCTGGAAAATCATTTCTCTCCACAGTAAAGGGAATCTCATCTTCCTCCAGATACCTCATAAAATTTCTCTGAATACTTTCTCCCGGAATCTTGGAGGTAAAGCCCAAAAGAAGCTCGTCTCCATAAGAACAGGAGCAAAGCTGCAGCGCTTCCGTACAGGTAAAAAATCCAAATCTCTGAATATACTGGTTGTATTCTTCTGCAAACCGCACTACTCCAATATTAGAATATACTGTAGTGATCCTTCTGCTTCCCCATGCTGCGCCCACCATAAGAAAATACTTCTTTACTTCAAGGGGTACTGCCCGGATCAACGGATTCTTTTCAAGTCTCACATAGCCGTTTACATTCATGGCTATTTTTTCTTTTACCAGCTCTGTCTCAAACTGTTTTTTAACTGCCTCCAGTACGTCCCGGAATGTAGTCTGTTCTGTAAAAGTATATCCCACCTCGATCCATCCAAAAAAATTCGCCATGGATTCAGAAGGAAAAAAGTTCCTCAGATTCACTGGAACCATTAAGGTAATCGGACGTTTCTGACGGATTCTCGGAATCTCCTCATGAATGGAACAGATCAGCACAGCCGACAGATAGGCTGTAATAGAAGTCCCGTATTCCCGCGCTTTTGCCAGGATTTTTTTTACAGGTATGGAAATCTCCATAACTTCCATTTCCTCATGACTGAGCATAGCTCCCCTTAAGGGTACGGCGCGGGGATTTTTGTCTTTATTTTTAGGTGTCTCAGCAGAATAATACTGGGAAAAACTATCCTCCTCGTGATCCTGGAAGGTGGCTTTTTCCTGCGAAGCTATATCTGGAAATTCTGTTTCCGGATGCTTCAGGATCAGATAATTCTGCACCAGTTCCTGCAAGAAGTTTCTGGCTCCCGTACCGTCGGTAAGCACATGATACACCTCAAAATTAATACGGTTTTCATAATAGGAAACCTCAAACAAAAGAGACTTTTTATCCGGTATATAAAGCCTGCTGCAGGGAGGCTTTACCTCCTCTTTTGCTATTGCCCGTATGTCTCTTCTTTCTAAATAAAACCAAAAAAGCCCCTTCCTCAGAACCACCTGAAACAATGGATATTTTTCCATTGTACGGTCAAGGGCGTCCTGAAGGATCTCGGGGCTTATCTCTTCCGTCAGTTCACAATACATACGGAAGACTCTGGTATCGTTTTTGTCTGTTGCCGGAGGAAACGCCAGAGCTGCATTATCCAGCTTTCTCCATTTTGAATATCCTGATTTCACGATCTGCCCGCCTTATCCACATTTGATGCTTCAAATATATCACAGACTGGGTGATCAGGCAAGAAAGGATTCCCTTTCTTCTCTTTTCTGCTTCTCTCTTTTTTCCAGAAAAGCGTTCATATGACGGAAACTTTCCTGCACATGAAAGAACCGGATTCCCAGTGCAAAATATCCGTGAAGAGCATTAGGTATTCTGTGCATCTCCACATAGTTTCCCGCTTCCTTAAGCCGTTTTCCATATTCCTCCCCCTCGTCGCGTAAGGGATCGAACTCTGCCGTCAGAATCAAAGTATCCGGCATATTGCCAAGATCCTTTTCCATCAAAGGAGAAAAATAGGGATTCTGCCTGTCTTCTTTACTGTTTTCATAAAGAAGGAGATAATTTTCCATTCGCTCAGAAGTCAGAAGATAATCGGTTCCGTTTTCGTGAACGGATTCGTAAGGCGATTCCTCTGTATAGCAGTTTCCAAGAGCCGGGTAAATAAGAATCTGTCTTTTAGGCATAAATTCTCCCCGCGCCCTTGCCAGAAGACACACTGCCGCCGCAAGATTCCCTCCTGCACTGTCTCCCATGATCGTGATCTTGTCCTGATCTTCTTTCAACAAATCTAAATAAAGCATTCTTGCCGCTGCATAACAGTCTTCCAGTCCAATAGGAAAACGGTATTCTGGAGCAAGACGGTACTCTACAGAAATCACAATATGGCCAGTATCCTGAGTCATCCGGGAACATACTCTGTCATAATTCTCAACGCTGTCCGTCACCCATCCGCCGCCGTGAAAGAACAAAAGAATCGGATAGGATAAACCCTTTTGTACTTCCTGCTTCATAGCGTCCTCATTGGGAAAATAAAGACGCACAGGAACCTCATGATCTCCATTGTATATTTTTGCATCCAGTTTCTTTAAAAATATTCTCATTACATCCAGTTTTTTAAGATCTGCCAGATGTCTGGCAGCCTCCACCTCTACGTTGCTGTAGGATAAGGCATGTAAAATTGCGCGCATTGTTTTTGAAATCAATATATCTTCCTCTTTATCTTTTTTTCATGAACCGTAACTGCATGGTATCATATAATTCTGGTGAAATCAATTTCTTTTCTCCTATGGAAAAAGATGTTATACTTATTATAACAAATACTGCTTTATTTATAGAAAGGAACCCTTACATTGAAAACTCAGAACCATATTTCTCAGTCCGTAAATCCTCTGGGTTCCGCCCCTGTAGGAGGACTTATTTTAAAATTCTCCATTCCTGCAATTATCAGTATGCTGGTCAGCGCTCTTTATAATATTGTTGATCAGATTTTCATCGGCCAGGGCGTAGGAATGCTTGGAAACGCCGCTACTAACGTAGCCTTTCCTGTAACGATTTTCTCTACCGCCGTCGCCCTTCTTCTGGGAATCGGCGGCGCTTCCAGCTACAATCTGGAATCCGGCGCCGGACAGGACGAAAAAGCCAGCCGCATTGCAGCTGTCAGTCTCTCTATGCTTGGATTTAGCGGCATCGTAATCTCTGCAGCTGTTCTTCTGTTCCTGAACCCTCTCCTTCATCTTTTTGGAGGAACACCGGATGTTATGCCATATGCCATTGACTACACAGGAATTACTGCTGTGGGAATCCCATTTTATATACTGACTACCGGAGGCTGTCACCTGATCCGCGCAGACAGAAGTCCTGGTTTTTCCATGGCCTGTATGCTGATCGGGGCTATTATCAATACCATTCTGGACCCTCTTTTTATCTTTGGTTTCGACTGGGGCATAAAGGGAGGCGCCTGGGCCACAGTGATCGGTCAAACTGTGTCAGGACTTCTTGTAATTCTTTATTTTGCACGTTTTCGTAAAATGAGCCTTAATAAAAAAATGTTCCTTCCCCAGGTCCAGTACATAACGCCTGTTATTTCTCTTGGCGCAGCCTCGTTTTTTAATCAGATAGCTCTTGCTGTGGTACAGATCTCCATGAATAATATCCTGCGTCACTACGGCGCATCCTCTGCCTATGGAAGCGATGTTCCTATTGCATGTGTTGGAATCATTTCCAAGGTAAACATGGTGTTTTTATCCATCTGTATCGGTATTTCCCAGGGAAGCCAGCCTATCTGGGGCTTTAATTACGGCGCCGAAAAGTATGATCGGGTCAGAAAAACCTATCGGTATTCTATTATTGCCTGCACCATTATTGCCACTGTATTTTTTCTCTGTTTCCAGATTTTTCCACATCAGATCGTGGGACTGTTCGGAACAGGAAGCGACCTTTATTTCCAGTTTGCAGAACGCTATCTCAGGATTTTTATGCTTCTTACCTTTGCCAATGGCATACAGCCCATGTCCGCAGGCTTCTTTACATCCATAGGCAAAGCAAAGCTGGGCATCATCATGTCCCTTACCAGACAGCTTATTTTCCTTCTGCCTCTGGTTATCATCCTGCCCTATTTTATGGGAATCGACGGCGTTATGTACGCGGGCCCCATTGCAGATGCGGCAGCCTTTGTTCTGGCTATTGTGTTTGCCAGAAGAGAACTGGATAAAATGAAGCTGGCTAGATCCTGAGTCACAAAACCGCCCCGAAACTATGTCGGGGCGGTTTTTTAGCTGATCTGCCATTTCACATGACTTCCAGTCTCATCCTTTGTAACAATAAGCTGGTCTTCTATTTCCTGCTTCAGCTCAGTCACATGAGAAATGATCCCAATAAGTCTGGAGCCTTCTGCCATGTCCATAAGTACCTTCACCGCCTGGTTTCTGGAATGTTCATCCAGAGAGCCAAATCCCTCGTCAATGAACATCATATCCAGATTAATGGCTGCGGAGCTTTCCTGTATCTGATCTGCCATACCAAGGGCCAGGGAAAGAGCAGCCATAAAGGATTCTCCTCCTGATAAAGTACGAACCTCTCTTTCCCGTCCTGTTACAGTAGAATAGACCATAAGATCCAGCCCCTTATTTTTTCCTTCTCCTGCTTTTTCCAGTTCATACATCCGAAGTTCAAACTGACCGGCAGACATATCCTGGAAACGTCTGTTGGCGGCAATGAGAATCTTTTCCAGATAATAGCGTTGGACATAAGTTTCCAGATCCATTCTGGAACCGCTGACATTACCGGAAACAAGACGGTACAGATGGTCGATCCGTCCGTGCTCCTCTACCAGTTTCTGGCGTTCCTTAAGCATAGGAGCCAGTGTGCGGCAGACTTCTTTGTTGTCTTTATATACAGACCGAAGCTGATCCCGAAGGATTTCTGCTGCTTTAAAACTAAGCTCTGCCTCCTCTGACTCTTTTTGTATATCAGCCATTATAGGCGGCTTCCTGTTTCCTATGGCCCCATCCAGGGACTCATACTTTCCTTCAGCAGTTCTCTTTCCTTCACGAAAAGCCTGCACATCTTTTTTGAGATTTTCTGCCGCTTTCTTCTCATAAGTCTCTGTAAGTGATTTCCATTGAAATTCTTCCATGCTTTTTTCATCTGCTATATGCTGATAATTCTTTTTCCGCATAGCTTCCTCTGCCTCTGCTCCCGGAAGCTCAGACTTGTATTTTTTTATGAGTGCTTCTGCATTGCTTCTCTCTGTTCCCGCCTTATCGCAGGCATCCTTTACAACCTTGTATTTTTCTGTAAAATGTTCCTTTTTGCGGGCAGCTTCCTCTTCTGCTTTTCTGGCTGCTTCCTCAGATTCAAAATCAGAAGAAGAGGAATAGCTTTGAAGTTCTGTTCTGGCAGACTCATATGTAATTCCTGCTTCTTTTACCTGTTCTACAGATAGTTCCATCTGTTTTTTTACAGCAGGTTTTTCCTCCTCCAGATCTCTTAATTGTTTTTGGACGGACTGCTGTTCTTCCCAGTCACTTTGATATTTTCTTCCATTTTCCTGCACTTCCTTCATCCACTGCCTGATCAGCTCCTGTGCCTGTCCCGGAGAAAATTCTTCAGGAAGAGCAGGAATATTTTCTCGCATTCTGTTTATAAGCTTATTAAAACACTCGTCAAAATCCTGTTTTTTCGCATTTCTTAGATCCGTATTTGACTTCACCTCTGCAGAAAGTTTTACCTGTTCTGTGCGGAGATTATCTGTTTCTTTTTCCAGAAGCTCCATGCGCTCCTGGGAAAGCTCTGAATGAACCTCTTTTATAACACAGGGACGTGGATGCTCAGTGGAGCCGCACACCGGACAGGGCATTCCTTCCATAAGCTCTGCAGCAAGAAAACCTGCCTGGGCATCCAGAAAATCCCTCCTCATTTTTTCATATTCTCCATGGTTCTTTTCGTATAAGGCTCTGGCCTCTTTATATTTTTCTTTCAGCTCTTCGATCTTTCTCTCATATGCTTTCTGTTCCTTATAGATACCGGAAAGCCCTTTCAGGTCTTCTGTCATCCCGTTTATTTCTTTTACCTGGCTCTGGCAGACAGCTAGCTTTTCTCCTGCATCCGCAAGCTGCTCTGATCTGTCACGTAAAGCCTTTTCCCTTTTTTCCAAATCCTCAAAAGCTCTCTTATCCGCTTCCTCTTTTAGCTTGGCTCTGTCCAGAATCTCCTTTCCTGCATCTGCCTTTTTCTTTGCTTCTCTTATCTGCCCGAAAAGCTTCAGCGCTTTTTCTGCTTTTTCCACAGTCCTTGTATATTCTCCCTGGGCTGCCTCCAACTCCTTCTGATGTTTCTGTTCCTCTTCAAGAGCTCTCTTTTCTTCCTCTGCTAATCCTGGAAGCTTTTCCATTTGAATCTTAAGTTCCTTACGGATTCTTTCTGTATCTTTTTGTCCTGCCTGCCAGAAATCATAAAAGGTCTTTATCTCCCAGGCATCTGTCACACTGCCTGCAAGTTTTTCCTTTTTTTCCATTTCAGAAGACTGATTTTTATATTTTTCCAGTTCTTCTTCTGTCTGTTTTTTCTGTTCAAACAGACCTTGAAGCTGCTGTGCTTCTTTATACATACCTATATTTTTATCTCGAATTTTTGCTGCATCCTCATATGCTGTTTGCGCTTTTTTCAGCTGATCATCCAGCATAGCCAGATACTTTTCCAGGAGCTCTGTAAGCTCTGGCATCATAACAATTTCTCCGTCCGAAACATGCTTTTTCAATTCTTCCAGACGATTCTCATATCTGCAGATATGCTCATCTTCCTGTGATTTTGCGCCAAAAATCTTAATCCTAGCCGCTTCACTCTGGCATTGAGTCCGGATCACAGCAATTTCTTTTTCTCTGTCCCTTTTTCTGTTTCCCAGCTCATTTACGATCTGTTCATACATTTCCGTTTTAAACAGCTTTCGAAAAATTTTCTTTTTGTCATCAGATTTTGCCCGAAGAAGCTCCATAAACTCCCCCTGGGCGATCATAGCCACCTGCATAAACTGGCTCTTGGTAAGGCCTATGATCTCCTGAATCCTAACATTTGCCTCCTTTTGGGGATACTCTGTTCCATCCGGCATAAAAAAGGCAACAGAGCCTGTGATTTCTCTTGTTCCAACACCTTTTGCCGCACCCTTGGTAATGGTCCTAAGATGCCGCGGAACCCGATGGATCCTGTAAATCTCCTCTCCTTCCATAAATTCCAGTTCTACATAAGGCTCAAGGTTCAGCTCTGCATACTGGCTTTGGAGAACAACCCCTTCTTTTTTATTAGCCGTGGAGCTGGCCTCCCCGTACAGGGCAAACACAATGGCGTCAAAAATCGTTGTTTTACCTGAACCTGTATTGCCTGTGATCAAAAACAAGTTCTGTTCCGGCTTTTTAAAATCTATTACTGTTTCTCTTCCATAAGAGCCAAAGGCCTGCATTTTTAACTTTAAAGGACGCATGTTATTTCACCTCCCCAACTGTGTGGATCACATCCATAAGAAGTTCTTTTTCCGCCTCGTCCGCATCCTTTAAAAAGGAACAGCACAGCTGGAAAGGATCAAGAAGCTTCTGCTCTTCCAGACTAGTCTTTAAGATATTTCTGCGCTGGCCTTCCCTGCGTATCTCCAGAAGTCTGGGAAATGCCAGGCGTAGCCGATCCTGCATATCGATCACATCCAGATCCACTTTATCGATAAGAATCACTGTTACATAATCCTCGCATCCCTGTTTCAGAACTTCCTCCAGCCTTCCTTTGATCACCCTGACCTGACGGAGAGGATTCAGAGGAAGAACTGTAATCTCCGGCTCTTTCTCCTTTTCAGAAATATCCAACATCAGGATTCCTTTCTGCTGCCCTGCCTCGCTTACTGAACATGCCAAAGGCGTACCGCAATAGCGAAAAATGTCTCTTCCTACCTTCATAGGCTTATGAATATGTCCCAGAGCCGCATAGTCAAATCGCTCCAGAATATCTGCGGAAATCTCATCAATATTCCCCACAGTGCGAATCTCCGAATCCATTCTTTCCACATCATCTGCTGCTTTTCCAGCAGGAAGATAAAATTGATGGCTTACAAGAATATTTCTCTCATTTTGATCAATTTCTTCCCTCTCGATCAATCGGTGTATGGTGTCATTATACGACAGATTATTGCCGTTTTCATCTGTGCCTGTGATCTCTTTTACCATGGAAGGCTTCACAAATGGCAGAAGATAGAAATTCACATTTCCATATGAATCCTTAAGGGTTACTTTTTCTATTTTTTCCGTTTCTTTTCTGGGCGGCACTCCCACCATATGCAGTCTCTGCCTGGAAAGTACGCTGCGGAAGCAGTTTACTCTGGGACCGCTGTCATGGTTTCCGCTTATGATCATCACTGTCAGCTCCGGCTCTGCCGTCATCAGATTCCCGATCAGATGATCAAACACCTCTACCGCTTCTGCCGACGGAACAGCTTTATCATAAATGTCTCCTGCAATTACTAACGCCTGAGGCTTTTCCCTTTTTATGTAGTCTACAATCTGATCAAAAATATATTCCTGGTCTTCTCTTAAATCTCTGTTTATCAGCTTCAGACCTATATGCAGATCTGATAAATGAAAAATCTTCATGCTGCCTCCTGTATATCAAATCCCCCGGCGCTGCCCAAACAGAACCGGGGGATCCTTTTTGATTAAGTCTTTATTTTTTTATAACGCATTCTTCGCTCTGATCTTCCCTGATCCATTCTTCTACCTGGGAAGGCTCCACGTCAATAACGTCTGCTATCTTCTGTACGTCCATACCCATTGAGAAAAGTTTCTTTGTCATTTCTCTGTTTTTTCTTTTTGCTTCTTCTGCCGCTTCCTTTGCGACTTTCTCTGTTGCTTCTTTCGTTGCTTTTTTCGCCGCTTCCTTCGCGGCTTCCTTCGCGGCTTCCTTCGCGGCTTTTTTTGCTGCCTCTTTTAATTCCTTTTCAGCTTCTTCTCTTGCCTCTTGAACCTTGTCTTCCACATACAGTCTCATAATATACTCATCATCAAACAAGATAGACATAATATCTACAACCTCCTTTTCCCTGGATTCCAGATATTCTTTTAATACATTTTTGTTTTTGCAGATACCTATGGTTTCCATAACTGCTTTTCTGGTATATCCATAAATTTTTACCTGATCATTAAAAACCCTGGTAAACTTTATGTACTGATCAATAATATCTCCTTCTTCCCCACAGGTCAAAACCCGTATTCCTAAATCTGCAAATTTTGATTCTCCTCCAAAAAATTCTTCTGAAAGGGATATCCATTCTGGGACGTTTTTTCTGTTTCCGGTATAAATCACATACAGTTCCGGCTTTGGAATAACGATCTTCTTACTTTTGTACACATTCTGCCTAGTTTCCTGTATGTATTCCTGCCATGTCTGAGCCAAATATAAAAAGCCTCTTACCAGAATATTCAGCGACCAGGTACTCTGCGCTTCTACCAGAATCACCAGTCTGTCTCTTACCCGAAACCCCAGATCATTGTACATCTGATCAAGAAGAATATTTTTGATGGTTACGATATTCAAATCTTCTTCTTTGATGTCCGTATCCTCTGGATGGAGAATCTGATACAGTTCCAAAAGATATTTTGTGTTCCCGAACAGATCTCTGAACACACTGTCCTTGGCTGTATGTTTTGTGATTTTCAGGAATTTTTCCTCAAGCTCTGCAGAGGTAAATCCTGTTTTATCTTTTGTAGTGGTATTTGTTTTTATACTGGTTTTCTCCATTTGTACCACCACCTTTATGATATTGATATAATCATTGTAGCAGACAGGAACATTCCTGCCAACTCTGTTCACAGTTTTTTTTCATTTTCATAACAGGTTTTTCATTGACATTCTATTCCTTCTGGGCTACAATGTGAAAAATTAAATAACTCGGTAGGTGAGGCTACCACAGGGATTTGGATTTTCCTAAGATTGCTGCCGCAAAAACGTGGAGACACGATTCGCTGGTTAGCAGGCTATGTCGGATATAAGGCATAACCTAATGCAATTTTTATGCCCTGTGAAGCTAAAGCTTGAACGTTTCCATAGGACTTTTTCTATCCTGTCATTGCTCAAGCTTTGGCAGGATTTTTTAGTTCCCACTGCCGTAATTATCGTATAAGGAGGTGAAACCATGGACCCTGAAGCCAGTTGTAAATTAATTTTATATATGAAAGGACGGAATCATTATGAGCAGAACATTACTTTTAAAACACAACAGATTTATGGAGAGAAGAACGCCCATCAGACTGCCACAGGAGTCTGTGGACACCAATGAATCCTATTTCGAAACTTCCATACTGACCCATGCCAAAAAACGCTTTGCATGGCTTTTATTCCTGATGTTGTCCGCAACCATTACCGGAACCATCATCACAAAATACGAAGACGCTTTTTCTGCAGTACCTCTTCTGGTATCCTTTATCCCCATGCTGATGGATACTGGCGGAAACTGCGGTTCTCAAAGCTCTACCCTTATTATCCGCGGACTGGCTCTGGATGAAATACAGTTCCGGGATATTTTTCGGATCATGTTCAAAGAATTTCGGATTGCCCTCCTTGTAGGCACCGGTCTAGCGCTGATCAACGGACTGCGGATCTTTGTAATGTACCGTGATCCACAGCTTGCATTTGTGGTTTCTCTGTCCCTGACCGCCACTGTGATCCTTTCCAAGCTGATCGGCTGTATCCTTCCGCTAATCGCAAAAAAACTTCACCTGGATCCGGCGATCATGGCCTCCCCCCTGATCACAACCGTAGTTGATACCAGCTCCATTATCATTTACTTTTACATTGCTACAAGAATCTTTGCCTGCAACTAAAAAAGCAGAGATTTTCAAGTTAATCAGGACCACCGGCTTAGCCGGTGGTTTGCTCTGCCCCTATAAGGGGCTCATC
>NZ_CALFLA010000004.1 GCF_937880195.1 uncultured Blautia sp.
GGCACTTTGGGTAGCCATATTCATTTTTCAATTACAGTTTGCGGAAACTCAAGAAAATGATAGCTTGATGTTGACGGGCAGAAAGCAAAAATAAAGACTTTTGAGAATAATGCACAGATCGAGAATTTTGTAGAAGTCAATATAGGGCTTAAAAAATCAATTTACGGAAATGAACTGACAGCGGTTGTTGTTGGGAGACTGCTGCCGAACTGACAAAATATTGATTGCCAGATAGGGAATATTGCTATATAATATCGATATGGGAAACCACAGAGCCAAAGGCGGCCAGCCCTCTTATTTTCGGAGGGTATAAAAGCCCTCCAGACGGAAGAAAGGAGGGCGATACAATGGTTACATATTCTGAATTATTTCAGTTTTGTTTATTCGTTGTTGCCCTTATTAGTCTGTTATATCAGATTTTTAAGGGAAAGAAATAGCCGCCAACTATTCGCAGTAGCTGACGGCTGACATCATAAAAATGTAAAGTTATAAGTTGTTGAGGATAGGCCGCTTCTGTGGCTATCCCTTTTTCTATTATCAATATAGCACATCTGGCAGTAGAACGCAAGGATCTATTCCTTTTTATCTGACACATCTTGAATGAAAGACTAAATGCAGCATGAGAGTGGAATTTAGTTTTTTATTCAAGATTTTTTACACCACTTAAAAACCTTACACCGAAATTTTAAGGAATCGCATGAAGAATTAGGGGGAATATAAAGTAATCGCATTTTTGATTATAAGTGAAAACCCTTGAAAAATAAGGATTTAAGAAGAATATAAAAAGATATTAAACAGCGTCATGATGTATAGTATAAAATATCAGTACATTATTTTAACATCTATAAGACACCAGACATCAGATTTGGAGGGGAAAGGAAATGCAGATATTTTTGATTGAGGATGATAAAGCGCTTGCAGAGGGAATTGCATTTACCCTGAAAAAGGAAGGATACCGGACAGAGATTTTTACGTCCTGCTGCGCCGGGAGACAGGCTTTGAAAGAGGAAAGACCGGATCTGGTACTTCTTGACTGGAATCTCCCTGACGGCGATGGACTGGCGCTTTGTGGGGAAATATCAGAGAAATGGGGAATCCCTGTGCTGATGATCACGGCGCGGGATATGGAGATCGATCAGGTTATGTGCCTGGAAAGCGGCGCAGACGATTATATTGCCAAGCCTTTTTCCCTTGCAGTATTAAAGGCAAGGATCGCAGCTCTTTTAAGGAGAGGGACCCATTTGGAAAAGACCGGATTTTTGGCATCAGGGGAGATCCGTCTGGAGGAGCAGGAGATGAGAGCCTGGAAGGGGGAAAAGGAACTTGACTTAAGCCTTACGGAATACAGGCTTTTGAAATATTTCCTTGAGAATAAAAATCAGGTGCTTTTAAAAGAGCAGATACTGGCTCAGGTGTGGGATCAGGGAGGACGGTTTGTGGAAGAAAATACTTTGATGGTAAATATCAGAAGACTGCGCACCAAAGTAGAAAAAGACGCTTCCAATCCCAAATATATTAAGACTGTACACGGCATGGGCTATCTGTGGGAGGAGCGGAAATGACACAACATATCCTTACAGGAGTTCTTGTTCTGGCAATTCTGGCAGCTGCTTTTTTGGGGGGATATTATATCTGGAGCTTAAGAAGGATGCAAAGGCTGATCCATGATTACCAGGAAAAGGGACGAGGTGACTTTCAGACAATGAAGGAAACAAGAGAGTCTAAACTGGAAAATCAGCTTTTGCGGCTTCTTGATTCGGCGTCAAAAAAAGAAGCCCAGGCGCAGAAAGAAAGGGATGAGGTTGCCGCCCTTCTTTCTGATCTGTCTCACCAGCTAAAAACTCCTATGGCAAATGTGATTCTTTATACGGAGCTTTTAGAGGATGAGGAACTGGATGAGAGGGAACGCAGAAAATTTGTCCGTCAGGCTTCCTTTCAGGCGAAAAAAATGAAATGGCTTCTGGAAAGTATGCTGAAGGCTTCGCAGCTGGAAAAGGGAAGCATTTCTTTTTCGCCGGAGTATACAGGAATCCGGGAAACCATAGGACGATCAGTCAGCGGAGTTTACGCTCAGGCTGAGGATAAGAGGATCACAATTCTGGTGGAGCCTTTTGAGGACAGGAGACATTACCATGATCCCAAATGGACGGCAGAGGCAATGGGAAATATTTTGGATAATGCAGTAAAGTATTCCCCGGAGGGAAGTCAGATTTTTGTCCGTGTGATCCCCATGGAAATTTATACACAGATTGAAATCAAAGATCAGGGAATAGGGATAAGAAGAGAGGAGTATAACCAGATTTTCCGCAGGTTTTACAGAGGCAGTCAGGCAGCGCAGCAGGAGGGCAGCGGACTTGGCCTTTATCTCTCCCAGCTAATCTTAAATAAGGAAAAGGGATATGTGACCGTAACCTCCGAAGAAGGAGAGGGAAGCAGTTTTCGGATATTCCTTCTGAATGAGGTTCTTACAGTTTTGTAAGAACTTTTTTCTTTTTTGTCAGGATGAAGTCAGGAGGCGGTGGTAAACTGAAATCATAAAAGAAACTAGGAGGAGAAACATATGGAAATCTTAAAAACCATTGATCTTAAAAAATATTATGGAACAGGAGAAAATCAGGTAAAGGCATTGGACGGAGTAAATCTTTCTGTGGAGGAAGGGGAGTTTCTGGCTGTTGTAGGAACCAGCGGCTCAGGCAAAAGCACTTTGCTTCATATGCTGGGAGGGCTGGATTACGCCACCTCCGGCAGTGTTCTTGTATCAGGAAAAGAGATTTTTAAGCTGAACGAGTCGGAGCTGACGATCTTTAGAAGGAGAAATATTGGTTTTATTTTTCAGAATTATAACCTGGTTCCTATTTTGAATGTTTATGAAAATATTGTGCTTCCTATCCAGCTGGACGGGGAGCGACCGGATAAAGGATTTATCAGGGAGATTATGGAAATCCTGGGAATCTTTGATAAGAAAAACAGTATGCCAAACCAGCTTTCAGGAGGCCAGCAGCAGAGAGTGGCAATCGCCAGGGCTCTTGCCAGCAAGCCGGCCATTATTCTGGCAGACGAGCCTACGGGAAATCTGGATTCCCGTACCAGTCAGGAGGTGCTTGGACTTCTGAAGCTGACCGGAGAGCAGTTTTCTCAGACCATTGTTATGATCACCCATAATGACGCCATGGCACAGCTGGCAGACAGGGTGATCCGTATTGAAGACGGCAGGATCGTGGGAGGTACGGGCTATGAAAAATAACAACAAAAAGGTGGTAAGCCAGCTGTCCCTTCGAAGCCTGAAAAACAATAAAATGAGAAATATTTTCGCCATAGCAGCAATTGCTTTGACCTGTATGATGTTTACTGCTCTGGCGGCTATGGGAATGGGGATTTCCGACGCGATCCAGGAATCCACCATGAAAGAGGTGGGAACGCGGTATCATGCAGGTTTGAAGGCTGCTACAAAAGAGCAGATGGAAAAGGTGACGGCAGACGCCAGGGTAAAAGATCACAGCTGGAACATTCTTCTGGGAACAGCTGATAACCTGGTGAAACGTCAGTATGAAATCCGGCTGGCACAGAATGAGAAAGAGCTGGAAAACTCTTTTATCCATCTGAAAGAGGGAACCATGCCTCAAAAAGAAGAAGATATTGTTGTGGACACATTTCTCATGGATGAGCTTAAGATTCCTTATGAAACCGGGGCGGAGATTCCTCTTGAATTTACCTTTCACGGACAAAAAATAAGTAAAATCTTCCGGGTTTGCGGGTGGTATGAGGGGATTACCATCAGTCATGCCTCAGAGCTTTATATTTCAGAGACTTTCTGGAAGAAACTGAAGGGAAATCTTAAGGAACAGGATTTTATTGACTGGGGAAAAGCGCATCCAGAGGAAGAGTCTGTGGGACTGTATTCTGTGGGGCTTTATTTTGAAGATGCAAAAAATACAGAAAAAATTGTCCGTTCAGTGATCTCCGACGCCGGTTATCATCCTGACGGTGAGGCTGACGGTTATAAGAGGGAGGAATCCCTTGATTATGGCATTAACTGGGCTTATATGCAGAACCGTACAGAAAATGCGGACCCTCTGACTATTATGATTCTGGGAGCTTCTTTTATAGTGATTCTTTTTACCGGATATCTGATTATTTATAATATTTTTTATATTTCTGTATTCCGGGATATTCGATTTTATGGTCTTTTAAAAACAGTGGGAACTACAAAAAAGCAGCTGCAGTCACTGATCCGCCGTCAGGCGCTTATTCTTTCTGTTATTGGTATTCCTGTTGGTCTGGCAGCAGGATATGCAGTATCTAATATTATGTTTCCCTTTGTTATGGAAATCACAGCCTTTACCGATTATGGTTTCCGGCTGAAATTCCGCCCGGAGGTGGCTGTATTTGGAATTATCTTTGCTCTTTTTACTGTGTTTATCAGCTGCCGGAAGCCGGGAAAAATGGCTGGAAGCGTATCTCCGGTAGAGGCGGTCCGTTATACAGAGGGCGGAAAAGGCAGGAAGAGGCAGAAAAAATCAGAGAGCGGCGCAAAGCTCCATCGTATGGCGCTTTCCAACATGGGAAGAAACAAAAAGAAAACAGCTCTTGTTCTCACTTCTCTTTCTTTAAGCATGATGCTTCTGTGCGTAGTCCTTACTGGAGTGCAAAGCTTTCAGGTGGACGATTATCTGGAACAAAGGCTTCTGGGCGACGTTCTTATTGGATCTAATAGTGCTCTTGGAAATTTTTCAGGAGGAGTTGCCGATCTTGAGCTGGACCCGGATTATGTCAGCGCAGCAGATTCCCGGCCAGGTATTACTTCAAGAAATGAACTGTGGCAGATTTTTGGAAATACCAAGGTTTTTGTAGACGAGGAGGCTATGAGCCGTTATCAGAATCTTCTTGACCAGGGTAAGCTGAATCAGGATGGTTTTGGAAAAAATACAATTTTGGAAACAACTGACCGCGGTCAGCTCTGGACAGACGCTTATGCCTATGATGACGAGGCGCTGTCAAAGCTGAAGGTTCTTGACGGAAAGCTGGATATTGAAAAATTCCAAAAAGGCGGCTATATTCTCATGACAGAGATCATTGGCGACCACACAGAGGGAGCCAGAGTTTATGAGCCGGGAGAAAAGGTGAAGTTTCTATCTCAAACAGAGGATTCAAAATATGTAGAAACAAAGGATCAGGAGGGAAATATAACAGAGATTCACTGGGAAAATCTGAAAGAAACAGAATATGAGGTAATGGCCATTGTGGACGTTCCCATAAGCATGACAGACCAGACCTCTCCGGTCAACGGCGTAAGAACCGTACTTCCCAAAAAAGACGTAGAAAAAGATCCATATGCATGGTGCTTTGCCGTTTCCTATGAGGTGGAAGAGGATCAGCTGGACAGCTTTATTAAGGCGGTAAACGATTATTCAGAAAACGTCAATAAGAATATGGGTTATCTTTCCAAGTCAAGCCTGATGGAAGGCTTTCAGACCATGATCGGTTCTGTACGAATGGTGGGAATTGCCTTAAGCGCTGTGATCGCTTTTATCGGTGTTTTGAATTTTATTAATTCTATGATCACAGGAATGATTGCCAGAAAACGGGAATTTGCTGTTCTTTGCAGTATCGGAATGACAGAGCAGCAGTTAAAGAGGATGATTCTGGAAGAAGGAATGTATTATGTGCTGATCTCCGGCGTTGTAAGCCTTGTTTTGGGAACACTGGTTTCCTGGGGGATCATGACGGCTCTTAATAATGTGGTTTTGTTCTTTTCTTATCAGCCCAGTTTTCTCGCATTTTTGATCATGATACCTTTGCTTTTGATCCTGGCGGCGGCAGTGCCCTATCTTGCCTATAACAGGATCAAAAAAGAAAGTATTGTGGAGCGGCTTAGAAATACAGAAGAGTAAATTTTACATTTTATAAAAAAATTGATTTATGTTTAACAAATTACTGCAGGCGCATTTAACCATGAGCTGATAAGCTAAATGGCGTCAGGAAGAAAGACTTTCTGGATTTACGACTATAAAAGTTTTGATCGTGGAAAAGGAGAAGAAAAATGAACGCAAAGAAAATCAGCGCATTATTACTTGCGGCAGTAATGGCAATTCCCTGCGCAGCTCCGTCTCAGGTACTGGCAGCAGAGGCAGTAGTAGAAGAGGCACAGGCAGCAGAAACAAAAACACCAAAATATATTTTTCTCTTTATTGGTGACGGAATGAGCTATCCTCAGATCCAGACAACCAATTATTATCTTAATGCTATTGAGGATGACGGAGACGATATCCTTACCAGCGAAAGCAAGCTGAATATGATGAACTTCCCTGTGGCAGGTTCTGCGCAGACATATGACAGCACTTCTTTCTGCCCGGATTCTGCGTCAACTGCAACCTCTATTTCTACCGGACACAAGACCTACAGCGGAACCATTAACATGGATGAAAAAATGGAAACTCCTTATGAGACCATTGCAGAAAAGCTGAAAAAACAGCTTGGTTATAAGGTGGGAATCCTTTCCACCGTAAACCTGAACCATGCGACTCCGGCTGCATTTTATGCACATCAGGCTTCCAGAAACAGCTATTATGAAATTGGACAGGAAATGATCTCCAGTGAGTTTGATTATTTCGCAGGCGGCGGTCTGAAAAAAGCAACCGGAGACGAGGGAGACAAGACAGATCTTTACCAGCTTGCCCAGGAAGCTGGGTATAAGGTAGTAAAAACCCAGGCAGAAGCAGAGGTTCTTACTGCAGAAGACGGAAAGACCATTGTGATTGATGAAACACTGGCAGACGACGATGCCATGAGCTATGACATGGATCGTGAAGAAGGCGAGTGGGGACTTGCAGATTATGTGGAAAAAGGAATCGACGTTCTGGACAATGACACAGGATTCTTTATGATGGTAGAAGGCGGAAAGATTGACTGGGCCTGCCATGCAAATGACGCTGCAGCAACCATTACCGACACAGTTGCCATGGATGAAGCAGTAGGAAAAGCAGTGGAGTTTTACAATGAACACCCGGAGGAGACATTGATCCTGGTAACAGGCGACCATGAGACAGGCGGTCTTACAATCGGTTTTGCAGGAACAGATTACGATACCTTCCTTACCAATATCAGCAACCAGAAAATATCCTATGCAAAATTTGATTCTGATTATGTGGCTGGCTACAAAGAAAACAAAACGGATTTTGACACGGTTATGAAGGATATTACAGAGCTTTTCGGTCTGCAGGCTCCTAATGGAGAGGCAGAAGCCACCAATCAGGCAGACAGCAAGGACGTTCATCCAGAAGGAGAAGAGGGCGGCTCTCTTGTAATGACAGACTATGAGTACAATAAATTAAAAGCAGCTTATGAGGAAACCATGAGCCGTACAGGAGAAGAAGAGGAGTTCGGTCAGGAAGAATATGTCCTTTATGGAAGCTACGAGCCTCTGACTGTCACTATTACTCATATTCTGAATAATAAATCCGGTATTAATTTTGCATCTTATGCTCATACAGGGCTTCCGGTTGAGGTATTTGCACAGGGCGCAGGCCAGGAGCAGTTTGAGGGATATTACGACAACACAGATATCTATCATAAGCTGGCAGCAATTACAGGAGTAGAATAAAGAATGAAAAACAGACTGAAAAAAAGCTCTGTTTCTATTGTGGCAATTCTTATGATGGCGATCCTCATGGTCCTTCCTACGGGCTATGAGGATGCTGTCATTTATAAGGGAACAGATAAGGTAAAGGCAAAGGTTATTTCCACAGATGAAAGTACGGTGAAAAGCTCCGGACTGATCCAGTCAGGGGAACAGTTCTGTGAGGTAGAGCTTTTGGGCGGAAAATTTAAAGGAAAAACTACAAGGGCAGTAAATATGCTCAGCGGCTCTCTGGAATCTGACAAGATTTTTGAAGAAGGAGATATTGCCCATGTGGTGGTAAGCTACAGCGGTGATAAAATCAGTTCTGTTACTATGAGCGACCATTACCGTCTGGATAAGGAAATTCTTCTGGCAGGGATGTTTGTGGCGCTTCTGATCGCTTTTGCGGGATGGACAGGTCTTAGGGCAGTGTACTCCTTTGTAATTACAATCCTTACCATCTGGAAAATTCTTGTTCCGGTCTACCTGGCAGGAGTGAACCCGGTGTGGTGCGGGATCCTGATTACAGCGTTTCTGACTCTTATGATCATTTTTCTGGTATACGGTTTTGACAAAAAAACAGTGGCTGCCGTTTCAGGAGCCTTTCTGGGTATTCTGGTGACATGCGTAATGGGCTGCATTTTTACAGACGCCTTTAAGATCCATGGAGCAGTTATGGCTTATTCAGAAAGTCTTCTCTATTCCGGGTACCAGGATCTAAATCTGACAAAGATTTTTATGAGCGGGATTTTTATCGGGGCTTCAGGAGCCATGATGGATCTGGCTGTGGATATTACCTCTGCAGTAAATGAAGTGGTGCATAAGAAACCGTCTATTGGTTGGAAAGAAGCCGCCAAGTCAGGTATGAACGTAGGGCGGGCTGCCATGGGAACCATGACCACCACTCTTCTCCTTGCATATTCCGGCGGATATATTGCTCTTTTGATGACCTTTATGGCTCAGGGAACACCTATTGAAAACATTTTGAATTACAAATATGTGTCCGCAGAGCTTTTGGATACGGTTGTGGGAAGTTTTGGACTTGTAACCGTCGCGCCTTTTACAGCCCTTACCAGCGCAGTCCTTCTTACAGGAAAAAAATATAAGGAAAAGATAAGCCGGGAATGGAAAGAAGACTTAGGGAACAAAACAGAGAAATGCCGTTGTACGGAAGTGGAGGAGTGTGGTAAACTGGTAAGTAATACAAAAGACAGTGTGGATAACTGTCCAGAAAGCAGGGAGAAGTCATGAATATATGTGTTTACGGCGCGTCAAGCGCAGAGCTGGATCCTATTTATTACGAAAAAACAGAAGAACTGGGAAGAAAAATGGGCAAAAGAGGCCATGGACTTGTGTTTGGCGGCGGAGCTACGGGAATGATGGGAGCTGCGGCAAGAGGAGTAGATAAAGAAAAAGGATATATTCTTGGAATTGCGCCGAGATTTTTTGACCAGCCTGGAACCTTGTATGAAAATTGTTCGGAATTTATTTTTACAGAAACAATGAGAGAGCGGAAACAGCTTCTTGAGGAACGGTCAGAGGCTACCGTAGTGACTCCCGGAGGCATTGGAACCTATGAAGAGTTTTTTGAAATACTGACTTTAAAAAGCCTTGGAAGAATTGACCGTCCCATTGTACTTTTTAATATCCAGGGATATTATGACAGAATGAAGGAGCTTCTGGAGCATACGGCAGATGAGAAGTTTATGGATAGGAAGATTCTTTCTCTCTGCCGCTTTATGGAAGACCCTGACGAGATTCTGGATTATGTGGAGCATTATGCAGAATAAGGACAGTATCAGGGATTTGGAGGGATATTGTCCCTGTATTCTCTGGGGGTCATGCCTGTATACTGCTTAAAAACTTTACTGAAATACCGGGGATTGTCATATCCTGTCATATCGCAGATCTCAATGATCTTTTTGTTGGAGCTTCTCAGAAGCTCCTTTACTTTTTCCATTCGGATTTCTGTCAGATATTCCACAAAATTATGTCCGGTTTTTTCTTTAAACAGGCGGCTCAGATAATTGGGATGAAGATAAAACTGTTCAGCCAGGGAATTTAGACTGATATTTTCTGCATAATGACAGCAGATAAAATGCTGGATTTCCTGGATCACATCTTTATTGATGTTTTTTTCATCCTGCTCCGCCGAAACAGTCTCCGGAACAGGATCGGGAGTACCCACAGGAATTTTCCTGGTATCAGAATAGAGAATAATGCTGTCTGTGGATTCGATCCGGTGAATAAGCCGGGCTTTTCTGGATTCTTCCCATCCTTCGTGAAGTTTTTCAAATCCGTATTTCAGACTGCTGGCTCCGCAGAACCATTCCTTTAAACCGGAACAAAGCTGTTCCAGAAGAGAGACAAGCGAGGCAAAGGAACTGTCAGATTTCCAGGGAAGAAGGCAAAAAAGAGAAAAAAGTTCATCGTCCAGAAAAATGGCAGAAGGCACTACGGAAGAGATCTGGCTGCGCATCTGCTGCTTTTTTTCGTCAATTTCCATCTGGGAAAAAGTCCTGTTTTTCAGTATCATGGAAAGCCCGTACCATTGCTGCAATGCCGGAAGATCATATCGGTCGGGATCAATATGGGAATATCCCTTTATGGAGGAGAGGAGCAGAGCCTCTATGCGGTTGGTATGAATCAGGGATTCCTTTTGACGGCTGTCAAATTCAGATTTGAGACGCTTTAAAAGAATCTCGATATCCTTCAGGACAACCGGTTTGGTAAGATAATCGCAGGCTCCGTTTCGGATGGCTTCCTGCGCGTAGGCAAAATCAGAATAGCCGCTTAAAATCACACATTTTATCTGAGGGTACTGTTCCTTTATCAGTTTCAAAAGCTCCAGCCCGGTCATCTGCGGCATACGGATATCCATAAATACAAGATCGATCTGTTTTTTTTCGATAACAGAAACGGCTTCATTGCCGTTTGAGGCGGTTCCGGCTACCTGGAAACCGTAGTTGTCCCATTTTACAAACCGGGCGAGTCCCCGGCATACGATTTCTTCATCATCTACGATCAATACCTGATAGGCTGTCATGTGTCTGTACCTCCTGTAATATCTGTCATATTTTCCGAGTGATCCCTAAAAGGGAGAAGAATCTTGATCTGCGTACCTTTTCCTGGCCTGCTGGCAATGTGAAGACCATAATCGTTTCCATAGAACAGGCGGATCCTCTGATTTACGTTAATCAGTCCAATGCTTTCGTCAGGCGAGGCTTCTCCCTCAAGAGAGGTTAAAAGTCCGTGAAGCTCTTCGTCTGTCATTCCCCGTCCATTGTCTGAAACCAGGATATGCAGATCCTTTTGGCATGAATAAGAGTGGATGCAGATCTGATATCCGCTGCTGGCGTCGCCAAAAGCGTGGACGACTGCATTTTCCATAAGAGGCTGCAGGATAAACTGAGGAATATATACAGATGTGTCGTCCACTTCCGTTTTAAGGATCAACTGTATTTTATCACTGTGCCGGAAATTAATAACATCCATATAAATGGAAGCATGTTCGATTCCTTCGTGAAGGGTAATGGTATTTCCTCCTGTTTTCATTCCAAGGCGGCACAGGCGGCTGAATTTTTCAATCATATCTGTAACAGGACTTTCTCCGTCTGCCTCATACATGGCTTCCCATCGGATAATATCCAGGGTGTTATACAGAAAATGGGGATTTATCTGCATAAGCATGGCGTCAAGCTGTGCATTTTTCCAACTGAGCTGAAGTTTCTGCTGACGTATTTCCGAGAGATATACCTGGTCGATCAGTTGATTTGTGTTTTTTGCCATTTCATTAAAACGAGCGCCAAGATCTGTGATCTCGTCATGACCGCTGTTTTCATACCGGGCGGTCCATTTGCCGCTTCCTGTTTTTTTCATAACCCGGTTTAGTTTTTTCAGAGGATCGGAAATACTGAAAGTTACATAATAAGAAAGAATAAAACAGGCAATTACGGTTCCCGCCAGCACAAGGATACAGAGATTGCGGATATGATAGGTATGTCTGAGAAGACTGTCCAAATCTGCTATATAGCAGGTAAGCATTTCGCTGTCGGGAATCTGCTCGTAAGCCAGAAGTACGTTCTGTCCGTCTATACGGGTACGCTGGATCCCTCTGCCGTTTTTGAACATTTGTGAAAGAAGCTCCGGGATTCTGGGAAAGGAGGGCGCCTGAATACTGGGATTGAATCCACAGAGAACTCCGTCTTTTCCAACAAGAAACGTATTTCCCTGCTTGCTGTCGCCGGAATAATCTATCACATCAGAAAACGCTCCCAGATCAATATTAAAAATCAGGACTCCAAGGAATTTTCTGGTATAAGGCTCGTATACGGCAGTTCCCAGTGTAATGATATTGGCAAAACCATAAATGATCTGCTGGTCTTTATAAAAGATTCCCGTTTGTTCCCGGCTGTCCATCCATATGGGATAGCCTTTTTTTTCCTGGGGCAGCAGATAAAATTCCGACTGATAAAAGGCGTCCAGATCGCGGATTGTACCGCCTCTTTGAAATCCGTTATCTTCTACCATATGATATTGGCGGTCAGGCGTGACAAGCTGGACGTTTACAATATATTTTTTGTTACGGCGGAGAGAATAAAGCCTGTTTTCAATCAGAAAGGAATTGTCTATATAAGCCTGTTCCTCGTTGTCGTTGCGGTTTTGAGAAAGCTCTGCGTTTTCGGATATGGCACGAAGAATTTTGTTGTTATTATAAAAACTCAGAGCCATGTTTTCGTATTCTTTCATGATATCCTGGATTTTTAACCGCGTATTCTGAACCAGCATGGAGGTATACCGGTCAAGATTCAGATTAATTTCCCTGGAATATTGAAAAAAGGAAAAAAAGGTCAGAAATAGGGCGGAAGCAAGTAAAAGAACAAGAAAGGAAATATTCAGACGCTTAAAAATTCCTACTTTTCGTAACTGTTTTGTTACCAGAATATTCCATTTTTGTTTTGCCCTGCGGATTGTATGAAGCAGTTTCATTTAAAATCTCCCTCCCCTGTTATTTTACACATGTTGTATGAAGGATTCCTTTATTGTATCATTATTTTTGGGAAAAAGATACAATAAAAAATCCCTCCTGTATTGTGAGAGAAAATACAGGAGGGATTCTGTTTAAAATATACTATAGCAGTTATTTTTTGTTTGCTTCGTTAAATGCTTCCAGGGCTTCTGTTTCGCAAAGTTTCTGAGCGTCTGCAAATTCCTTTTCCGGATCTGCATTTGGATCAGTAAGGATCTTCTGTACGGCGCGGTCTACATAAGTACCAAAATCAGCTTTTCCGTAAAACTCCAGACGACCTACAGTTTTTGCAGCTTCCAGAACGTCTCTGTATTCTTCCGGAAATTCATAGAAATCAGTAACGCTCATATCGTCGCGTGGGATGATTACAGGGCTTAAAGCGCCTTTGGTTGCGAGGTTCTCAAAGTAGGAAGCAAAATAGTCTTTGGAGTTGTAGAATTTGATGTATTCCCATGCAGCGTCTTTTTTTGCCTGGTCAGCTTTTGCATTGATAACATAAGCGCTTCCGGCAATGGCTGTAGTTTGTTCGCCGGAAGGTCCTGCAGGAGGTAGGCAAAGTCCCAGATCATCAGGATCCATGCCGTTGGAAACAGCGTCGGCAACCCAGTCGGATGCAAACGGCATCATACCGATCTTACCCATTGCAAAATCTGCGGTCAGATCGCCGAATTTCAGGGTCATATCGCTTTGAAGAACGCCTTCGCTCTTTAACTGCTGATAATATTTTGCAGCTTCGATCACTGCCGGATCCGTAAAGGTAAGTTCTGCAGTTCCGTCTTCATTTTCTTTAGTCAGATCCCCGCCTGCCTGCCATACATAATACTGGAAGAACCATTCTGTCCATTCCGCTGCCAAAGTAGCGTAGCCTGCAACCTGATTGTCCGGGTTGTTCAGTTTCTTTGCATATTCAAGAGCTTCTTCCCAGGTTTTTGGTGCGCCTTCCAGTCCTGCTTCTTCAAAAAGGGCTTTGTTGTAACCGAAAAGCATAGGAGCAACAGTAGAAGGAATACCATATACGTTTCCGTCTTTGGTGAACATATCTACATATTCTTTTGTAAAATTACTCCATTCGTCCCAGTTGTCAGTGTAAGCGTTTAATGGTTCCAGAATACCTGCGGCAATGTAGGAATCCATCATGGTAAAGGAACAGTTTACAAGATCAGGAGCTGTTCCTGATGCAACGCCCTGATAAAATTCATTTCCCGGATCGCCTTCTTTTACGACCTTGTTCAGTGTGATCCAGGGATGCTCTTCAAGGAATTTTTCTTCCATGGAGAGATACCAGTCGTCCTGGTTACGGCTTGTTACCCAAAGTGTAAGCTCTACAGGTTCGTGTTCTTCTTCGGCTGCGAAAACGACTGTAGCGCCTGCCAGGGTGGTTGCTACCATAGAAAGGGTAAGCAGAGTGGCAAGAAGTTTCTTCTTCATCATAATGATATCCTCCTTTTTCCGGTTTTTCCGGTGTTTTATCCTGATATAATCATACCAGATTAAAAGGACTCTGAAAATAGAATAAAATTAACTATATTTTATAGAAACGTCACTTTTTTTAAGAGGGATGTTTAAGAAGAAAGAAAAGGTTAAAAAAAGTGACATAAAAGTAAACTATTTATATTTTCCCGGAATGTAATTATTTTTATACTATATCGTAACAGGATTATGCGATAAATGGAGGTATGGAGTATGAGTACGAAAAAGAACAGATCTTTTTCCGTAAAGCCGGGAAGTTACACATTTCGTAAAAAGATCACGCCCTGGTGCATTTTGTTTTTGCCTATGGCATTTACAGTATGGCTGAAGTATTATCCCATCTTCAGCGCTTTTTATATTTCACTTTTTAAATATGATCCTATCAATCCCCCCGGAAAGTTTGTGGGACTGAAAAACTATATGGAAATGTTTAAAATGCAGTTTTATTGGGATTCCTGGAAGAACACATTTATTTTTCTGATTCTTCAGCTCTGTATGTGCTTCTTTATCCCTTTGATCCAGGCTCTTCTTCTGAACGAGCTGATTAAGCTGCAGAAATGTCTGACTACGCTGTATATTCTTCCGGCTTTGATCCCTACCTCGGTAAACGTGATTATCTGGAGGTGGATCTGGCATCCTGATTATGGCGTTGCAAACCAGATTGTAAAATTTTTTGGAGGAGAACCCCAGGCGTGGCTCAGTGATCCTGATCTTGTCAAGTTCTGTATTATTTTTCCCGGCGTGCTGGGAGGCGGTCTGACGGTGCTTCTTTATCTTTCAGCTATACAGGGAGTATCTACGGATATTATGGAATCGGCGGCTCTGGACGGATGTACGGGATTTAAAAAGATCAGGCACATTATTCTTCCGAATATATCGTTTATGATATTTATTCAGCTTATTATGTGTGTGATCACCACTATGCAGCTTCTTGACGCTCCATATATGTATGCGTCAGGAGGCCCCAGCGGAGCTTCTACCACACAGGGGATTTTTATTTACAACGCGTTTAATAATGATCTGAATTACGGACGGGGTTCAGCAGCCTCAGTGGTACTTTTGCTGGTGATCGCAGCGCTTACTATGATGCAGATGCACTTTGAAAGATCGGAAACGGATTAAAGGAGGGAGAGCAATGAAAAAAGAAAAGAAACGCAACAAGATCCGCTGCGGCAGGTCAGAACGCCTGCTGAAAATTGTGGCAGTGACCGTATCGCTGCTTTTTGCAGCCCTGATGCTCTACCCGATGATCTTTGCCGTATCAAGTTCCATGAAGGACAATTCACAGATCTATAAAGTTCCTCCCAGACTTCTTCCGGGAAAGGCAAACAGCCTGTCTGTTGTGCTGGATTACACCGGAAAGGAATTTCAGGATGAAGAAGAGCTGAAGGATCAGATGATGCAGGATAATGTTCTGGTTATGTTTGGCACAAATTTTAAATTTGCCGATCAGTCCATTATGGAAATTCATGTTTATGGTACAAAAGACGGAAAAACACTGTTCCATTCAAGAGCGCATCAGATGAAACTTCAAATGGAATGCGATTATGGAATTTACAAAAGAACTGCCATCAAAAAAGAAATCCTGCTTCATGACGACAGATATATCCGGGCATGTGAGTCTGTAGGATATGAGTTTGATCCAAATGGAATCAGTGAATCTGTGGAGGAAGGTCTTGGAAACGAATTTGAAGAACAGATCGCTTCGGTTCTTATGGAAAAATATGCGCCTGCCGGAAAACTGATCAGTATTGGAAATAAGACAAAGAACCTTCTGAACCTTGAGAGCTTTAAATATTATCTGGATATGCCGGCTTATATTTATCCTCAGAGTGAGAGAGTGGTAAAATACGGTTTCCTTACTTTTGTTATGAACAGTGTGATCGTAATAGGCTTTGCCATGATCGCACAGGTGATCCTCTGCTCTGTATGCGCGTTTGTGATAAGCCGCCAGCTTTCAGAAAGAGCAGGCAAATTTGTACTGATGTTTTTCCTGGGAGGAATGATGATTCCTTTTGCAAGCATCATGCTTCCGCAGTTGATCATGTACAGGGAAATGGGCGCGTACAATAATTATGCGGCGCTGCTTTTGCCGTTTTTGTACCCATATGGATTTTATGTATATCTGTATAAAGGATTTTTTGATCAGATTCCCGGAAGTTATTTTGAAGCCGCGTCTCTGGACGGAGCAGGAAGCTGGTATCTCTATACCAGAATCTGTATGCCCCTGTCAAAACCGATTATTTCTCTGATCGCTCTTCAGACTTTTATCGGAAACTGGAATGACTTTTTCTGGGCATGGCTGGTTACGGAAGATCAGAATCTGTGGACCCTGAACGTGGCTCTTTATAATATTTCCAATAATGCAGGTACGAAGCAGAACGCATTAATGGGTCTTGCAGTTGTGACCATCACCCCGGTTATCCTTTTATCCATCTTGTTTTCAAGACAACTGAAACAGAGTATTGCCGCTTCTGGAGTAAAAGGATGACCTGTAACGTAAAATACAGTTGCCTGAAAACAGGAAACAGGGTATGATAAAAACAGATTCAGGAGAATAGTATGGAATTAAAGGGAAAGGTAACGACAAAAGAGGAATTTATATACCCGGACAGCCAGTTGGACAGTCTTCCGAACAGGCTGGAGATCTCTATGGCAGAAAACGGAAAGCCGGGAATGCAGATCTTGGTAGAAGCCGAGGGGCAGTCTGCAGAGTTTTATTTCAAAGGAGAGGGATTTTATTCTGAATGGTATGAGATGCGCCCTGTTCCTGTAGAGTATAATACCGGGGACGGTGTTTCTCAGGGCGGCTCCATGGTTCTTGAAGAGCCGCCGGAAGAAAAACCGGATTATGTTACCAGACTGGCTCCTTTTTGGGTTTATGACTGTCTGGTGCAGAAGGAAGACGGAAGAATACCGATAAAAGAAGGAAAAGCGGCGGTCTATCTTTGCCTTTGCGCAGAGGAGGGAACCTCTCCGGGGATTCACAGACTTGTTCTTGGCGTAAAAACCGAAAATGGTTCATGGGAGTGCGAGATATTTGTAAGAATTTATGCAGTAAGGATTCCCTCAGACGCTTTTTCTGTTACCAACTGGTTTTCTATGGAAGCGATCAGCCGTTTTCATCATCTGTCAATGGGGACGCCGGAATACTTTGACATGCTCAGAGCCTATGTGCGGGCAATGAGAAGACTTCATCAGAATATTTTTTATATTCAGATGGACGAGAAGAGTGTAAAATCAAGAGAACCTCTGAGGTTCGATTTTGAATATCTGACCCCTGTGATCCAGTGCTTTTTTGAGGAAGGAATGGAGATTATGGAGCTGGGAGCCCTTCTTCACAGAGGCTTTCTTCCTGACGGCAGCCCGGATATGTATACGGGAGATTTTGTCTGCATGATGGACAAGAATCTGAAATTTGACACATTGAAGGGCTATGCCCACACCGTTCTTCTTGTAAAGGAGCTGGCGTCATACCTGAAAAAACATGGATGGGACAAAAAAATCCTTTTTCATATCCATGATGAACCGGATATCCATGTAAAGGATGCCGCTGCCCTTGAATCAAGGAGAAGACAATATTATCTTGCCTCTGGAATACTCAGGAAGTATCTTCCGGGCGTTAAGATCATAGAGGCGGTAGATACGGCTGGATTTTATGGGGGAGTGGATATCTGGGTTCCCGGAACAGCCGGATATGAAAAAAGAAAAGAGGAATTTGACGCTCTGATCGGTCTGGGAGAAACCGTATGGACGTACGTCTGCTGCGGACCGGAAGGCGAATGGCTGAACCGTTTTCTTGATTTTCATTTGATCCGTGGAAGACTGCTGTTCTGGGGATGCGCCAGAAACAGGATCTCCGGTTTTCTTCACTGGGGATTTAATCAGTTTCCGGGAGAAATGAATCCTTTTAAGGGTACAAGCTGTCCAAATGATACGGGAATCGGAACCTCTTTTCCATGCGGAGATTCTTTCCTTGTATATCCGGGAGAGAAAGGACCGTGGATCAGTATGCGCCTGGAGGCGCAGAGAAGAGGCGCGGAGGACGCTGCCTTATGGGGGCTTCTTCTGAAAAAAGACGAAAATCTCCATGACAGGCTTTTGAATCAAATATTTACAAATAATTACACTTACTGCAGGAATCCAAAAGAGCTTGACCGGGTGTATGAACGACTTCTGGAAAGTCTGGAAGACCATACCCCATCATAAGGGAGACTGACAGGTGGGAGAGGATATGAAAACAAAGGAAAAGAGAAGAACTCTAAAACGAGAGATCACGCTTTTGACTATGGCTACGTCCTTTGGGGCTCTGGTTCTTTTCGGCGCAGTTATGATCGTAATGTTTTTTGTGTTTTTCAGAGGCGATATCAAGGAGGATATGGAAAATATCCTCCTTGGTACTCTTAAGACATGCGAGGACAAGATGCAGTTTATTCAGGATGGGGCTGTGATGATCCGCCATAATACAACGCTGAAAGATTTTTTTAACGCGGACTGGACAGACAGAGCCGAAATGGAGAAACAGCTTTCTTACAGTATGGAGCTTTTTTCAGATCGAAATATGACGGATAGACAGTTTCCTTTTGTGACAAGCGTTTGCCTCTTTAACAAAAAAGACGAGTATGTGAAAGAGCATTATTATCCTATGACTGTGTCGGCAGCAAGAATGAAAGAGCTGTTTTATCTGGAGATGATGCGTGATTTCAGAAAAACAAAAGAACGGTATCAAATGGCGTCAGGGGCTGATGAGATCAACCTCTGTTTTCGTGTGTATGGAGACGCCATGGAGGAACTGGGAATCTGCGTCATAGGAATTGCCAGACAAGGGGCAGAGGATATTTTTGATGAGATCAGTAACTACAGCCATGGAAACTGGATCGTCACAGATCAGAACAGAAATATCCTGATATCAGGAGAAAAAGGGAAAGCCGCTGATGAGCTGAACAGTCTTGAAATGAATTTTTCCGGGGAAAAAAGGATTGGGGGAACCGGCGCCCTGTGTATGTCGAAAAGTTTTGGATTTGGGACTTATGCTGCGGTTTCTGTTGGAATGGATAATATATATGTGATATTGAAGCCTACGATGGCCACATTCTTTGCCGTTGTCTTTCTGGCGCTGATCTTTATAGGCGCGGCGATGTTCGGCATCAGTCTGCGGTTTACCCGTCCCTTAAAAACCCTTGCGGATAACCTGAAGGCTTTTGGAAAAAAAGACCTGGACGTACGTATGGAAGATTCTTCTATTTCAGAGATCCATGAGATCAGTCTTATCTTTAATGAAATGGCAGAAAGAATCCAGTATCTTATTGAGCAGGTTTATGAGAAACAGCTTCTTGCAGCCCGATCCCAGACAAAATACCTGCAGGCGCAGATCAATCCTCACTTTCAGTTTAATATTCTTTCTATGTTCAGCATCAGGGCGAAGCTTGCAGGAAACGAAGAACTGTATAAGGGGCTGCAGGCTTTTTCCGGTTTGATGCGGGGCAAGATATTCCGGGAAAAAGAAATACGCATTCCCATATCAGAGGAGATGGAGCTGGTAGAGTTTTATCTTTATCTCCAGAAAAGCCGTTTTGAAGACCAGCTTTCTTATGAGATCCTTTATGGAAGCGAGGAGGTAAAGAATTTTAAGATACCCCGGCTTTTGATAGAAAATCTTGTGGAAAATGCAGTGTCTCACGGGATTGAGCCAAAAAGCGGAAAAGGAACAGTAAAGATCAGTATTTTTCAGCAGGATGAAAGTCTTCATATTGTAGTGGAGGATGACGGAGTGGGCTATGAGGAGAAGGAAGAGACGTCCCAGGATGATCTGGAAGGCGATACCATGCATACCCATACAGGTCTTGCAAATATGAGAAGACTTTTGGAAATCCTTTACCACGATCAGTACCGTATGCAGGTAACAGGACAAAAAAATATAGGAACCAGGGCGGAGATTGTGATCCCCGCAGAAAGGGGGAGTAGTTTATGTGGAAAGTAGCGGCGGCCGACGATGAGGCATATCTGCGGACAGCCTTGCAAAAGCTGATGAATTGGGAAAAAATGGGATGCGAACTGATCCGTGTGGTAAATAACGGAAAAGAACTTCTGCAGTGCGTAGAGGAGGAGCATCCCGATATTGTGATCACAGATATCAGAATGCCGGAAGTGGACGGTTTGGAAGTATGCAGGCAGATTTATGAAACCTACCCGGATATTCAGGTGATCATTTTAAGCGCATATACGGATTTTGAGTATGCAAGAACAGCCATTCGTTACGATGTGGCAGATTATGTGCTGAAGCTGTCTGTTCTGGAAGAGCTTCCTCCTGCAGTGGAAAAGGTAACGGAGAAGCTTAAAAAACAGAAAAAAGACCTGGAGGAAGAACTGGTAAAAGTACCTGAAAAAAAGGCGGCAGAAAGTCTGTATGAACAGATCCAGGACTACATAGAAAAAAATTACAGCAAAAAGATTACCCTGAATGATATTGCAGAGGAGCTTCATGCAAACAGCAGCTATTTAAGCAGGCTCTATAAAAAAGAAAGCGGACAGAATATTTTTGATGTGATCCTTCAGAAAAGGATCAAGAAGGCAAAAGAATACATGAAGACTACAGACAAAAAAATATACGAAATCTCACAGCTTGTAGGGTTTGACGATACCGGATATTTTTCCAGAGTATTCCGAAGATATTACGGTATTTCTCCAAAGGAGTATCAAAGCGGAAAAAGAGGAATGGATGAAGAGGAATAAAATAAAACGTTCAGGTTTTTTTGTCCTTATGATCCTCACGATTCTTTTGTTTTCTGGATGCGGAGAAAAAAAGGAAAAGCCAGTGGAGATCACTTTGATCCATGGATGGGGAACAACAGAAGAGGATCATGAGGCAATGAGGAAAATTTATCAGGATTTTGAAAAGGAGAATCCTGATATCAGGCTGAACCAGCTTTCTATGCCCTCCAGCAGTGAAATGGTGAGGAAGGTAGAAGATATGCTGGTGGTGGGAGAGATCCCGGATCTGGTATTTCTTGGAGGCTCAGGGAAAGATACCATTTACCAGTTTATGACAGAGAATGGACTGGCTCTTGATCTGATGCCTTATATTAAAAAAGACCAGGAGTTTGCCAGAAGCCTTGCTCCTGTAAATCTGGATTTCTGGACAACTGGAAAGAAACAGCTTTTTACTGTGTCGGATGTGCTTCTTTTAAGCGGCGGATACTGGTATGATGAGGAAATATTTGAACAGGCGGGAATAACAAAGATACCGGAAACTTGGGAGGAATTTCTTAAAGTCTGCGGACAGATTGAAGCCTGGGCAAAAAAAGAAAAGAACGGTGTGGAATGTCTTCAAATGACCTCAGAAGCATATCTGTATTTTGTGGATCACCTTCTTGCAGTTCAGGATTCTCCCAGTGGCAGCGCCATCCGTAACAATCGTCTGTTTATAGAGGAGAGGGCGGCAGAGGAAGTTCTTTCTATGCTGAAAAAGATTTATCCCTATTCCAGTTCAAAAGGGAATTACAGTTACCGGGACGAGACAGGGGCGTTTAACGATGGAAAAACTGCCATGTATATCAACGGGATCTGGGGAGCCCCTATGATTTCTGACAAGATTCAGGCTGCGTACGCGCTCTTTCCTTCCAGAGAAGGCGAGAGAATTTCCTGCGAGTCTGCCTGTCTTGGATATCTTGTGGGAAACACAGGAGATAAAAAGAAACAGGAAGCCAGCGTACGCTTTGTAAAATATATGCTGAGCCAGCCAGTGCAGGAGCGGATCTTAAAGGAGACAGAACAGGTTCCGGCAAATCCTCATGTGGATATCAAAAAATACAGAAAAGGAATGGAGCGGTTTATTAAGGCGGCAGATACGGTAAAGGGAGCCGGACGGAAAATACAGGTTCCTGACAATCTGTGGAAGGAAAGCGCAAAACAGAATTTTATGGAGGGAATCCTTGAGGTTCTGGAAGGAAAAATGGACGAACAGGAATTTATTCAGTCTCTAAGGTAAAAATAATCCATGTTTTTGTGAAAAAGTAAAAATAATCCGCTGTTCCGGTCAATATTATTCATTCAAAATCACCATAAAATCAAATATCATATAAATATGTTAAGCAGAAATGCACAAGACGAAATAAAAATGATGTTATGGAGGGAACAGAAATGAAAAAAAGAACAATCAGTCTCCTTTTGGCCGGAGCAATGACAATGGCAGCGGCAATGGGAACAAGCGTAACTGCATTTGCAGGAGAAGAAGATACACTGGAGTTTTATCATGGATATTACCATGATGAAAGCGAATGGCCGGCAGCTAAGGTTATGAGAGACATTTATGATGAGTTTGCTGCAAGCCATGCAGACGGTGAAGTTAAATTTGAGCCTATTGCAGTAGAAAACAGAGACGAGATCGTAAGCGCTGAGGTAGCGGGAGGAAACTTCCCGGATATGGTGGACTGCGGACTTCCTCTTTCTCTGGCAGCAATCAGCCAGGGACTGGTGCTTGACCTGAAACCGTATATTGATGAGAATAACCTTCAGGATGCAGTAGGACTGAACTACACACAGAACGATGTAGACGGACATATTTACACTGTACATGATCAGCTTGAGAGCCGCGGCCTCTGGTACAACACAGATGTATTTGAACAGGCAGGCATTACGGCAGAAGATGCTTTTAAGGACTGGGAAAGCTTTGGAACAGCTATGGATAAAGTACATGAGCTGGGCGGAGACATTTATGGATATGCGGCAGGACAGGGATCCCGTTATATTATAAACGCAGTTCTTGGATCTACAGAAGAAGGAAGAGCTCTTCTGGAGGGCGAACTGACACCGGAGGGAATCGAATCAGAGGCATTTGCCGAAGCGTTTAAGACAGCCGCTAAACTGGATCAGGCAAACGGTTCTGACCATACCACAGAGGATGTGGGAAATCTGATGGATGATTTCAATAAAAACGGAAAAGCTGCAGTTCTCTTTAACGGCGTATGGAATGCCAGCGGTATTTCAGAAGAACTTGCAGACAAGGTAGAATCCCAGATCTTCCCGGGAAATATCGCTGTTGTAACAGCAGGCTCAGGACTTTCAGTTTCCGCAAACTTAAGCGAAGCAGAGACAGAGCTGGCTCTGGAATTTCTTGCATACATGGTAAGCCCTGAGGTTCAGGCAAAGATCTTTACAGGAGTACAGGCAAATCCATGCAACACAACACTGGATCTTAACGCGCTTGCAGAAGAAAGCGGAGATCCTATTACAAAGAAACTGGCAGAGGCATGTACGCAGGTAAACGCTGCAGAAACAATTGTGAAAGACCTGAATCACGTATGGGGTTCAGACGTGGGAAGCGCTATTATCAATGCGCTGATGGAATCCGCTGTAGAAGGAACAGATATTGATGCGCGTTTTGAACAGTTAAAACAGGAGCTGACAGCTCTTGTAGCATAAATAAAAGAAATATCTGTAAAGGTTAGGAGGCGGCTTCGGCCGTCTCCTTTTCAGCAAAAAAAACAAAAAGGAGGAATCCATTAATGAAAACAAAGCGTATGAGCCGTAAGCGCAAAGGATTTATTCTGGCTTTTCTTACCCCCACAGTGATTGCGTTTGTTTTATTTTATCTTTATCCTATTGTGACGGTTTTTCTTACTTCATTCTGTAAATGGGATTACACAAATATTACCAGCCCGGAATTTTTCGGATTTGCAGACATGTGGAATAATTATCAGTATATTTTTGAACTTTACCCATATTTCTGGGAGGCGCTTAAAAACTCCACAATATGGGCGCTTCTTGGAATTTTTGTGCAGATCCCTATTTCTGCGCTGATCGCCCTTGCGCTGTCTCGTAAGGTAAAAGGCGTAAAGTTTGTACGAAACGTTTACATTATTCCCTGTATGATCTCATCTGCGGCAATGGGTATGATCTTTCTTCAGTTATACAGCCCTCTTTACGGAGTGGTAAACCCCATTATCCGACTGTTTAAACCTGATTTTTCTGAAAATATTTTACTTCTCAGAGGGCCGGCTTTTATTGCCATGACCTGCGCTTATATTTTCTTTACAGGAACGACTACGCTTATGATCCTGGGAAATATTATGGCTGTGCCGGAGGACGTAAGAGAAGCCGCTATGCTGGACGGGGCAAGCGGACTGAAACAGGACTGGTATATTACGCTTCCTATGATAAAGGACACTTTAAGAACCGTATCTATCCTTTCTGCAACAGCCGGATTCCTGCTTTATAACGAGGTTTATTTCCTGACAAAAGGAGCATCGGGAACATACAGTATCAGTTATGTGATCCGCGAGCTGGCGATCACCAGTTCCAGAACTCAGTTTGGCCGCGCCAACGCAGTGGCTGTGATCCAGATTCTTGCAGGAATGGTTATTATTATATTTGTAAACGTCTTATACAGCCAGCTCTTTAAGGGAAGAAAAATAAGAGGAGGTAAGTCATGAGAAAAAAAGTAAAATCACATACTCAGGTTCAGACCCTGTCTCTGGGAACAAAAATCGTTACATATATCTGCCTTGCCTGGGCGCTTCTGGTAGCCCTTCTGCCTCTTGTATGGCTGTTTATTTCCAGTTTGAAAAAAGACCCTCTGGCAAGACCGGGCTTCCAGCTTCCGGATTCCATCTGCCTTGACGGATATGTTTCTACCTTCCGCGACCTTCATGTTATGCGGTATTTTGGAAACAGTATGGTGATCGCCGGGGTTTCTGTTGTGATCAGTATCCTGATGATCTCCATGTCCGCCTATGTGGTGGCGCGTATGGAATTTAAAGGGAAAAAACTGGTAAACCTTATGCTTTATTCTACCATGTTTATCCCTGCAACGGCCCTGACCTACCCGGTTTATAATCTGGTAAATAAAATGCACATTTATAATACCAGAACAGCCCTTATTTTTATCTATGCCTGCAGCGGACTGGCGATCAGCTTTTTTGTAATAAAAAATTATTATGCGAATATTCCCCAGGAGCTTGAAGAGGCTGCCAGAATCGACGGCTGCGGTTATGCAATGACCTGGTGGAAAGTAATCTTTCCGATTGCAAGACCAGGGATCATGACTGCGGGAGTGCTTGCTTTTCTCAATAACTGGAACGAATACTACTGGGCGTCTCTTGTGATTGTAGACAGGGAAAAACTGACGGTTCCGGCGCTTCTGTCAACATTTACAACTTCCTTCCGCACAAATTACAACGGTCTTTTCTCAGCAATGGTGATCATTATCCTTCCGCCGGTTATTCTCTACTGTGTTTTCAGTAAGTTCTTTGTAGAAGCCCTTTCCGGCGGCGCGGTAAAAGGTTAAAAAGGAGGCGTACATACCAATGAAAGTAATTACAGCAGTTTTGATCGGGGCAGGCTTAAGAGGCGGCTGGGTATATGCAGACTATGCCAGAAATCACCCGGAAGATATGAAGATCGTAGCCGTAGCCGAGCCGGATGAAAAAAGAAGAAAACTGATAGCGTCTGTTCACGGACTGCCGGAAGACAAGTGCTATAAGGATTATAAGGAATTACTGGCAGAAGAAAAGATGGCGGACTGCGCTCTTATCTGCACCCAGGACACTATGCATTATGAACCGGTCATAAAAGCAATGGAAAAGGGCTATCATGTACTTTGCGAAAAACCCATGTCTCCGGACGCTTCGGAGATTGTGACAATGGGAAAAATGGCGGAAAAATACGACAGGATATTGATGATCTGTCATGTACTCCGCTACTCGGCCTTCTTTTCCAGAATTAAGAAACTTATTGATCAGGGAAGAATTGGGAAACTGATCAGTATTCAGCATATTGAAGAAGTGGGCTACTGGCATCACGCGCACAGCTTTGTCCGGGGAAACTGGAGAAGAAGCGAAGAAACCAGTCCCATGATCCTTCAGAAATGCTGTCATGATATGGATATTCTTTTATGGCTGGTGGGAAGTCCCTGCACAAAAGTAAGCTCCTTTGGAAATCTTACTTATTTCAGAGAAGAAAACGCGCCGGAGGGCGGTCCGGAATATTGTCTGGACGGCTGTCCGAAGAGAGATACCTGCGCCTTTTATGCGCCTAAATTTTATTTTGAGCATCCAAAGGCAGAATCAGACGGACTTATCCATGCAGTATCTACAGATACAGACAGGGAGGCAGTTCTTAAAGAACTGAAAACAGGCCCTTACGGAAGATGCGTGTTCCGCTGCGACAATACGGTGGTGGATCATCAGGTGGTAAATCTGGAATTTGAAAACCAGGTGACAGTAAACATGACTATGTGCGCGTTTACAGAACAGTGCGCAAGACAGATCCATATCATGGGAACAGGCGGAGAGCTTCGGGGAGATATGGAAGAAGGGAAAATTGAAATATCAGATTTTGCAACAGGAGAGAAGGAAACCATCCGGCTTTATACGCCGCCTACAGGGCACAGCGGAAGCGATCAGAACATGATGAAGGATTTCGTGCATTATCTTAGAGAGGACAGCGCCCGTATACGTTCTGCCGCATCGGTGTCTGTGGACAGCCATTTGATTGCTCTTGCGGCAGAAAAATCCAGAGTTGAAGGAGAAACTGTGGATTTCAAAAAATTCCGTCAGGAGATTGAGGAAAGATAAGTGCATCTTAGAAGATTTTGCAGAGAAATAAACCTTCCGCCGGAGGCAGTACAGATTGTAGAAAAGATGGACGGTCAGATTTCAGAATTGCAGTATGTGTATGTGAGAAACGGCTTCTGGACAGACAGACAAAAGATTTTTAAGGAAATCATTGCTTCTCCCGGTTACAGACAGAGATTTCTTTATTATTACTGCAGACTGGCTCTGGAAACCTTTGACAGGTACAAAGAAGAAGGAATCGAAGAAAAAGTGTTTTTTGATACCTTTTCTGATGTTGCGATCTGGTGCAGGGCATGTTTTCGACGGTACGGGGAATATGGTATTCAGGAATATGAATGGCTGTGGCGTCATGTGGAAATGACAATTTTCCGTTTTGGAAGACTGCAGTTTGAAAAAACGCTGTCTCCCTGGGAGTTCTGCAGCAAAGACAAAAAGCGGAATATCGGCGAGCCAATAATCAGCATCCACATCCCGGAGGGAGAACCGCTGGATGAGAAACTGTGCAGAGAATCCATTGCCCTGGGACAAAAGTTCTGGGGAAAAGATCTTCCCTTTGTATGTCATTCCTGGCTTCTGTTTCCCGACTTAAAAAATCTTCTGGATGAAAATTCCAATATTATAAGATTCCAGGAAATGTTTGATATCCAGTCTGTGGATTTTGAATTTCGGGAAGGAGAGGAAAGAATCTTCGGAAAAGTATTGGAGGATCCTCAAATGTACCCGGAAAAGACAAGGCTTCAGAGGGATGCCAGGAAATGGCTGATCCGGAGAAACAGGCTTGGAAGCGGGCTGGGAGTGCTGAAAACAGAATACGAAGAAAAATGACAGGATCTGAGAGGGGCGACGGCTCCTCTCATTTTTGTGAAATAAGCCTGTACCGAAGGTTTTTCATATGATAAAATAAAAGGCAAGACCAATGGAGGAGGAAAGAATTTGAACAGAAGCAGAAGTTTTACCTTTGATGAATTGATGACCGGAAACAGGTCCGAGGAGTTTATTGAATCAGCTTATCCTTTTATGAAGCTGATGATGCAGTATCGCTGCGCCATGCTTGAGGTACAGACAAAGTTTGAGGTTCTGAATACAGAGCTTTCTCTGGACAGCGACAGAAACCCCATCGAGTCCATATCCTGCAGGATTAAAAAGCCCATGAGCATTGCCGAAAAACTGAGGCGTAAAGGGTTGGAAGTAAGCCTGAAAAGTATAGAAGAACATCTTCACGACGTGGCGGGCATCCGTATTGTCTGCTTTTTTCCAAAGGATATTTATAAACTGGCAGAAAAGATCTGCTCTCAGGATGATATTCATCTTTTGGAAAAAAAGGATTATATAGCAAATCCCAAACCCAACGGCTACAGAAGCCTGCATCTGATCCTGGAGGTTCCTGTATTTTTTGCAGACGAGAAGAAATGGATGCCTGTGGAAGTGCAGTTCCGCACCATTGCCATGGATTTCTGGGCCAGCATTGAACATAAGGTAAAGTACAAGAAAAATATTGATGATTCCAGAGCGGACATTGTGGAAAAACTGAAAGAATGCGCAGAAGGAATCCACTCTCTGGATATGCGGATGCAGGAGATCAGCGAATATATTGACGGCGGAGATTATGACGAGGAATAAAGGAAGCGAAATATACAGACGTTTTCCTTTTGTAGATACAGAAGAAAATTTTCAGGGGGTACTTTATGAGTATTTTAAATGTTGAGCATCTTTCCCATGGTTTTGGCGACCGGGCGATTTTTACCGATGTGTCCTTCCGGCTTTTAAAGGGCGAGCATATCGGGTTTGTAGGCGCCAACGGGGAGGGAAAATCCACGTTTATGAATATTGTTACAGGAAAACTTATGCCGGATGAAGGCAAGGTAGAGTGGGCGAAAAACGTCCGGGCAGGATATCTTGACCAGCATGCTGTCCTGGAAAAGGGAATGACCGTCAGAGACGTACTGAAATCTGCCTTTGATCCACTTCTTCAAAAAGAGCAGAGAATGAACGAGATCTGCGATATGCTGGGAGAAGCAGATGAACAGGAAATGGAAGTTCTTATGGAGGAACTGGGAACTATCCAGGATGAACTGACTCTTCATGATTTTTATGTGATCGACGCCAAGGTGGAGGAGGTTGCGAGAGCTTTAGGACTTTTGGATCTGGGTCTGGAGCGGGATGTGACAGATTTAAGCGGAGGGCAGAGAACAAAGATCCTTCTTGCCAAGCTGCTTTTGGAAAAGCCGGATATTCTTCTTCTTGACGAGCCTACCAATTATCTTGACGAGGAACATATCGCATGGCTGAAACGTTATCTTCTGGATTATGAAAACGCATTTATCCTTATTTCCCATGATATTCCATTTTTAAACGAGGTGGTAAACCTTATTTATCATATGGAAAATCAGGAGCTTAACAGATATGTGGGAGATTACGATCATTTTCAGGAAGTTTACGCAGTAAAAAAGGCCCAGCTGGAGGCTGCTTATCGTCGTCAGCAGCAGGAGATCAGCGAACTGAAAGACTTTGTAGCAAGAAATAAAGCCCGTGTGTCCACAAGGAATATGGCAATGTCCCGGCAGAAAAAGCTGGATAAGATGGATGTGATCGAGCTGGCGGCAGAGAAACCAAAGCCGGAATTTCATTTCCGCTACGGACGTACTCCGGGGAAAATGCTGTTTGAAACTCATGATCTGGTGATCGGCTATGACCAGCCTCTGTCAAAGCCTTTGAACTTTTATATGGAAAGAGGGCAGAAGATCGCCCTTGTGGGAACAAACGGAATTGGAAAGACAACCCTTCTAAAAAGTATGCTGGGACTGATCCCTGCCCTTTCCGGTTCCTGTGAACAGGGAGAAAATCTTGCCATTGGATATTTTGAGCAGGAGGTTAAAGGCGATAATAAAAATACCTGCATTGAAGAGCTGTGGCAGGAGTTTCCCTCTTATAACCAGTATGAGATCCGTTCTGCTCTTGCAAAGTGCGGTCTTACCACAAAACATATTGAAAGCCAGGTACGGGTTTTAAGCGGAGGCGAGCAGGCTAAGGTACGTCTGTGTAAATTAGTGAACCGTGACACAAATATCCTGGCGCTGGACGAGCCTACAAACCATCTGGATGTAGATGCAAAGGATGAACTGAAAAAAGCCTTAAAGGAATACAGAGGAAGTCTGCTTCTGATCTGCCATGAGCCGGAGTTTTATCAGGATGTGGTAAATGAGGTATGGGATATGAGCAAATGGACGACCAGGGTCTTATAAGTAAAAGAATATAAAGATTTTAAATTCAGGAGGTATTTTTATGAACAGGAAAAGATCGTCGGGATCAGGGAAAAAAGGCAAACTGCTGATGTTTCTTGTGGTTGTTCTGGCAGCATGCATTTATTATTATGTAGCTATCCCTGCCATTAATATCCATGCCAGCGGTTTCTGGGCGTTTCTGATCGCCGTTGTGGTTTTTGGTCTTCTTCTCTATGCGGGAAAAAAGGGAATCCGTTCTCCGGGAGAGATCAAAAAGTCGAAGTTTTTGAAGCTGGGAGTTGGCTTTGCCGGGCTTCTGGTTCTGGTTTATGTAGCGGGAAGCATTCTTTCTTCTCCTATTGTAAACGCCAAGAAATACAGGGATTTGATGATCCCGGAAACAGGAGATTTTGCCGAGGATATTGAACAGATCAGTTATGACCAGATTCCTCTTCTTGATAAGGAATCCGCAGCCCTTCTTGGAAACCGTAAAATGGGAAGTATGGTGGACATGGTATCTCAGTTTGAGGTCAGCGACCTTTATTCCCAGATCAATTATAAGGGCCGTCCGGTCCGGGTCACGCCTTTGGTTTACGCCAGCCCCATTAAATGGCTGACAAATATGAAAGACGGTATTCCGGCTTATATTACCATTGATATGGCTACCCAGAATACAGAGCTGGTAAAACTGAAAAAGGGGATCCGGTATTCCCAGGCAGAGTATTTTAACCGTAATATTTACAGACATTTAAGATTCCGTTATCCTACTTATATTTTTGACCAGATCAGTTTTGAGGTAGACGACCAGGGAGTTCCCTACTGGGTATGTCCGGTGAAGAAATTCAACATCGGTCTTTTTGGCGGACAGACCATCGGAAGAGTGGTGCTTTGCAACGCTGTGACAGGAGCATGTAAGGACTATAAGATCGAAGACTGTCCTACCTGGGTGGACCGCGCATATCCGGCAGAACTGCTGGTACAGCTTTATAATTACCATGGAACCCTGATCCATGGATTTATTAACAGCGTCCTTGGACAGAAAGGCTGTCTGAAAACAACAGAAGGCTATAATTATCTTGCCATTGACGACGACGTATGGGTATATACAGGCGTTACCTCTGTCAGCGGGGACCGTTCTAACGTAGGTTTCGTCCTTATGAACCAGAGAACAAAGGAAACCAAATATTATGAGATCCCCGGGGCTGAGGAATACTCGGCTATGGAATCTGCAGAAGGACAGGTTCAGAATCTGGGCTACCGGGCTACCTTCCCGCTGCTTTTGAATATTGCGGACGAGCCGACATATTTTATCGCCCTTAAGGATAACGCAGGCCTGGTAAAGAAATACGCTATGCTGAATATCCAGAAATACCAGAACGTAGCTATCGGAGATACGGTCAAACAGTGTGAAAAAACTTACCTTAAAATGATTAAGGGAAGCGGAGCCGCAGTTGCGGGAGAAAACACCAAAAAGCTCACAGGCGAGATCAGGAGAATGGCTCAGGGTGTCATTGACGGAAACACCCATTATTATATTGTGCTGGAAGGCCATGACGATTTGATCTTTGACGTTCCGATCACAGATTTCCTGGGAATTGTCAAATATGATGTGGGAGACAGGATCACTATTTCCTACAACGAAGCAGAACCGGCAAATAACGTGGTTTCTGTGGAAGGAGACGCAGGAAGCGCAGAGGGAAGCGTGGAAGTCGGAGGAAATACCCCGGAAGACGGGGAGGCTGATCCAGCCGCAGAGATATCAGCAGAATAAAAAGAATTATATGACAAGACCGCCGATCTTTCCGGCGGTCTTGTTGTTTTCTATTCGATTGTGTAATATACAGCGGAAAACGCAGGAAGACTGATCTTTGTGGAGGCTTCTGTCAGCTTTTTGGCAGGATGGCGGCGTTTTTGGCTGCCTCCGTAGATTTCCATATCACTGGAAAGAAGTTCCCGGATTTTGGGGCATCCGGGCAGATGAAGCTCATAATCCAGATCCTTATCAGAGAAATTAAAGGCAGCAAGGATTGTTTCTTCCATACTGCTGCGTTCCAGAACATAGACGCAGTACGCCTCCTGATGGCAGTCGATCCAGCGGAAGCCGTCAGCCTCGTAATCCTTTTCCCAAAAAGCAGGATGTTTCAGATAGAGCCGGTTCAGATCCTTCATAAATCGGGCAAATCCGCTGTGAATGGGGTAATCCAGAAGCATCCAGTCCTGTTCTCTTTTTTCGTCCCATTCTCTAAGCTGTCCAAATTCATTTCCCATAAAATTCAGTTTTTTGCCGGGGTGAGCATACATATACATATAAAAAGCTCTTGCCTGAGGAAATTTTCCGTCGTAGTCTCCGTTCATTTTCTGAAGAATGGTAGCTTTGCCATGAACGACTTCGTCATGGGAAAGAGGCAGAAGAAAGCGGGAATCATAATAATACATCATGGAAAAGGTCAGACGGTGATAATCGCGGCTTCTGTATTCCGGCGCAGAGCGGAAATAATCCAGAGTATCGTTCATCCATCCCATATCCCATTTGTAGTCAAAACCAAGCCCGCCCTGTGATACAGGATCGGTTACTTTGGGAAAAGAAGTAGAATCCTCAGCGGCAAGGATGGCAGAAGGATGAAGCTCTTTTAGCCCCTGATTCATATACCGGAGAAATTCTACAGCGTTTCCGTTAACGCCCCGGGCAGGATCCCCCTGCCAGTAGATGGCTCTGCTGATCGCGTCCATGCGAAGACCGTCTATATGAAATTCACTGAGCCAGTAGTTTGCAGCCGACTGGAGAAAACTTCTTACTTCTCCTCTGGAATGCATGAAATTACAGCTTCCCCATTCGCTGACCCCTACGGCGGAATTGGGATATTCATAAAGGGAAGAGCCGTCATACTGAGAAAGGGCATAATTGTCCAGGGCAAAATGAACAGGAACAAAATCCATAATAACGCCTATATTGTTTTTATGGCAGGCGTCCACGAAATATTTTAACTGGTTGGCAGTTCCGTATCTGGAGGTAGGACTGAAAAATCCAGTTGCCTGATATCCCCAGGAATCGTCGCAGGGATATTCGTTCAGAGGCATGATCTCCAGATAATTGTAGCTGTTCTCTTTCAGATAAGGGATCAGGATATCAGCCATTTCTTCATAAGTGTACCAGGAATCAGGTTTCTCCTCTGGTTTACGGAAAGAGCCAAAATGAAGCTCATAAATATTCAGAGGGCCTTTGCGGCAGTCGCTTCTCTGTTCCATCCAGTCCTGATCACGGAAAGAATAAGTGTTAAGATCGCGGACAACAGAGGCAAAGCCGGGGCGAAGCTCCATGCCGAATCCATAAGGGTCACAGTGTTCTACGCGGCTGCCAGAACGGTTATAAATACAATATTTGTACATCATTCCTTCCCTGGCTCCTGGAACAATAAGCTCCCAGAAATTGCCGTCTGCGATCCGGTTCATATCCCATTCCTGCCAGTTGTTAAATTCACCGATCACAGCAATCTTTGAGGCGGCAGGGGCAAAAGTGCGAAAAACAACTCCATTGTCCTGAACATGGGCGCCCAGGTATTTGTAAGCGTCAAAAATTTTTCCTGTATAAAATCCGTAGTAATCCATAGGTTCCTCCTTGCGGGTGATAGACATAAACCTGTATTCTGATTATAATATAAGAAAACACACAGGTATCGTCTACCAACATTTTAAACAAAGAGGCGGATAAACAACAATTTGACAAAAGTGTCGGATAACCGGGAGGAGAAAATGGACATCAGAACAGAAAAAACAGAAAGGGCTATCAAAAACGCTTTTTTGGAGCTGCGGGCAAAGAAACCGCTGGAAAAGATAACAGTCAGGGAGCTTTGCGCCCTTGCCTGCATTAACAAATCTACTTTTTACGGACATTATCAGGATATTTATGCTCTTTCTGAATTTATGGAGGCAGAAACTGTTACTTCTGTAATAAAAACTATTTCCGCCCGCCAGGAAGATCCCTTCCGGGAACCGGAGATTTTTACCAGAAATCTGTACGTGGCTCTTCTTTCCAACAATTCCATGATCAGCATTCTTTTTTCAGGGAGAGAAAAGGCGCGCCTGGGCGACTGTCTGGAGGCAGAATTACAAAAACTGATATGCGCCGGACGCCCGGAATACAGAGAAGACACAGAAAGGAGTATTCTTTTGTCTTTCTGTATCCAGGGCGCTTTTCACGCGTATCTGAATTACAAAGATCGGGATCCGGACGCTGTGATCCGAGTCAGTGAAAAAGTGGTAAAGGAACTCAGCACTCTGTATTTTCGGAAAGAGTGAGAAGACGGTAAGATTCGTTAATCTCATATTGAAGGACAGCCATGCGGACAGCTTCGATATCGTCGGGAGCCATTTCCGACGTAATGGTGAGAAAGACGTTACTGTCGGAAACGCCTAATTTACGGATCATCCGGTCAAATTTTTTGTAAACAAGGAAAAGGCTGTTTTTATAGCTTTGCAGAACAGAAAGAGGCTCCGCGTTTAGCTGAAAGGAAACGATCGTTACCCGTATAGGAGAAAAAAGCCTGGAAAAAACAAGGCGGGCGGATTCAATCTCAGCTACGATATCCGAAACGATCACCAAAGTCACAGGCGAAATAAGCCTGGACAGAACGGTTCCAAGCTGCGCGGTGAGATACAGGGTATGCCCCGGATCCATTTCATACTGGATTTTGTTTGCGGCCTTCCAGTCCTTTAAGAGAAGGGTCACGCTGTCGTTAAGAGAAAAAAGGAGCTGGCTGTTGGAGCCGTGAAGATAAAAGTGTTTGTCGGGAATCAGGCATTGCAGCTCCAGCAGGCTCTTTTTGTAAAAGTACACCAGCGTCGCTTTCAGTTCTCTGCCCCGGGTGATTTCGTTTCCGAACTTCTGACTGAGACGGTTCAGAAGATCTTTAAAGGCAGGCGCGGAAAGAACGATCTGATGAAGCTGTTCAATATCCTTCCGCGTCCATTTGTCCGATAAAACACAGTTATTGGTGCAGCAGTAGCACAGTAAAACATAATCATAATCCGTTTCAGTAAAATCATCCGTCAGCTCTTTTTCTATTGTTTCTTTAAAACACTGTTTTATCTTTTTATAAAAAAACATTTCTTTCAGCTTATCCATATCCCCGGAACCAGGAAGAACGGGAGGAAATTTTTTACGTTTCCATGTAAGGATCAGCAGGCATTCAAAAAAACTGTATTCTTCTGTGGAATACTCCAGAAAATCCCTGTCGATCACTGAATTGGAGGACAGGACAAACGTCCTGGCAAGAGAGACAGAAGCCTGGTCTATACCGCAGCAATCAAAGCCGTATTTGTAATACAAAAGAGCGATCAGAAAACGGATCCGGTATTCTTCTCCGGAAACTCTGTTGCGCTGTATAAAAAGCCCCACGCTTCGCAGATAATCCGCGCAGGACTGGCGGACGCGGTATGCGGCGGACTTACTGAGAAAAGATTCGTCAATAAATACAGAAAAAGGAAGCCCTTCCGTATTGGAAGTCAAAAATGACAGACAGCGGAGAATATTGGAATCTCTGTAAAGGGCATGAAGAAGTTCGAGAAAAGAAACGTTCTCATATACAGAAAAAAAGGCGTGGGAATCCGATACCCGGATTTCGGCAAGCCCCCAGAGGTCGTTTTTTAACTCATTAAGAAGAGTGAAGGTATTGGTCTGTGTCGTTTGGTTTATCTGGTTCAGTTCTTTTATGGAAACTTCCATCCGGGTTCTTAAAAGATAAAAAATTCTCAGTTTATTTTGGATGGAAGGTTCCAGATATTTGTCAAGCATAGGTCTGTACCCCCCCCCGGTATAAAATTTTCATATAGTGATATTATACCATATTTTGTATGGAAAAAGGGCATAAATTCCCATGTTTTTAAAATCCTGATGAAAAAAACAGGGAAAAATTTACATAAAAACATGCTATTATTTAGAGTAAATGAGTATAGTATAAAAGGAAATGAAAGGATAGAAATATGCACAGAAAAAGAAAAAAACAGCGCTGCCTGTACTCGGCGCTATTGGCTTTCTTACTTCTTTTTACCAGTATCGGTTCTGTTTTTGCAGCGGAAAACCCTGCTCCTGAAGAGAGTTTTCTGGAAGAGGAGGTTTTTCAGTCGGAGCCGGAAGAGCCTGTTGAAGAAGAACCCCTTTTTGAGGAAGAACCTATTGAAGGGGATACGTCCGGTGAGGAAGAACCGTTTCTGGAGGAAGAGCCTTCCGGAGACGCCCCCCTGTTTGAAGAACTTCCTCCGGCTGAGGAAGAACCTCCGGTTGCGCCGGAAGAAGAGGAAAGTACAGAAGATTTGTCTGACGGAAGCGCAGAACTGTTTGCAGATGGGGGGAATGGAGCGCATATTAAGTACGAGAATGGGTTTCATTATATATGGGATGAGACATATCAGAGAGATATTCTTCTTTATTGTATGAATCGTGATCGGCTGTGGCCTCATGTTGAGGAGGGACAAGACGGTCACGATACCGTTCCGGGGTATGAGGAAGGCTACTTGACGGAAGAGAATTTTGAAAATAAAGCAGAGTATGACGAGTGTATGCGGCGGCTGTCGAAGATCCTGTATGCCGGATATCCGTATAACGGAGAACGCCTCTATAAAATAGTGGATAATTCTGAAGGTCATAAGCCTACGGTGGAAGAATTTAATAAAATGTTGGTTCCGCTTCCGATTTTGCAGACGGCATTTCCATATCTGGGACATCATGATTTTAAATATTCAGACTGGAATATAGATGAAAATAAACAAAATAAAGAACATCTGGACTTATTGATGAAATTTTGGGGAGATGTGGCGAAATTATATAATGGAGGAACCACTGAAAATGGACTTCACTATGCGGATATTAAAGCAATGCCTTTTCATCATGCTGTTGAATGTATGCTTATGGCAATGACTAATAACACAGATCCGCTTGAGTATTATAAAGATAATTTTAGTAAAGCTTATTTTGTAACAAAGAGAGAGGCCTATGATGCTACACAGATGGCAGTATGGGCGTTGATGCATGAATATGGGATAGAGGATAATAAAGAGTTTAATGAACATGGAATGATTGGACATGTTCTTGCGCAATCTCTGTATACTTATTCTGAACGAGGCGGTCTTTTGCAATATAAACCTACTCCTGAACAGATAAACATAGAGGGCGATCTTACTTTTCGGTATAATAACAAAGACGGATATTATCACAGCGGAGTGCTGAAAATTACAGAACCTCCTGAGTTTCACGGACTTTATAACCTTATCCTTCCACAGGGGGTCAGAGCGCTATGCGATAATCTGACGTATGTATATGGAGACGAGGATTATGAACTGGTATCGGAAACCATGCCTCCTGAAGGATCTCAGTTTAGTATAGACGCACATTTTGTATGGATGAAGGAATTTAAGCAGTATCACCCTGCTGAAGAGTTGACAGGACAAAATGGTAAGAAATACCAGAATATGGTAGGCGCGGTGATAAATACAGAACATATTACAAAAAGCGCGCCTTTTAAGAGAGGGCAGGAGGGAAGCCTGAAGATTACCAAGGAAAAGGTAATTGAAAACAATCCGAACTCGGATCGTGAATTTGAGTTTTTTGTGACTTTTCTTGAAAGAACAGATATTAACGGGCAATATGGTGATCTTATATTTAAGAATGGCACTTCTGAGACATTTGCGCTAAAAGAAGGAGAGTCAAAAACAGTGTCTCATATTCCGCCGGGAACAAAATATGAGGTAATAGAATCTGACAGCGGAAGTTACGTCATAACCGGAACCGGCACAACCGGAACGATTCAGGACAGTATTACTGCGGAAGCAAAATTTACCAATATCAGACGTCCTCAGCTTACTCTTAGCAAGGAAGTAACAGGAGAAGCCGGAAATAAAAAAGAAACGTTTACATTTGAAATTACCCTGAAGGACAAGAATAGTCAGCCGGTTACGGGAACGTTCCAATATCAGGGAGGCGTGAAACCAGGTTTTGAAAATCAGGGCGTTACGGCTCCGAAGAATGGTTGGCTGGAATTTAAAAATGGAAAAGCCACAGTCAGTCTTTCCCATGGACAGCAGATCACTGTTTTGGATCTTCCTGACAAAAGCGCCTATACCATACAGGAAACAGGCGCAGACACCTATATAACTACATATAACGATAAACAGGGGCCTGCCGCAGGTACTTTGGACTCCCAGGAAAAGAAACATGTGACGGAGACAGTCCATGTAGTTAATAATAAGGAATTTGCACCGGATACAGGTTTTAAGGACGCTAACGGTAAAGGAACTGCCGCAGCTCTGGCTGTTGCGCTGTCAGGCGCTCTGCTGCTGGCAGGAGAAATTCTTCTGAAAAAAAGGATAAAGAAATGACAGAAAACAAAAAAGACAGCTCCGTAAAGTATGACCTGATTTCCCTGCTGATGAAAGTTATGATATTTGCCGCGCTTCTGGCAGTTACCTTTTTCTTCATATTCGGGATTCACCGATGCGACGATAACATGATGTCTCCGGCATTTAAAGACGGCGATCTTGCAGTTTACTACAGACTGCAAAAAGAATTTCAGCCGTCGGACGTTGTGGTTATTGAGAAAGACGGAGAAACACAGGTTCGCAGGATTGTGGCAAAGTCCGGAGACAGGGTGGAGATCACTGCGGAAGGACTGAAAATCAACGGATATTTTCAGCAGGAAGCAGGAATTTATACAGAGACGCTGCCTTATACAGAGGGAATTTCTTTTCCTTTGACATTGGGGGAAGAGGAATACTTTGTGCTGGGAGACAACCGCTTCGGCGCAAAAGACAGCCGGATTTACGGCGCGGTAAAAAAAGAAGAAATAAAAGGAACCATCATTACTCTTCTCAGACACAGAGGATTTTAGAATAGCACTGGCTTTGCTAGATGATATAAAAGTAAAAAGAAAGAAGGAAAACAAATGTTAAAAAAAGTAAGAAAAGGAATCAGCGGTTTGTTTCTGGCAGGGGTATTATTTCTAAACGCAGGAACTACAGCGCTGGCGGCAGATATCACGCCTACGCCTGTACCGACTATAACGAGTAACTTGAAAGTTATGAAATATTTTGAAATGGCAGAGGGACTGGAAACGCCGGCAGAGACGTTTACCTTTGAAATTGAATCTAATTCAAATAATCCGAAAAATACGCCGCTTCCTGCTGTTGATGATGCTGTTTATACTAAAGATGATAGCGCAGATGTTGTAAACGGCAAAAGAACAATAAAAAAAGAGGCGACTATCACATTACCGAAAGTAACTCAGTTCCCCCACGCGGGAGAGTATCTGTACACGTTGACAGAAGTGACGCCTGTACAGAAGAATGAAAATATTACATATTCCAATGAATCTTACACGCTTCGCGTTCGCGTAAAAAATGCGGCTACAGGCAACGGACTTGATATTGCGTCTGTGACAGCCAACAAAAACCCGGATGGAGATACCGCAAACAATCAAAATAAGGTTGGCGAAATTTCTTTTACTAACACCTATGCAAAAAATGCCGGTCTTACCATTGAGAAAAAGACAACAGGCGATTATGCAGACAGAACAAAAAAATTTAAATTTACCATTACCTTTACAAAAAAATCCGAGACTGATGCGACGAAATATACAGGAAAGATAGGAAATACCGAGGTACAATGTACGGCGGGCGAGAAAGCAGAATTTTATCTCGGAAATGGAGACAAGTTGATCTTTAACGCTGTTCCGGTAGGAACAAGATATGTGGTTGAGGAAACCGCCGAACCAGGCGACGGATATACGCCTGTTTCAGTAACAGTAACAGAAAACGGAACAGAAACTAAAAAAACAAACAACAATGAAAAATCAGGCATTTCTTCTGAGCCGCAAAACGGAACGGATTCTCTGGTAGGAGAAAAAACAAACAAAGTTGTTTTTGAAAACCACTATGATGATATTCCGATTACAGGTATTATTATGAACAACCTTCCATTTATTCTTTTGATCGGCGTTGCTGTTCTTGCTTTTGGCGCACTTGTTATTTTGAAAAAGCGCAGCGCCTCTAAGAGATAGTGTTGAGCAAGATACTCCAGATAGCAGATAAAGCGGTAAACCTGCTGATGATACTGTGTTTTTTGCCAATCCTCTGCTACGGCATTTATGTTTTATGGGATTCGCAGCACATCAGTCAGCAGGCAGACGCTTCGCTTTATGAAACGTATCGGCCAACCGGGGACGATCATGTATCTTTTGCAGAACTTCAGAAACAGAATCCGGAAGTATTCGGATGGCTGACAGTGGAAGACACTCATATAAATTATCCCCTGGTACAGGCTGAAAATAATTCCAAATATGTAAACACAGATGTGATGGGAGAATTTTCTCTGTCAGGAAGTCTTTTTCTTGACTGCCGTAATCATAAAGATTTTTCGGATTTTAACAATATTATTTACGGACATCATATGGAAAAGGACGCCATGTTCGGAGAACTGGAATCCTATGAACAGGCGTCCTTTTTTGAGAAACATTTAAAAGGCTCGCTGTTTTATGAAAACGCATGGCATGATATAGAATTTTTTGCCTTTTTAAAAGCAGACGCATATGATACGGTACTTTATAATGTCTCTTTAACAAACGAAGATATGCCGGCTTATCTGGATGCAGTCAGAGAACGTGCAGTTCATTACAGAGATCTGCCTTTTGGTACGGAAGAACAGTTGATAGCCTTATCCACCTGTACCTCTGAAAGCACCAACGGCAGACACCTTTTAATAGGAAGGATTTTGGAACAGAGTAAACACAAACAGGGAGAACTTCAATATGAAAAAGAGTAGACGGATATTCGGGATCATGGTTCTGTTCTTTTGTTTCCTGAGTTTTCCTGTAAATCATGTTTTTGCGGCGTCGGGTATGGCTGAAGTGTCGCTGAGGGTAACCCAGAATTTTGCAGTAAAAAATCCTGCAAAAAAAATGGATTTTACAGGGAATTATGAATTTAGCGCTTTGGACAAAGGCGCGCCTTTGCCGGAGAAAGCAGAAAATGGAAAATATTCCTTTTCCCTTGAGGGGGAAAAGGCGGAGCTTCCCATTCATTTACAGTATTCCCACGCAGGCGTTTATCAGTATCGGCTGATACAGACAACCGAAGATAAAGAAGGGTATCAGTATGACAAAAATTCTTATCAGATCACTGTTTATGTAAAAAACAGTGATAAGGGAGAGTTACATACGCAGGTAGTGGCAGAAAAAGAAAACGGAAGGAAATCCGGCAGGCTGGAATTTCAAAATTTTTATCAGGGAAAAGAACCGGACGGGTCTGATCCCAACGGCTCCAACGGATCCGCAGGATACGGCGGATCGTCGGCAAATCCGGTAAAAACCGGAGATTCCACAAATGTTACGCCGTATATTTTAACCGCTGCAGCGGCGTTATTGCTGGCGGCAGTGATTGTTTTTGTAAAAAAATTCAACCGGAAAAAAGAATAGAGTAAATAATGGCAGGGATGGTTATGAAGATAGCTGTCCCTGTTGCATACCGGATAAAAATAACCGTAAATGGGAAAATCGTAGGAAATAATCTTAATTCACAGGGCATAGGCGACCTTGTGGTATTAAATAAAAGGAAGCAGGCGTCGTTGTCGGCAATCATGGAATTGTTCTTGCAGCGGGAACGGTTCTGATCGGTTTGCTGGGATATGGAGCGCTGTGCATGGCGCGTAAGCGCAGAAGAAAGAAATAACAGTTGCTCTCAGGAGCTTATCGACTTATACCCCTTTCTGTGATATGATAAAACCATTATCATACATTACAGAAAGGGGTATTTTCTATGGGAAATACATCCGAAAATCAAAAGAAACAATCGGATAAAACTTCATTAAAACATATATGCGCAGGGATTCTCGCCCATGTAGACGCAGGCAAAACAACCCTTTCCGAGGGTCTTCTTTATCTTTGCGGAGAAATAAGAAAGCTGGGAAGGGTAGATCATGGGGACGCGTTTCTGGATACTTATGAGCTGGAAAAAGAAAGAGGAATTACTATTTTTTCCAAACAGGCAGTTTTAAAAACAGAAAATATGGAGATCACCCTTCTTGATACGCCGGGACATGTGGATTTCTCGGCAGAGATGGAACGGACGCTGCAGGTTCTGGATTATGCTATATTGGTCATCAATGGAATGGACGGAGTGCAGAGCCATACCATGACGCTTTGGAGACTGCTGGAAAGATATGAGATCCCTGTTTTTATTTTTATAAATAAAATGGATCAGCAGGGGACAGACAGAGAAGCCATTTTGGAAGAATTAAAAAAGAGGCTGAATGAGAACTGTCTGGACTTTGGACATATGGATGGAGAAGGGACGGAAAAAGAGGAGCTTATGGAAAGTCTTGCCGTATGCGAGGAGGGACTTTTGGAAAACTATCTGGAAACAGGAGAGGTGGAGCATGGGGAGATCTGCCGTCTGATCGCAGAGCGAAAAGTCTTTCCCTGCTGGTTTGGTTCCGCTTTAAAAATGCAGGGGGTACAGGAGCTGTTAAGGGCGCTGGAAAATTATACAGTACAAAAATCATACCCAGAGGAGTTTGGCGCAAAGGTTTTTAAGATTGCCCGTGATCCTTCTGGGAACCGTCTGACGTATTTGAAGGTGACAGGAGGAAACCTGAAAGTAAAAACACTTCTGGGAGAAGAAAAGATCGATCAGCTTCGTATATATTCAGGCGCAAAATATGAGACTGCAGCACAGATAGAGGCAGGAGGAGTCTGCGCCGTTACCGGGCTGTCCAAAACATATCCGGGACAGGGGCTTGGGATAGAAACAGAATCCAAAATGCCTGTACTGGAGCCGGTTTTGAACTATCAGATTATTTTTCCAAAGGACTGCGATCCCCACAGGATGCTCCAGAATTTAAAAGAGCTGGAGGAGGAAGAACCCCAGCTTCATATCATATGGGACAAAAGTCTTGGCGAAGTTCACGCCCAGCTTATGGGGGAGGTACAGACCGAAATCCTGAAAACAATGATCTGGGACCGTTTTCATGTGACTGTGGAATTTGGATCGGGAAATATTGTTTATAAAGAGACTGTTGCAGAGCCAGTAGAGGGCGTGGGACATTTTGAACCTCTGCGTCATTATGCAGAGGTACATCTTCTCATAGAGCCGGGAGAACCGGGAAGCGGATGTCAGTTTTTTACTGCATGCAGCGAAGACGTTCTTGCACGGAACTGGCAAAGACTGATCCTTACTCATTTGGAAGAAAGAGAACATCCAGGCGTACTTACCGGATCTGTTCTAACAGACGTACAGATCACTCTTCTTACAGGAAAGGCCCACACCAAGCACACAGAGGGCGGCGATTTTCGGCAGGCTACCTACAGGGCGGTGCGCCAGGGATTAAAAAAAGCCAAAAATATACTTTTGGAGCCTTATTATGAATTTAGACTGGAGGTTCCGTCAGAAATGATCGGACGGGCCATGTCGGATATTCAGCAGATGCAGGGAAGTTTTGAGCCGCCGGAAACAGATGGGGAGACTTCGGTCCTTACCGGAACAGCGGCAGTTTCCAAGATGCGTGATTATCAGAAACAGGTGGTTTCTTATACAAGCGGACGGGGCAGACTTTTTTGCAGTCTGAAAGGCTACGCTCCCTGTAAAAATCAGGAGGCAGTGGTACAGGCAGTGGGTTATGATTCAGAGAGGGATCTGGAAAATCCTACAGGATCTGTATTTTGCGCTCATGGAGCAGGCTTTGTGGTGCCGTGGGATCAGGTGGAAGAATATATGCATCTGGACAGCGGAATTGATGTGAAAAAGATTTCGGAAAATGGGGAAACCTGGTATGAGTTTCAGGAGGAAGAAGAGAACAGCGGGCAGATACAGCCTTCAAAAAAGATTGGAAAGGGATATTCCTACAGCGGAAGCTATGAGGATGAAATGGAACTGCAGGCAATCTTTGAAAGAACCTTCGGCCCGGTAAAAAGAGACAGGGCCATGTATGCTTCCAGGACCACAGTGGGAAGCCAGAGGGAAACAGTTCGTTATCGTCCCGGCAAACCCAAAAAAGAGGAGTATCTCCTGGTAGACGGATACAATATTGTTTTTGCCTGGGAGGAGCTTAGAGAGCTTGCCAAAGAAAATATCCATGCAGCCTGCGACAAGCTGATGGATATTTTAAGCGATTATCAGGGCTACAGAGGATGTACGCTGATTCTTGTATTCGACGCTTATAAAGTAGAAGGACACAGAGAGGAAGTAATTCCCTATCATAATATTTATGTGGTATATACCCGGGAGGCAGAGACGGCAGACCAGTATATTGAAAAAACAGTTCACAGGATCGGCCGCCAGTATCAGGTAACAGTTGCCACTTCTGACGGGCTGGAGCAAATGATCATCCTGGGCCAGGGAGCTCAGAGACTTTCCGCTATTGGTCTTAAAAAAGAGATCGAGGATGCTAAGAAAAATGGAAAACAGGACTGGAGAGAACGGCGGCAGAGCAGCAAAACATACCTGTTTGATAATGTTTCAGAAGAGCTTTCGGCGCATCTGGAAAAGATCAGAACAGGAAAAGACGAGGAACTTCTGTGATAAACGTTTCAAAAGGAAAGGAGATAATAATGATCTGTACAGTAACCTTTAATCCATCTCTGGACTATATCGTAGACGTAGAAAATTTCAGGCTTGGTCTGACTAACCGTACCAGCGCAGAACAAATACTTCCAGGGGGAAAGGGGATCAATGTATCTACGGTTCTTATGAACCTGGGAATCCCCAGTACAGCTCTTGGGTTTATGGGCGGTTTTACCGGAGAGGAGCTGGTCAAAAGACTGAAAGAAATGGGCGTAGAATCTGACTTTATACAGATTCCAGATGGGCTGACCAGAATCAACGTAAAACTGAAATCCATTGACGGCACAGAAATTAACGGAGCCGGACCCATGATCGGCAGGGAACAGACAGAGGAGCTTATGAAAAAGCTGGATGGCCTTAAGAAGGGAGACATACTGTTTCTGGCAGGAAGTATTCCATCCGGTATGCCGGAGGATATGTATGAAAGGATCATGAAGCGCCTGGATGGAAAAGGGATCATAACAGTGGTGGACGCTTCCAGAGATCTTCTTGTAAATGTTTTAAAATATCATCCCTTTCTTATTAAGCCAAATAACCATGAGCTTGGAGAGATTTTTGGAGTGGAACTGAACACAAGAGAAGATGTGATTCCCTATGGAAAGAAGCTGCAGGAAATGGGAGCAGAGAACGTTTTGATCTCCATGGCAGGAGAAGGCGCGGTTCTTATTGCGCAAAACGGAGAAATCTATAAAAAGCCTGCTCCAGAGGGCAGGCTTGTAAACGCAGTAGGCGCCGGAGATTCCATGGCGGCCGGATTTATGGCAGGATGGATGGAAAAAAAAGATTATTGCCATGCTTTTTATATGGGAATCGCGGCAGGAAGCGCCAGCGCGTTTTCTGAAAACCTGGCCACAGGAGAAGAGATCAAGGCAGTTTATTGTCAGGTGGCGCCATAAAAGCTCTGAGTAAACTGGATGAATTGCCTTACATGAGGTTTCAGGATCCGGTTTCTGCTGTATACAATATAAAAATTCCTTCGGCTCTCTGTGTCGCCGAGGGGAAAAATGAGAATCTGTTTTGTTCCTGCAAGATCCTGTACAGAACGAGCGGAAAGTATGGAGATACCAAGTCCGTTGACAATGGATTGCTTAATACTTTCCAGATCGTTCATTCTTGCGATCACATTGAGATCTGAAGGGGCGATACCGGATTTTTCCAGAAAAAAATCCATTTCTTTTTTTGTTCCAGAGCCTTTTTCACGGACTATCATAGGTTCCCTTATCAGCTCCTCCAAAGTGGCGTTCTTCTCTTTCAGCTTAAGATAGTGAGGCGTTACAGGGGCGGCGATCAAAAGAGAATCTTGACAGAAGGGGATATAACAGCAGTCGTCCTTTTCAATATACTGTCCTACCAGGCCAAGATCCACGCTTCCGTCAATTACCTTCTGGATAGCCTCCGCGCTGTCAGACTGGAGAGAATGAAAGTATACGTCAGGACAGATTTTTCCAAAGCCTGCCAGAAGCTCAGGAAGCAGATAAGAAGAGGGAATGGTAGAGGCGCTGAGATCAATAATGTGTTTTTTTGATCCGGTAAAATCCTCCAGAAGATTATTTCGTATATGAAGGATGCGCACTGCGCTGTCATAAAGCTGATAGCCTTTTGTAGTGATCGTAAGTTTTTTGGTGGTGCGTATGATCAGCTTTACTTTCAGTTCGTTTTCCAGAGCCCGGATATGGGCGCTGATGGTAGGCTGGGTCAGATAAAGACGGCGGGCAGCTTCAGAAAAACTGCCGTAATCTACTACAGCGGCAAAAGCCTCCAGTTGTTTAAAATCCATAAATACCTCCTACTAGGAAAGTCCGGTAATGTCCATAAGAGCAGAAAGGGCAGATCGGACTTCTTCTTTTGTGTTTTGGGCGCCAAAGGAAAAGCGGATGGTTCCCTGAGGGTAGGTTCCAAGAGTTTTGTGAGCAGAGGGCGCGCAGTGAAGCCCTACCCGAGTCATGATCCCATAATCGGAATCCAGGCGAAAGGCAGCCTCAGCCATATCAATTTGTGGCGTCTGGATGGAAACCACAGCGCACCGTGTGGCCTGATCCAGACCATGGGGGCAGTCTGTTCTTCCAAGGATCCTGATATGTTTTTCTTCCGGGTCCATGGATTTTAGCTCCTGGATGAAATATCCGGTGAGTTCCATTTCATGGATGAAATTTTTTGGAGAACACATCAGATCCGGACAGGAAAGGGCAGCGTGAAGACCAAGAATACCGGGGATGTTTGGGGTTCCCGGCTCAAAGCGGTCAGGCATAAAATCAGGGATCTCTTCTGTATGGGAAATGCTTCCTGTACCTCCGCTGAGAAGAGGCGTGATTTCCGGAACAAGAGCTTCCCGTACAAGAAAACCGCCGATTCCCTGAGGCCCCCGAAGCCCTTTATGCCCGGTAAAGGCAAGCGCGTCTATGTGACAGGCTTCCATATCTATGGGAAGGACGCCTGCTGTCTGGGCCGTATCAAGGATAAAGAGAATCCTGTGTTTTTTACAGAAATCTCCGATCTTTTTAACAGGCATCAGAGTACCGCAGACGTTGGAACCATGAAGACATACAAAAAGACGGGTATTGGGTCGGATAAGAGTTTCGGCCTGATCCAGAAGAAGATTTCCAAAGGTATCGCAGGGAACCCGGTCAAAAGAAATTCCTGTATGGCTTAACTGTACCAGAGGGCGCATAACGGCGTTGTGTTCCATGGAACTTACCAGAACATGATCTTCGGGGCGGAGAATACCTTTTAAAAGAATATTCAGACTTGATGTAACGTTTGCTGTAAAAATAACATTCCGGCTTTTGTCTGGAAAATGAAAAAGCTGTTTTAACTGCTCTCTTGTTTCAAAAATCTGCTCTTCAACAGAAAAAGCAGAATCATAGCTTCCACGGTTGATATTTACTGCATCATTGGACAGATAACAAAAGACTGCCTCTGCAACGCCGGGGGCCTTGGGGCAGGAAGTGCTGGCCTGATCCAGATATATTTTTTTCATGATGTTTCTTATCCTTTCCTGAGATAGCATAAGTTTACTATAACACAATATATTGAAAGAATCTATAAATAACCTAAAAAAGTAACTATAATTAATTGGTAAAAAAATATAAAAAATGGTATGATTTTAATGTACGAAATATGCGTTTGCTACAATAATGACAGAATAAAACGCATAGGGAAAAGGAGGAAATAACAGATGAAAAACGAGAAAAAAGCCATTGTGGCAGCAGGGCTTGTGATCGGTGTGATCTCAGCTTTGCTGGTATTTTTTGGCAATCCGGTAAATATGGGATTTTGTATCGCATGTTTCCTGAGAGATACTTCAGGAGCTTTAGGATTCCATGCAGCCCCGGTAGTGCAGTACATACGTCCAGAGATTATCGGACTGGTACTTGGAGCCTGCATCATGGCTATGGTGTCAGGAGAGTTTAAAGCAAGAGGCGGTTCCGCCCCTGTTACCAGATTTATCCTTGCTGTGTTTGTAATGATCGGCTGCCTGATGTTCCTGGGCTGTCCTTTCCGTATGATCCTGAGACTGGCAGGAGGAGACGGAAATGCAATTTTAGGTCTTGTGGGATTTGCTCTTGGTATTCTTGCAGGAGTATTTTTCCTGAAAAGAGGATATACGCTGAAACGTTCTTATAAGATGCCCGCGCTGGAAGGACAGCTTTTCCCGGCGCTTCAGATCGTATTTCTGATCCTTCTGATCGCTGCTCCGGCATTTATTCATTTTTCCAAAGAAGGTCCGGGATCTCTTCATGCGCCGATCTGGATCGCTCTGGCGGCCGGTCTGATCGTAGGAGCCCTTGCTCAGAAAACACGCCTCTGTATGGTTGGCGGTATCCGCGACGCAGTTCTTTTCCGTGAGTGGAAGCTTCTGATGGGTTTTGTGGCTATTTTTGCCAGCGCTCTTGTAATGAACTTTATTCTTGGCGCTGTAACAGGAACTCCGTTCTTTAATCCTGGGTTTGCAGGACAGCCTGTTGCTCATACAGACGGCTTATGGAACGCTCTTGGAATGCTTCTGGCAGGATTTGGCTGCGTACTTCTTGGAGGCTGTCCGCTTCGTCAGCTTGTGCTTTCCGGCGAGGGAAATACAGACTCTGCCATTACTGTTATGGGTCTGATGGTTGGAGCGGCTGTGGCTCACAACTTTGGACTTGCATCTTCTGGAGAAGGCCCTACAGCTAACGGAAAGATTGCCGTTATCATTGGAATTGCAGTGGTAACAGTGATCGCTTTTATGAATTCAAGAAAAAAAGCAGATTAAAGATTATTTCATAAGAAAAGAGGAAAAAGACATGAAACAGGTAGACGCAAGAGGATTATCCTGCCCGGAACCGGTAATTATGACAAAAAATGCCCTGGCCTCCAATGAGGCGGCATATGAGGTTCTGGTGGATAACATTACTGCAAAAGAAAACGTAACAAGATTTGCCACACATCAGGGCTATCAGGTAAAGGCAGAAGAGAAGGGCGAAGATTTCCTGCTTCGCATTACAAAATGACAGAGTATATTGCAACTTTTTATTCTCATTACGGCGCAGTATGTTTTAAGAAAAATTGTGAAAAACTGGGAATCGGCACAAAGATCATGCCGGTTCCCAGAAATTTAAGCTCATCCTGCGGAACCTGCGTCAGGTTCTGGATGGAAAAAGAGTTTGAAGAGGTTTCTCTGGAACTGAACGAAGAGATTGAACAGATCGTTCAGGTATGCGGCGAAGGCTACAGAGAGATCTACCGTGTGGAGGAATGAATCTCAAGCTGTCGGCGAAGCCCGGAAAGAGTTTTTAAAAATACAGCATAAAAGAGAAGGGCGATCACAGCGATCACTTCCAGACATACCAGGAATCCGGCGATCTCCGATTGTGTATAGCGGTTGTCATTGGCATACAGCATCATTTCATAGAGAAGGACCATACAGCTCATTCCCACAACAGCCGGAATCTTAAAGACAGAACCGGCCTGACGGCGAAGCTCCCGGCTGAGATATTCGGGAGAAGCTCCAAGACGCTTCAGATCATAAAATACATGGTAGTTCTGGCAAAGCAGCAGAAAATGAAGGAAGACGCGCTTTTGGCGGCACAGAACGTTCAATATTATCAGACAATGGAAAAACAGCATTTTGAGGTAAGGCGTCTGAAACATGATATGGTAAATCATCTTCAGGCGGCGCTGGGACTTCCTGAGAACCAGAGAGAAAAGTATTTAAGGGAACTTCTGAAAGCTCCTGTTTTTTCCCAGACATTAAAATACTGCGGGGACAATACAGTAAATATTATCCTCAGCGCAAAAGCCGCAGCCATGGAGCAGAAGAATATAGAGTTTCATGTTCTGGCAGACATCCCAGAGGAGCTTCCCATGGAAAAACCGGATATCAGCGCAGTTTTGGGAAACGCCCTGGATAATGCCATAGAAGCCGTTGAAAAACTTCCGAAAGAAAAGAGAAGGATTTCGCTGGAAATCCGATGCGCCCGCGGAATCCTTGCTTCTGCTCTGAGAAACCCCAGAAAGCTGGAAGAAGGGGCAGGGAAACAGGATTTCCCCGGCACTATAAAACCGGATAAAACCTCCCATGGACTGGGGCTTTTAAGTATTCGGACAGTCCTTAAAAAATATGACGGGATCATGGAACTGAGACAGGAGGCAGAAGAGGTCTGCCTGTTTATCTATTGCCACATGAAGAATAATCATAAATAAAAAAGTTCATTTTTGCCCGCTGTCCCTTGATCTGAAAAACATGCTCTTTTTTGCAGCGGCGGGTCATGCCCTGATGCTCATAAAAACCGTAATTGTAGCTAGTATCTGTAAAAAGATAAAATTCTTTTAAATCCTTTTTTTTAAGATAATCAAGAGCAGACTGGAACAGTTTTTTTCCGATATCAAGGCCCCGGCAGGAGGAGCTTACGGCAAAAAGAGCCAGCTCTGCCGGATAGGGATGAGGACATTCCTCTAAAAGATGTTTGTCAATTCCGTTGACATTTCCGAATATTTTAAAGACGTTTCGCCCTTCTTTGCTGAGATATAGAGAAAGAATGGACTGGATCTGTCGGAAACGGTTTACAAAATGGGGCTTATGGTCCGCCTTGTTTTTTACCAGAATAATGCCTACGGTTTTTCCGTCCATAACTGCTACTCTGGAGAAGGTATAATTTGTCAGGCAGCTGCTTAAAAATACTTTTGCCAGTTTGGCGGCAGTTTTGGGGCTGCAGAGCTGGTCATAATTCCAGGTTTCACGGATGACGCTCTGTAAGGGCTTAAAATCCTGTTTCTGATATTCTCTAAATTCTAAGCTCATAATTGTTCTCCTTGTATTTGTTTTCTGTATTTTGTATAATAAAGTATACAGTAAGTGTAAAGTCAATAGGAATTTAAAAAATATAAATGAGAAACGGAGAGAGGAAATGCTGATCAGAAACGCAGTACAGAAGGATCTTCCACAGATCATGAAAATATATGAAAACGCCCGCAGCTACATGAGAAAAACCGGGAATCCTACCCAGTGGAGTGGAGGATATCCGGGAGAGGACGTGATCCGCCAGGATATGGATAAAGGGAATTTTTATGTCTGTGAAAACGAGAACCGTATTGTTGGAGTATTTACTTTTTTTATGGGGGGAGATCCCAATTATATAAGGATCGATCAGGGAAGCTGGCACAGTGACGCTCCCTATGGGACCATCCACAGAGTGGCCTCTGACGGAAGCACCCGGGGATTTGCAGCGGTATGTTTTTCATTCTGTCTGGAAAAGTGCAGTTATCTCCGCATTGACACCCACAGAGACAACCGCCCCATGCAGAAGGCTCTTCATAAATTCGGATTCAGGCAGTGCGGGATCGTATATATGGAAGACGGAACAGAGCGGATCGCTTTTGATTTTAATTTATAAAATTTTCATATCTTTCATAGCTTTTTCATATCTTTTTCTTTGGCTCTGATTGAAGAAATATCTTAAAACTGTTATACTTTAAATATAGTAAGGAAAGGAGGGTGCCGCAGTTTCATAATGGATCTGTGGAGGCCTCCTTTTTATAAAATCAAGAAGGGATCCAGTGGAAAAATCTTTCCTAAGGATCCCTTAGAATCCATATAAAGAGAATTATTATCATGCCGGATTGCATAATGATTACAGAAGAAAAGGCAGGAAAAAATATGAGCAGTCATAACAGGTCATATGTAAAACTTGAAAATGTATCAAAGATTTACGGCTCTGGAGATGTAAAGATCGTTGCCGTAGACGGGATCAGTTTTGAGATCAATAAAGGAGAATTTGTGGTAGTAGTAGGACCCAGCGGCGCAGGAAAGACAACAGTCCTTAACATTCTGGGAGGAATGGATAAGGCAAGCTCCGGCAGGGTTCTGGTAGACGGCGTGGACATTGCAGGATTTTCCAATAAACAGCTTACCAGCTACCGAAGAGAAGATATTGGATTTGTGTTCCAGTTTTATAATCTGGTTCCCAATCTTACTGCGCTGGAGAACGTGGAGCTGGCCCTTCAGATCTGTAAAGAGCCTCTTGACGCCAGAACAGTCCTTGAAGAGGTGGGATTAAAAAACCGCCTGGGTAATTTCCCGGCCCAGCTTTCCGGGGGCGAACAGCAGAGAGTGTCCATAGCAAGGGCTCTGGCAAAGAATCCCAAGCTCCTTCTTTGCGACGAACCTACAGGAGCCCTTGATTACCAGACCGGCAAGGCTATTTTGAAGCTTCTGCAGGATATGTGCAGAGAAAAGGGAATGACGGTAATTGTCATTACCCATAACTCGGCTCTGACGCCTATGGCGGACCGGGTGATCAAGATCAAAAACGGAAAGGTATCGTCCATGGTTCAGAATGAACGTCCTACCTCCGTAGAAGAGATTGAATGGTAGGTGAAGCTGATGAAAAAAGCACTTCATAAAGATTTTCGCATGGAAATAAAAAAGACAAGAGCCAGGTTTATTTCCATTTTCTGTATTGTATCTCTGGGTGTGGCGTTTTTTTCTGGAATCCAGGCTAGTTCCCCGGATATGAGGCTTTCCGGGGACGCCTACTATACAGAAAGCAAAATGATGGATCTTAAGGTAATGGGAACCCTGGGACTTACAGAGAAAGATGTGGAAGCAGTCAGAAGTACAGAGGGAGTGGAGTGGGCGGAAGGCGCCTTTTCCACAGACGTACTCTGCGGAGAAGCCGACGCCCAGAAGGTGCTTCATGTGGAATCTGTCAATGAGAATGTAAACGGCCTTACAGTAACAGAAGGTCGACTTCCAGGGAAGAGCGGAGAATGTTTTCTTGACGTGACCTTTGCCAAGGGACAGGGTTATAAGATTGGAGATCAGATAGAACTTCGGGAGGATACGGATGATCCTCTGCTTAAAACAAAGACCTACACCATTACCGGATTTGGAAGAACGCCTCTTTACATATCCTTTAATAGAGGAAATACCACTCTTGGCTCAGGAGAGGTAAATGGATTTGTTTATGTACTTCCAGAGGATTTTGAGCAGGATATTTACACTCAGATCTATATTCGAGCTCATGGAACCGAGCAGGTAACAAGCTATACCGACGCTTACGACAGCCTGATTGAGAGACTTACAGAGCGTGTTGAGGGAATCCAGGAAGAACGCTGCCAGGTACGGTATGATGAGATTATATCTGAAGCGGAAGAAAAACTTGCCGACGCAGAAAAAGAACTGGAAGAGGGAAAAGAAGAGGCGGACAAAGAGCTTGCCGACGCAAAAAAAGAGCTGGAGGACGGCGAAAAGGAATATGCCGACGGCCTGAAGGAATATGAGGACGGCAAAAAGAAGCTTGCGGATGCAAAGACACAGATAGCAGACGCCAAAAACCAGTCGGCTTCTGCCGCTCAGACCATTTCAGAGGGATGGAGCCAGATCGCTTCTGCAAAGGAAGAACTAAACAGCGGCTGGAACGAGATCAACGCAGGAAAAAAAGAATTTGAAAAGGGTCTCAGCCAGTTTAATAAAGCGCAGAAAAAGCTGGACAAAGGCTGGAATGAGTACAACAGCGGAAAAAAGGAATTTGACGCAGGAGCGGCCCAGCTTGAGGCGGCAAAGAATCAGCTCTCCCAGGGAAAACAAAAAATAGAAGAAGGAAAAAAACAACTTGACGCGCAGCAGCAGCAGATTACAGAGGGAATTGCTCTGGCTCAGGCAGGAATCACAGAAATTGACGCACAGATTGCCCAGTTAAACGGACAGATCCCTCAGATTGAAGAAGGAATCAAAATGGCTGGCGAGGCGGCGGCAAATCTTCCAGCTCTTCTGGAAGCTCTGGCAGCAGCCCAGGAGGGGGCGGCAAATGCTCAGACTGCCGTAGATACAGCCCAGGCCGCCCTTCAGGAAGCCATGGGAAAACTGGAAGCAGGAGAGATCACAGAGGAGGAGCTGGTTCCTTACCAGGAGGCTCTTGGGACGGCTCAGGCGCAGTTGGAAGCAGCTAATGGGGCAGTAGCCCAGGCCCACACAGCAGTAGACGCCTGCAATACGGCGGCGGCCAAAAAGGCAGAACTGGAAGCAGCCCTTACGGCAGTGAAGGATGGGATTGCCCAGGCGGAAGCAAAAAAAACAGAACTGAACACCACCATTGCATCCCTTCAGGCCGGCCAGACAGCCATCGACCAGGGCAGGGAAGCTCTGGCGGAGGAGGAGGCGAAGCTTCCGGCTGCGGAAAAGGAAATAGCGGCAAATGAGCAAAAACTTGCTGCCAGTGAAAAGACCTTAAACGAAAGTCTTGCCACCTTAAAAAGCGGTCAGGCAGAGCTTGACGCCAACAAAAAAGTCCTGGACTCTTCAAAGGCAGAGCTTGACGCAGGAATCCAGAAGCTGAATGCAGGAGCGGCGGAAATAAACGCCAACGAGCAGAAACTTATCTCAGGAGAAGCGGAACTGGAAGCGGGACAGCAGAAGATCGCAGAAGGCGAAGCAGAGATCAAAACAAATGAACAGAAACTGACAGACGCCAAGGAAGAGCTTAAAGACGCCAAAGAAAAGCTGGAAGACGGCTGGAAGGAATATAAAGACGGGGAAAAAGAAGCCAAAGAGGAAATCGAGAAGGGAGAAAAAGAGATCGAAGACGCCCGAAAAGAGATTGAGGAGATCGAAAAGCCTGAATGGCTTATTACGGACAGAAACGATCTTCCTGAATATTCCGATTACGGGGATAATGCAGACCGTATCAAAAATATCGGAGAGGTCTTTCCTGTGATCTTTTTCCTGGTGGCGGCTCTGATAAGCCTTACTACCATGACAAGAATGGTAGAGGAGCAGAGAACCCAGATCGGAACCTTAAAGGCGCTGGGCTACGGCAAATACGCCATTGCTTCTAAATACCTGGATTATGCTTTGCTGGCAACTGTGGGAGGAAGCGTGGCAGGAATCCTGATCGGTGAAAAAATCCTACCATATATAATCATCAAGGCATATGGAATTATGTACCATAATGTAGGAGACAGCCTGCAGATCCATTACGAATTGAAATTTGCCCTGACAGCATCTCTGGCAGCTATTGTGTGTACAGTAGGCGCTACTGTATTTTCCTGCTATAAGGTGCTTTCCGAGACTCCGGCTTCTCTGATGCGTCCTCCGGCGCCCAAGGAGGGCAAGCGTGTTCTTGTGGAACGGATCACGATTTTGTGGAAGCATTTGAATTTTTCCTGGAAGTCCTGTCTCCGAAATCTTTTCCGGTACAAGAAGCGTCTGTTTATGACGATCTTTGGAATTTCAGGAAGTATGGCTTTGATGCTGGTAGGATTTGGAATCCGGGATTCTATTTCAGATATTGTGGTAAAACAGTATGAGGAGCTTCAGCATTATGACGGAACCATTATTACAGATGAAGACGCCACAGAAGCCCAGAGGGAAGAACTGAGAGAATATCTGAAACAGAACAATAAGATAGAACGGGCCACCAGTATCCAGTTTACCAAGATCACGGCTCCAGGAGAAAAGTCAAACATCAGCATTTATCTCTATGTTCCGCAAAATATGGAAACTTTCCGTCAGGATGTGACTTTGAGGAACAGGATTACCAGGGAGGCTTATGAATTGACAGACGAAGGCGCTGTGATCAGTGAAAAAACAGCAAAACTTTTGAATCTTCAGGTAGGGGATAACATTACTCTGGAAAAAGATCATACAGAATATAAGGCAAAGGTTGCTGTGATCACAGAAAACTATATGGGTCATTATGTATATATGACTCCCCTTGTTTATGAAAAAACCTTTGGGGAAAAACCGGTTTACGAGGATATGATCTTTTCTGTAAAAGAGGAATATCTGGATCAGGCGGAGGAGATCGGAAGACAGATCCTTTCCCAGCCTGCTGCTTTAAGCATCAGCTACACCTCCAGTCTGGCAGCCCAGGTAGACAGAATGTTAAGCACTTTGGGAATCGTCATTGTGGTTTTGATCGTTTCCGCAGGAATGCTGGCCTTTGTAGTTCTTTATAATCTGAATAATATCAATATCACAGAGCGTCAGAGAGAGCTGGCAACCCTTAAGGTCCTGGGATTTTATGATAAGGAGGTTTCCCAGTACGTATTGCGGGAAAATATTCTCCTGACCATAGCCGGAATCATTTTTGGCTCTGGGTTCGGCGTGATCCTCCACCGTTATATTATTGTGACTGTAGAAGTGGATGCGGTAATGTTTGGAAGAAATATACGCCCTGTCAGCTTTTTGTACTGCGCAGTGATCACCTGCATTTTTTCAGTAGTGGTAAATCTGTTTATGCACTGGAAGCTGAAAAAGATCGATATGGTAGAATCGCTGAAATCTGTAGAATAAAAAAGAGGAAGGTCTTTTCCCTGTTGGAAGGCCTTCCTTTTTCTGACATAAGGGGAAATAAATATCTGTGAAATTTGTGCGTTCTCGCTTGACAACCGCAAAAAATGTAATTATAGTATGAGACATAGCAAAGGCAAGGAAGAAGAGGAGTATGCTGTGATCGCTGACAGAGAGGAACGCCCCAGGCTGGAAGGCGTTCTCAGAAGGAGACAGCAGAAGGTAGCTTTGGAGCCGGAAGGCTGATGGCCGTAAGCAATAGCCGCGGCAGCAGGCTTTCACGTAGATCCTGCGTTAAAGGACAATGAGATGTGCAGAACAAGTCCCACAAGGATTGAGGGATTTAGGGAGTTCGAGGCGGACTTGTCCGCTTTGTTCGAAAGACTGCATAATGAAGGTGGTACCGCGATAAGATTCGCCCTTCACACTTAGGTGTGAGGGGCTTACTTTTTTCTTCCCCTCACCGTTTATCAAAAAGACACAGGAGGTTATTATGAGCAAAGAACTTGCAAAGACGTATGATCCCAAGGGACTGGAGGAACGTCTCTATCAGAAATGGATGGATAATGGATATTTCCATGCAAAAGTAAACCCCGATAAGAAACCCTTTACTATTGTAATGCCGCCGCCCAATGTTACAGGACAGCTTCACATGGGACATGCTCTTGACGAAACCATGCAGGATATCCTGATCCGTTTTAAGAGAATGCAGGGCTATGAAGCTCTCTGGCAGCCGGGAACCGACCATGCGGCCATTGCCACAGAGGTTAAGGTTATCGACAAGCTGAAACAGGAAGGAATCGACAAGCATGAGATCGGCCGTGAAGAATTTCTGAAACATGCCTGGGCATGGAAAGAAGAGTACGGCGGAAAGATCATTAACCAGCTTAAGAAACTGGGCGCTTCCGCAGACTGGGAAAGAGAACGCTTTACTATGGACGAGGGCTGTTCTAAGGCGGTTCAGGAAGTATTTATCAAACTTTATGAAAAAGGCTATATTTACAAAGGTTCCAGAATCATCAACTGGTGTCCGGTATGCCAGACTTCTATTTCTGACGCAGAGGTAGAGCATGAAGACCAGGATGGATTTTTCTGGCATATTAATTATCCCATCGTAGGCGAAGAGGGACGTTTTGTGGAGATCGCAACCACACGTCCGGAAACACTTCTGGGAGATACGGCAGTAGCGGTAAATCCTGAGGACGAAAGATATAAAGACCTGGTTGGAAAGATGCTGAAACTTCCTCTGACAGACAGGGAGATCCCTGTGGTGGCAGACGAATATGTAGACAAGGAATTTGGAACAGGCTGTGTAAAGATCACACCTGCCCATGACCCTAACGATTTTGAGGTTGGAAAGCGTCACAACCTTCCTGAGATCAATATTATGAACGACGACGCTACCATCAATTCTCTTGGAGGCAAATATGCGGGAATGGACCGCTATGAAGCGCGTAAGGCAATGGTGGCTGATCTTGAGGCTCAGGGCCTTCTTGTAAAAGTAGTTCCTCATTCCCACAGCGTAGGAACTCATGACCGCTGCGGCACTACAGTAGAGCCTATGATCAAACCACAGTGGTTTGTTCGCATGGACGAGATGGCAAAGGCTGCTATTGACGTTCTCAATGAAGGTGATCTGGAATTTGTTCCGGCAAGTTTTGGCAAGACATACCTTCACTGGCTGGAAAATATCCGTGACTGGTGTATTTCCCGTCAGCTTTGGTGGGGACACAGAATCCCGGCTTATTACTGCGATGAGTGCGGAGAGGTTGTGGTTGCCCGCCAGATGCCGGAAAAATGTCCGAAGTGCGGATGCACCCATCTTCATCAGGATGAGGACACTCTGGATACCTGGTTCAGCTCTGCTCTGTGGCCTTTCTCTACTTTGGGATGGCCGGACAAGACAGAAGAGATGGAATACTTCTATCCTACAGACGTACTTGTAACAGGATACGACATTATTTTCTTCTGGGTTATCCGTATGGTATTCTCCGCTTTGGAACAGACAGGCAAGGCACCTTTCCATCATGTTCTGATCCACGGCCTTGTAAGAGATTCCCAGGGAAGAAAAATGAGCAAATCCCTTGGAAACGGAATTGATCCTCTTGAAGTAATTGATAAATACGGCGCAGACGCTCTCCGTCTTACCTTGATCACAGGAAACGCTCCGGGAAATGATATGCGTTTCTACTGGGAGAGAGTAGAATCCAGCCGTAACTTTGCAAATAAGATCTGGAACGCATCCAGATTTATTATGATGAACCTGGAGGGACGGACTGTAACCGCGCCTGAGAATCTGAAAGAGCTTTGCCTGGAGGATCAGTGGATCTTATCCAGACTGAACACAGTTGTTCGTGAAGTTACTGAAAACATGGAAAAATATGAGCTTGGAATTGCGGTACAGAAGGTTTACGACTTCCTGTGGGATGAGCTTTGCGACTGGTATATCGAAATGGCAAAGGTTCGTCTCTGGAAGGCAGAGGAAGATCCAAAAGCAGCGGGAGAGGCTCTTTGGACCCTTCGCACCGTTCTTACAGAAGGCCTGAAACTTCTTCATCCGTTTATGCCGTTTATTACAGAAGAGATTTATTGTACGCTTCTTCCTGAGGAAGATTCTATTATGATCTCTCAGTGGCCGGAATATACAGAAGAGAGATGCTTTGCAGGGGCAGAAAAGGCAGTGGAAGGATTTAAAGAAGCGGTAAGAGGCATCCGTAACATCCGTACAGAGATGAACGTTCCGGTAAACCGCAAAACCAGCCTTTACATTGTAGGAAGAGACAAAGATACCTGCGCAAGATATGAGGCATGTAAAAAATCTTTTGTAAACCTTGCGTTCTCCAAGGAAATCCATGTACAGGAAAATAAAGAGGGAATCGGAGAGGACGCTGTTTCAGTTGTGGTTTCCGACGCAGTAGTTTATCTGCCTCTGGAAGATCTGGTAGACAGAGAAAAAGAAATCGAACGTCTCAAAAAAGAGCAGGAGCGTCTCACAAAGGAGATCGCCCGCTGTCAGGGTATGCTGAATAACCCGAATTTTGTCAACAAAGCACCTGCGGCAAAGGTTGACGCAGAAAAAGAAAAACTTCAGAAATACGAAGAAATGATGGAAAAGGTAAACGTACAGCTTTCACAGATGCAGAAGTGATAAAGGAGCATTAAGATGAAATTGAAATTGTCTGATATATGCAACAAAATTTCTTTGCTGCTTCATGCTCTTGCCAGCGGGGCAGGATACTTTTTGATAGAAGCGATCAGCAGACATTCCTTTACAGAGGCCTGGGACTTTATGACAGGCAGGCCTCTGGTGTTTGCCTACAATGCGGGACTGATTTTTACCTCTTCCCTGATCGTGTATCTGTTTCGGAGAAGATGCTTTATCCGCGTACTTTTGACAATGTTCTGGCTGCTTCTGGGAATTATCAACGGCGTGATCCTGGCTACGAGGGTAACTCCGTTTACAGGGCCGGACCTCCATCTTCTTACAGACGGAATGGCGCTTCTGGAAAAATACCTTCCAAAATGGGGAGTGATCGTTGCGCTGATCGTCCTGGGACTGTTTGCCCTGACTTTGCTTGCGCTGATCGTCAAAGGACCTAAGTATAAGGGAAAGCTGAAATACAGATGGAATATTCCTCTGGTGCTTTTAAGTGTGGTTGCCTTTTTTGGGATTACACAGCTTGCTCTGGAAAAGAGAGTGCTTTCTAATTATTTTGGAAATATTGCTTTTGCCTATGAGGATTATGGCTATCCTTATTGTCTGGGGGTTACGATTTTTAATACGGGAATCAGCTGCCCAAGAGATTATTCGGAAACAGAGATCAAGCGGATTGAAGATACAGAAAAAAATCTTCCGAAAACAAAAGAAGGGGATCATCCAAATATTATTTTCCTGCAGCTGGAATCCTTCTTTGACCCGGAACTGGTAAATTATCTGGAAATCTCTGAGGATCCCATTCCGATTTTCAGGAAACTTATGAAGGAATATACTTCAGGGTATTATAAAGTTCCTTCTGTGGGCGCCGGAACAGCAAATACAGAATTTGAGTCTATTACGGGAATGAGCCTTCACTATTTTGGACCGGGAGAATATCCCTATAAGAGTATTCTCAAGGAAACTACCTGTGAGAGCGCGCCTTATGTGCTGAAAGATCTTGGATATTCTACCCATGCCATACATAACAACGAGGCGAATTTCTATGGAAGAAGATCTATTTTTCCTAATCTTGGCTTTGATACCTTTACTTCTGCCGAGTACATGGCGGAGGAAGATGACAAAAACCCTCTGGGCTGGACAAAGGATAAGGTGCTGACAGAAGAGATCATGAAATGTCTGGAATCCACAGAGGATCAGCCAGATTATGTATATACCATTTCCGTACAGGGACACGGCGCTTATCCAGAGGAACCGGAAATCGAAGAAGCAGAGATTACAGTAACAGGTTCTCCAACAGAGTCAAAGAATAATCAGTGGGAATATTACGTAAATCAGCTTAAGGAAATGGATGATTTTGTAGGAGAGCTTACGGCTGCCCTGGAAGAATATCCAGAGGATGTGGTTCTTGTTATGTATGGAGATCATCTTCCCACCATGGACCTTACGGTAGAAGATGTGGACAACAGATATCTTTTCCAGACTCAGTATGTGATGTGGGATAATTTTGGTCTTGAGAAAAAGGATGTGAATCTTGCTGCATACCAGATGGCGGCAGAGGTTATGGATCGTGTAGGCATTCATGAGGGAACTGTGTTCCGCTATCATCAGGCAAGAAGAAACACAAAGAACTATCAGGTGGATCTGGAAACTCTTCAGTATGATCTTTTGTATGGAAAAAGGTTCTCCTATCAGGGAGAAAATCCCTACAAGCGTACAAAGATGCGTCTGGGAATCTACGATACTACTCTGGACGGTATTTCTCTGGTGTCTGCCTGGGATCACACTTACAGGATCACAGGAACGAATTTTACGCCTTCAAGCCAGGTGAAACTTAACGGAGAATGGTATGAAACAGTATATGTGAATCCAACCACTTTGATGATCTCAGGAACAGAGCTTGAGGATTTCGACAGACTTTCTGTTGTACAGAGAAGCAACAGCTCCACAAGAAAGGCGCTGAGTAAGAGCTATGACCGCTCCTGCTATATGCTGTTTGATGAAAACAGATGGAAGCTGCCGACGGAAGAAATAAAATCCTGACGAATAAAAGATTACGATTGGTACTGGACATATTTCACCACTCATATATAATGATATCGTAGCGGTTATTATTGGAGCAGAGCTCCTGCCGCTGCGAATACATTATGATGAAGTGGTGAATTTTTTATGAATTACGAAGAAGCAGTTGCTTATATTGAAGAAACTCCAAAATTTACAACAAAAAACAAACTTTCCCATACAAAAGAATGTCTGAAGCGTCTGGGAAACCCGGAAAAAAATTTTAAAGTTATCCATGTGGCAGGAACCAACGGTAAGGGAAGCACCTGCGCCTTTTTGACTTCTGTTTTCAGAGAGGCGGGATATTCCTGCGGACTTTTTACCTCCCCTCACCTTGTGGTGATTAATGAAAGATTTCAGATCAATGAACAGAACATTGACGACCAGTCTTTTCTTCGGGCTTTTCACCGGGTAAAGGAGCTGGCGGATGAGCTTGTGGCAGAGGGAAATTATCATCCTACGTATTTTGAGATGCTGTTTCTTATGGGAATGGTGATCTTTGCAGAAGCAGGGGTGGATTATGTGATGCTGGAAACAGGACTTGGCGGCCGTCTGGACGCCACAACAGCAGTGGAGGATCCGGCGGCATGTGTGATCACTTCTATCAGTTTTGATCATATGCAGTATCTTGGCAATACTATTGCCGAGATTGCCGGGGAAAAAGCCGGGATCATTGTTCCGGGAGTTCCTGTGATCTATGATGGAAATAACCAGGAGGCGGCAGAGGTGATCCGCGCTCAGGCAGAGACCCTGGGAAGTCCCTGTTATGAGGTAAAGAGATCACAGATGGAAATCCTTCGAAATACCAGTGCAGGCATTGATTTTTCTTATGAGAATGAGTATTATGGAAACACAGCTTTCTCCATTCCTTTTATTGCCGGATATCAGGTGATGAATGCCGGACTTGCCCTGAAAACAGCAGAAGTGCTGGCTGATAAGATCAGGATCCCTTTGGAAGCAGTCAAAAAGGGGCTTAAAGAAACCAGATGGCAGGGACGTATGGAAACTGTTCTTCCAGGCGTGATTGTGGACGGTGCCCATAATGAGGATGGAGTAGAAAAATTTGTGGAAACAGCAGAGCATTTTCAAAAGGAGTATCCGCTGACACTTTTGTTTTCCGCTGTGGAGGATAAGGACTATACGGATATGATCCGTACTATTCTTAGAAGGATCCGCTTCCGCCATGTGATAGTGACCCAGGTTGGCGGTTATCGGAAGGTTCCGGCAAAGATGCTGGCAGATATTTTCCGTAAGGAGGGCTGCCAGTCCACAGAATATTGTGAAGATGTAAAGGAAGCGTTCCAACGGGCCCTTTCCCAAAAAGGCGAGGACGGAATGCTGTTCTGCGCAGGCTCTCTGTATCTGGTAGGCGAGATCAAGGCTATGATCGGAGAGCAGTAAGGAGGATTTTGATGATAGATTACGAAGAGGAACTGAAGAAGTTTGAGCCGTGTCTTGATGTGACGGACGCGGAAGGCGCGATATACGAAAAAGAACTGACGGATATTCTTGACGTGCTTCAGGAGGTACTGCGTGAGGCCAAAAGCGGCAGACGTGTAAGACAATAAGGAGAACTCTCAGGATGAATTGTGTGAACTGCGGTGCGTTTCTCACAGACGCAGATCTGGATTACTGTCCGAACTGTGGGTATAATGTACTGATTCAGAAAAAAGTGGATTATCTTTCCAAAAGTTTGTATAATCAGGGTCTGGAAAAAGCCAGCATACGGGATCTTTCGGGAGCGATTGCCTGTCTGAAGCAGAGCTTGATTTATGATAAACGGAATATCCAGGCAAGAAATCTTCTTGGCCTTGTATATTTTGAAACCGGCGAGGTAGTGGCCGCTTTAAGCGAGTGGGTCATCAGCAAAAACCTGCAGCCGGCAAGAAACCTGGCTTCGGAATATATTGCCAAGCTTCAGGCCAATTCCAATAAGTTGAAAGCCATTAATGTCACCATAAAAAAATATAATCATGCTCTGCTTTTGTGCAGGGAAGGCCACGACGATATGGCGGCGATCCAGCTTCGCAGGATTCTTTCTCAGAATCCCAAGCTGATCAAGGGCTACCATCTTCTTGCCCTGATCCAGATCAAAAACCATGAATGGAACCGGGCCAGAAGAATACTGAAAAAAGCGGCAAAGATCGACAAAACAAATACGACCACCCTTCGTTTTTTACGGGAGGTAGAGGAACAGACTGGCGTTCCCACCCGTTTGGAACGGCAGAAAAAAGGATTTTTCCAGAACTTTCGGAAAAAAAGTATGGACTATGATCCTATTGAAAGCGAGTTCTCTGTACAGACCCCGATATACCGGGAAAAATCCAGGCTTCCTGTTTTCCTTCTTTTGATGTCAGGCATGACTGCCGGAGCCGTTGCCTTTTGGCTTTTGGCTGTTCCGGCTATTCGCCAGGGCATTTATAAAGAAGCAAACGAACAGATCGTCCAGTACAGTGAATCGCTGGCTACCCAGGGGGCGGAGCTTACGAAGGCTCAGGGAGAAGCCCAGGAGTCAGGAAACACGGCAGAGGCGGTATCGGCCAAGCTGACCCAGGAACAGGCAAAAAGCCAGAGCTATGAAGCTCTTCTTACCGCTTATTTCTATTACCAGCAGCAAAACCTGGACGAGGCGGCAATGGCTGTTAAGAATGTTCAGGTGGACACCCTTTCGGATTCCATGAAATCTATTTATACAACAGTACGGGACGCTACCGGCGTTGCCGGTATTGGAGATGAGGAGGGAGCCCAGCCTTCAGATTTCGGGGACGAAGGATATGACGAGGGAAGCTATGACCAGGGTTCTTATGATGAAGAATCCTATGACGACGGCTCCTATGACGACAGCTATTATGATGACGGTTATTACGAAGAATACTAAAAGAGAAACCTCAAAGCAGGGGATGTGCAGATATGCACATCCCTTTTTGCATAATTAAAAAGCAGTACGTTCTGTACGAAAAACAGAAAGATCAAAGGGAAATTCTAACCATAATTTGGGGGATTTTGGGGAAAACAGGAATAAAAACAGAAAATAAGGGGGATAATAGAATGAATGAGATGTTTGAGCTGGAAGGAACGGCGCTTATGATACATCTTCCGGCAGAGGTGGATCATCCGGTATCTGACGAAATACGAAAAGAGTCAGACCGTATCTTGAGCAAACAGTACATCCGTACTATGTTTTTTGACTTTGAAAAAACAGCCTTTATGGACAGTTCTGGAATCGGATTGCTTATGGGACGTTACCGGGCTCTGGGAATGCGCCAGGGTTGCATATGCGCCGTAAAGGTAAACAGCCGTATAGATAAACTTCTGCATCTGTCAGGAGTACACCGATATATAGAAATCAAAAAAATCCAGGAGGAGGAAAACAGATAATGGAAAACACCAATGAAATGACAATTATTTTTGACAGCAGACCTGTTAATGAAGGAATGGCCCGGATTGCAGCAGCTTCTTTTTGTACGCAGCTGAATCCTACGCTGGAGGAGGTTGCAGATCTGAAAACAGCTGTTTCTGAAGCAGTGACCAACTGTATTATCCATGGTTATGAAGGAGAAGTACATAAGATACGAATGGATTTAAGACTCTGTGAAAGAGATCTGTATGTAGATATCAGTGACGAAGGCGCAGGAATCCCGGATATAAAAAAGGCCATGGAGCCTCTTTATACTACCAAGCCGGAAAAGGAAAGATCTGGAATGGGATTTACCTTTATGGAGGCCTTTATGGATCAGGTATCAGTAGAATCGGAGCCGGGGAAGGGAACCACGGTTCATATGAAAAAAACCATCCGGCGGTAAGGAGGAGGAATGGAACATACTCTTGCCCTGATCGGGCACGCGCACCAGGGGGATAAAGAGGCAAGAGATACCATATTTGAAGAAAATACAGGGCTGGTCTACAGTGTGGCAAGAAGGTTTTTGGGACGAGGCGCAGAGCTTGAGGACCTGTTCCAGATTGGAAGCATCGGACTTTTAAAAGCAGTGGATAAATTTGATCCTTCTTTTGAAGTGCGGTTTTCCACCTATGCCGTTCCTATGATCGCAGGAGAGATACGAAGATTCTTAAGGGACGACGGTATGCTGAAAGTCAGCCGTTCTATGAAAGAAAATTACGGAAAGATCTGCCAGGCAAGAGAAAGACTGGAGCGGTCTTTAGGCAGAGAGCCGGATATGGGAGAGCTTTCCCGGGAGCTTGGAATGGCTCCTGAGGAGCTGGCCCTGACGCTGGAATCAGGAGCTCCGGTAGAATCTATTTACAAAACAGTTTATCAGGGAGAAGGAACTGAGATCACTTTGGCGGACAGGCTGGAAGAAAAAAAGGACAGCCAGGAAAAACTCCTGAACCGTATTTTTCTGGAAGAGATTCTTGAGCGGCTGGAAAAGGATGAACGGAAATTGATCTGTATGCGTTATTTCCGGGATATGACACAGGGGGAGATCGCCGGATATTTTGGCGTCTCCCAGGTGCAGGTGTCGCGTATGGAAAAAAGGATCCTTGCCAGGCTGAAATCTTTTTATGAGGGAGGCTGATCTTTTGGACAGGGCTGTTTTCGGTTCCTGTCTTCAATGATCGTATGATTTACCTGATCTTCGTAGGTACGCATCTGTACCTGCATGGGAGAGGGATCGGAAGTAAGTTTAAGGCCGCTGAAATGGTTGAAGAAAAACAGCACTCCCAGAAACAGCCCTACAGAATAAGCGATCTCCAGAATGGTAAATCCATCGGAGGGCTGTCCTGTCACCTGCTGGTAGATCTGACGGAACAGGTTCCCCACATCAGCGTCAGCGTTAAAAGTCATAATAGAAAAGCCCGCGCCGAAAAATGAGGCGAGAGACACAAGCAGGATCTTGCTGAATCGAAGAAGGAGGCTCTTTGGGGCAGCCTTTTCGTAAGTAAGGATAAAATCAGGCTCTCCCAGATGAGTGATCGTAAGTGTGGGCTCTTTTTTCTGTATCAGGCCGATCAGGTCTGTGACAGACATTACGTAACGCCCCGGTTTGTCCGGGGGAAGATTACATACCAGAAGTACCCGGAGACGATTAAGGACTTTGGGGTTGGTGCAGGTAAGTCCGGCGATATCCTGCAGATAAACATGAGGGTGGTGAACCTCTATATTCTGGTCAGTCTGAAGATAAAGGATGTCGCTCATGGAAGATACTCCTTTCTGAAATTATTCCTTCATTCGAGGACGGAAGATAAGGCTGGCGATCCAGGAAAAAATAAGGGCGGCAGACACTCCGGCAGCACAGGCAGTAAAGCCTCCGGTAAAAAGTCCCAGAAATCCCTGCTGGTCAATGGCTTTTTTCATTCCTTTCCAAAGGACCTGGCCAAATCCCAGAAGAGGGACGGCTGCCCCCGCCCCGGCATAGTCGGCAAAGGGCTGATAAATGCCCACAGCGCTTAACACAGCGCCTGACACAACAAGAAGAACCATTACTCTTCCGGGAAGCAGCTTTGTTTTATCGAGAAGTATCTGGACAAGGGCGCAGATAAGGCCCCCTGTCCAGAAGGCGTTAAAATAATCCATTTTTGATCCTCCTTATATTTTTACATGTTCAATTACAACAGCGTGGGCGATTCCTGGTACAGAAGCCCCTTCGTTATAGCTGACTTTAGAAAGTAGGGCTCCGGTAGGAACAAAAAGAATACGCTTCCAGGTTCCTCTGGCAACCTCAGGCAGAATATAGGCAGAAAGCACAGCTGCAGAACAGCCGCAGCCGCTTCCGCCGGAATGGGTATCCTGTGTTTCATTGTCATAGATCAAAAGACCGCAGTCCTGATGGAAACGCCCAAGGTCAACACCCCTTTTAAGAAGGAGATCCAGAAGGATTTTTTGTCCTACTTTTCCAAGATCTCCGGTAAAAACAGCATCGTAATCTTCCGGGATCCTGCCAAAGTCAAAGAGATTCTGCCAGATCGTATCGCTGGCAGCAGGAGCCATACAGCCGCCCATATTCAGAGAATCTTTAAGACCGTAGTCTACGATTTTTCCGGTAGTGATTCCGGTGATGGCGGCGCGACCGTTTTCATAACAGAGAAGACCGGAGGGATTCTTTTTCGGTACAGCAGGTCTGGGGCTGATGACGCAGGCGCCGCTTCCCGTTACTGTCCATGTGGCGGAAAGAGGGCGCTGGTTTCCATACCCCAGAGGGAAACGGAACTCTTTTTCTGCTGTGGCAAAATGGCTGGAGGCAGCGCAGAGGATATGCTCTCCGCATCCGGCCGCAGCGGCAACAGCGCCCAGAGAAAGGGCTTCGCCCATGGTGGAACAGGCTCCGTACAGACCGTAAAAAGGGATTCCCATGTCAGCGATCCCAAAGGAAGAGGCAATGGTCTGGGCAAGCAGATCCCCGGCAAAGGCTATACGGATCTCCTCAGGTTTTAATCCGGCTTTTCCAATGGCCAGAGAAGCAGTTTCTTTCTGCAGTGTGCTTTCAGCCTCCTCCCAGGTCTTAGTACCGAAAAGAGGATCCTGGGAAACCATATCAAAGAGATGCCCCAAAGGCCCCTCTCCTTCTTTTTTTCCTGTAATAGAAGCAGCGCTTTCAATGTAAATAGGCTCTGTAAACTGTATACTTGCCTGTCCTGTCTGCTTTACAGACGTCATGCGATCACCCCCAAAAGTTTTAGAACATAATAAATAGCGCCCAGTCCCCAGGAGCCTAGGATCCCATAAAGGATCACAGGTCCTGCGATGGTAAAGATTTTGCACCCGATGCCAAAAACCTGTCCTTCTGGACGGAACTCAATGGCAGAGGCGGCTACAGAGTTGGCAAAGCCAGTAATGGGAACAAGGCTTCCGGCGCCGCCGAATTTACCGATTTTGGAATAGAGATTCAGTCCGGTAAGAATCACGCTTATAAAGATTAGAACAAGAGAACACCAGATTCCGGCAGTTTCCTTGTCTGCGCCCAGGTTTTTGGCAAAGTTCTGGATCCATTGTCCGAAGACGCAGATAAGTCCTCCTGTCAGAAAGGCTTTTATCATGTTCATAGGAAGACTGTGAGAGGGTGTGACTTGTTTCACGTATTGTTCGTATTGTTTCTGTTTTTTTGATTGCTGAGAAGCCGACATAGTATTTTCCTTTCTGTTTGATTTTGCTCTTACATTTATAAAACTTCAGAAGAGGCAGCTACTGCCATCCGAAATAATAGTAGAGAAGAGAGCCTGTCAGTTTTCCGGCAGCGATGAACAGAATGATAATTGGAAGTCCAAAAACCAGCCGGATTCTTCTGGTGAATATGGGGAACATATCCGCCACCTCGGCAAGAGCCAGGATCCATCCTCCAAGAAAAAAACCGGAAAAAACTCCAAGAACCATAAGAAAAGGATTTCCGGCTGGAAGAGGAAGGCGGAACAGATAAAAAAGATTCCCAAGGACAATGCCGAGAAGACTCATATCCTCATAAAGAAGAACATGATCTGCAGTCCTGGTGATCCCGGCATAGCGGGGAATGATGGACAGCCCAATGAGCAGTCCCGCAACGCCGCTGGCCACGATGATACCTGCGCAAAGGCCGAGAAATCCCATAAAAAGCTGCTGCCACATAAGCTGTCTCCTTTCTGGACAAATTGATATAAAGCTCATGAACAGTGGCTTATTATATGGAAAAATATAAAAAATATACTCTAATTCTTAAAAAACTATGAAAACCTGTACTTTTCTTATTGCGGATAGTATAATTAATGTGATAAAAAAGCGCAGGAGGTTTGTGTATGTACGACGCATATTCCCGAATGGAATTATTATTGGGACCGTCAGGCGTGGACAGGCTGGGACGGGCACAGATCGCAGTGTTCGGACTGGGGGGAGCAGGTTCTTATGCAGTGGAGGCTTTTGCTCGCTGCGGAGTAGGAAGTCTTACCCTGGTAGATCATGACGTGGTGTCTGCCACGAACATTAACAGACAGCTTTTTGCCCTGCACTCTACCATTGGCAAAAGGAAGGTACAGATTGCCCAGGAGCGTATCAGGGATATTGATGAGAATATTCTGGTTCATACCTATGAGACTTTTTATAATCAGGATACGGCGGGAATGTTTGATCTGAGAGCCTATGATTATATTGTGGATGCTCTTGACACTATGGAATCCAAGCTGCTTTTGATCCAGCAGGCAAGAGCCTGCCGAACTCCGGTGATTTCCTGCCTGGCTACAGAAGGAAGGATGAATCCTTCAAGATTTGAGATCGCAGATATTTCCAGAACGGGTAATGTCTGTCCGGCGGCAAGGATCATGCGTTCAGAGCTTCACAAGCGGGGAATCCGTAAAGTGAAGGTCCTTTATTCAAAGGAGCGGTGCCCCAGAAGGAGAGGGAAGGAAGAGCAGGAACAGCAGACCGGAAGTATTTCCTTTGTACCCAGCGTGGCGGGAATGCTGATCGCCGGGGAGGTTGTAAGAGATCTTCTGCTTGAAAAGAAAAATAAATAATTTAATAGAAAGATAGAGGAACAAAATCTGTGAAAGAAGAAATCAGAAATAAATTTATCCAGGCTCTTGGAGCTGAGAGAGTGATTTTTGACGAGCCAATGAGTAAGCATACTACTTTTCGGATCGGAGGGCCGGCGGATGTGTTCGCTATGCCGGAAACATATGAACAGATCGGGGAGATCCTGAAGCTGTGTAAGGCGGAGGGACTTCCATTTTTTGTTCTGGGAAACGGAAGTAATCTTCTGGTCAGTGATAAGGGATATCGCGGCGTGATCATTCAGATGGACAGGAATATGCAGGAAATCCGTCTGGAAGGAAATACTATCCGCGCCTGTGCAGGAGCCCTTTTGTCCAGCATTGCAGTGGCAGCCAGAAATGCGTCTCTGACAGGGTTTGAGTTTGCAGGAGGGATTCCGGGAACTCTGGGAGGAGCCTGTGTGATGAACGCCGGAGCTTACGGCGGAGAAATGAAGGACGTCCTGAAAGAAGTTATGGTAATGACTCGGGACGGAGAAATCCTGACCCTTCCTGCCGAAAAGCTGGAAATGGGCTATCGGACAAGCGTTATCAAAAAAATGGGATATCTTGTACTTGAGGCGGTGATCTCACTGGAAAAGGGAGATGAGGAAGCCATAAGAGACAGAATGAAGGAGCTTTCTGATCTTCGTACTCAGAAGCAGCCTTTGGATCTTCCAAGCGCAGGAAGCACCTTTAAACGTCCAGAGGGATACTTTGCAGGAAAGCTGATCATGGATAGCGGACTTCGAGGCTGCAGGATCGGAGGAGCTCAGGTTTCCGAAAAACACTGCGGCTTTGTGGTAAATGCCGACGGAGCAACTGCCGGGGATGTGAGGGCGCTGATGGATCATGTGATACAGGTTGTAAAAGAAAAACATGGAGTCACACTGGAACCTGAGGTGAAATTCCTGGGAGATTTTTAACTTTTTACGGGAGATACGAGATGAGGCTTGTAATTGTTACTGGTTTATCCGGGGCGGGTAAGACCACTGCCCTGAAAATGCTGGAAGATGCCAGGTATTTTTGCGTGGACAATCTTCCGATCCCCCTGGTGAGCAAATTTGTTTCCCTGATGGCAGGGATGCAGGGGGAGGACGTTCAGAATGCTGCTATTGGAATTGACGCCAGAAGCGGAAGAGCTTTAGGAGAGCTGGAAACAGTTCTGGAGCAGATGAAAGAACAGGGATATGAATTTGAAATTTTGTTTCTGGACGCTGAGGACAGAGTACTTGTAAAACGATATAAAGAATCCAGAAGAAGTCATCCTCTTTCCATGTATGGAAGAGTGGATGAAGGGATCCAGAGAGAAAGAGAAAAAATGCGTTTCCTGAAGGAAAGAGCAGATTATATTATAGATACCACTCATCTCCTTACGCGAGAACTTAAAAAAGAAGTAAACCGTATTTTTGTGGACAATGACAAATTTGGAAATATGGTGATCTCTGTTCTTTCTTTTGGATTTAAGTATGGGATTCCTGATGATGCGGATCTGGTGTTTGACGTGAGATTTCTTCCGAATCCCTATTATGTGGATGAACTGCGGCCTCATACAGGTATGGACGAGGACGTTTTCCGCTATGTCATGGACAGCCCGGCGGCAGAGGAATTTGCTGATAAACTTACGGACATGGTTCAGTTTTTGATTCCCAATTACGTAAAAGAAGGAAAGACCAGCCTGGTGATCGCAGTGGGATGCACAGGCGGTAAACACAGGTCAGTGACTTTGGCGCGTGTTCTTCACGAAAGACTTTCCAACACCAGAGAGTACGGTCTTCGTCTGGAACACAGAGATATAGGAAAAGACGCCCTTTTAAAAAATAAATAAGACGGGAGTGTTGGAAATTGTCTTTTTCAGGGATGGTGAAAGAAGAACTTTCCAGGCAGATCAGTCCGGCAAGGCACTGCAGGATCGCAGAGACTGCAGCGCTTTTGTGTGCCTGCGGACGGATCACGGCAAAGGAGAATCTGAGGATTCAGACAGAAAATGCAGCAGTCGTAAGAAAATGCTTTACATTACTGCAAAAAACATTTAATATAGAAACAGAAATAGCAATCCGCGAAAGCTGTCAAATGAAAAAAGGAAATGTCTACTTTGTAGAGATTTGTGATCCGAATGAAATTCGGAACGTTCTTCAGGGTACGAAACTTTCTGTAAACAGAGAAACTCTTTGTTTTGACAATACGCTGGTGACACAGCAGAGCTGCTGTAAGAGAGCGTTTATCCGCGGAGCTTTTCTTGCGTCTGGGTCTATCAGCGATCCTGAAAAGGGATATCATTTTGAGATCGTCTGTCCGGACCGGCAAAAGGCAGAGCAGTTACAGGAACTCATCCGCAGCTTCCAGATTGACGCTAAGATCGTGCTTCGGAAAAAATCATATGTGGTCTATGTGAAAGAAGGAGCCCAGATCGTAGATATCTTGGCAGTGATGGAAGCCAACGTGGCGCTGATGAACCTGGAAAACATCCGGATACTGAAAGAAATGCGAAATTCTGTCAACCGGAAAGTAAACTGTGAAACAGCAAATATTAATAAAACGGTTAGTGCAGCAGTGAAGCAGATCGAAGATATCAGGCTTATTGAGAGCCAAAAAGGGTTTCATACCCTGAACGAAGGACTTGCAGAGATTGCCGAGTTGAGGCTGCAGTATCCGGAAGCTACACTAAAAGAATTGGGTATGATGCTAAATCCGCAGGTTGGCAAGTCCGGGGTAAACCACCGGCTTAGAAAGCTGAGTGAGATTGCGGATGAACTGCGGAATAACAAGGAGGAGCAATTATGATTAAAAAACCTGTCACGATCCAACTGTCTACTGGACTTGAGGCACGCCCGGTGGCGCAGCTAGTACAGGTGGCAAGCCAGTTTAACAGCGAAATTTATGTGGAGATTGGCAAGAAAAAAGTGAATGCAAAGAGCATTATGGGTATGATGACTCTTGGTTTGGATTCAGGTGAAGAAATCACTCTTTCCGCAAACGGAGAGGATGAAGAAGCTGCCATGAGCAGTATAGAGAAGTATCTTAGTAATCAAAATTAAATAAATAAGATCAATAATAAAACCGCCCGGAGGGAAGACCAACTCTCGGGCGGTTTCTGCTATATATGATTTCAATTATTTGTTCTGCGTTCCAGAAATTTTCTTGCCTTTTTTGTAAAAGACATAGGGATATACGGTAATGATCCAAAAAACAACAAGGAAGTACCGGATAAAGGAAGCGGCAAGGCTCTGGCCTATGATTGGTTTTAAGCCGGCCTGCAAAAGCAGAGTTACGGCAATACCTATGATAAAACGTAGAGCCTGTCCCTGGAAGGAGTCCGGCGGCGTAAAGGGAATATAGGTTTCCGTAAGGTAATATCCCAATGAAAAAGCAGCCCCTGCGCCGCAGGCCTTTATACAGTCCTGGGCATAATGGAATTCAATGGCGCCGCTTTTATAAAGGAAAAGAGTATATCCAAGCAGAACAACGCAGACAATTCCCATAAAAACAGAAACAAGAGATTCTCTGTTTTTGAAGTATTCCTTCTTATATAAAAAGTGATAGCAAAGAAATACGCATACAATACTTACCCCAAATGAAACAAGCACGTCCTGGGGAGTGTGGCAGCCCAGATACATTCTGGAGAATCCTACCAGAAATACAAAGAGGAAGCAGAGAAAACGAAGCGGCTTCTTTTTTGTATAAAAGCCCAGAGTTCCAAGAAGGGCTGTGATGCTCTGAGTATGTCCGCTTGGAAAAGAATAGCCTGTGGCGCCGGGGACTGCAGAGGCAACCGGCTGGAAATTAGGATCCAGAAGCCAGGGACGGGGAACACGGAAGGTGATCTTCAGTCCCTGAACAAGAAGGCCGGAGCTAAAATAAGTAAAACCAAGACAGTAGGCAAGCTTCTTATTAGAACACCAGAAAAGCCAGCAGATCACAACTACGACAAAGGTTTCCTGGGCCAGCAGAGTAACAGCCTGAAAAAAAGCGTCGCCCAAAGGGGTACGGTATTGAGCCAGCAGATTTAAAAATTCCATAAAATGTCCTTTCTTAAATTACTGTTACTGTGATAGCCAACAGCAATTTAATTACTATATTTTCCTTCTGATAAGTTAGATTATAAGTTGACCGTAGCAAAAAAACAAGGTATAATAACTAAAGTATCTATGTAACTGTTCCCACAAGGTTATTCTTTTGTGAAGGTCGTGAACAGTAACGTATTTATAACATTAACATCACAAAACAGAAGTGAGGGAGATACAAATGTCTAAATTTTTGAAATTTATCGTACATTTTGTAATTATCTGTACGATAGGTATAGTGCTTGGATTGGCGCTTCCGCCGTTTTTTGGAGTGGCAACTGTGATCGTGGACAGTCCTGATAAGGTGACAAACCTGGCTATGGGGTCTGTGACCTATGCGATTCCGGTAAAGACAGAGGAGGTAAACGCAGGGGCTCCGATTATCGTCAGAGATGAAGAAGGAACTTACCGTTATAATCTTGTAAGCGTTGACAGAGCTACAAATACAGGTGTTGTGATCGACCCTGACGCTTCTGCATCACAGAATATCAACGTATCTGTAAAGAATTGGGTACCAAAGGTTGTAGTTACTATTCCGCTGATCGGATATCTGCTTACTGCAACAGAGAGCACAGAGGGAATGATCGTTCTCGGTCTTGTACTTCTTTTCCTGATCATTCTTTATGTGATCGCAGAGCTTTGGAAGAAACCTGAGACTCTTGATGAATATGAGGATCTCCAGGGAGACCGCAGATATCTTAAGACCTCTAAGGAACTTAAGATGGAAGAAAAGGCTCGCGAGAGAAGAATGCAGGAGGAAGACAGAGAGCTTCTTTACGGAGAAAAGGCCCGCAGGAAAAAGGCCAAAAAAGAGCAGAGAAAGAAAATCCACACAGGCGGTTTTGTGGATGAGATTTATGAGGATGATCTGGAAGAAGAGACAGAGAGCCGTCCAGTCAGAAGACAGGCGGCAAAAGTTCAGCCGGAGAATATGCAGGCGGCAGCCAGCGAGGCTCATGAGCTTCTGAAAAAAGAAATTGCCGCAGCTACGGCAGAAGAGCCTGCAGATGATTATGAAGATATCCCAGATAACCTGACAGAGCGTCTTCCAAGTTTCAGGGAGCTTCAGGAAGAGAGAGCGAGGCTTCACAGAGAAGAGGAGATGTGGGAAGAAGAGGAAGAAGAACCGGCTGAGATCCAGAAACTGGCTATGCCGGCATGGACCGCTTCCCAGCTTGCTGACAGAGCAAAAAAAGCAGGAGATGCTCCTGATATTGTAAGAGACTCCATTACAAAAGTAACCCTTTTTGATTATTCTGATATTATCGGAGAAGAAGATCTGGAGAGCGAAGAAGATTAAATTACCATATGATGCAGACAGGAAGAAGATAAACTTCCTGTCTGCATTTCTTTGTTTATTAGGAAAGTAGTATGTTCTGTACTACTTTCCTAATAAACAAAAAACGCTCCGCGAGGATGCGACCAGATGCAGATTCCGTACTAACTTTTCTGCTGCGCATAAATAAGAAAAAAGAGATTCTTTCCATATATAATATGAAGAAAGTCCTGTCAGAATTGTTCTTGTAAAAAAACATAAAAAAACATAAAAAAATACTTGCAATAAGAGAAAGCATTGTGTATACTAATACTTGCTGTGACATGATAGCAATGAAGCGAGAGGTTGCTGCTAGAAATAGCAGGTTTTCCGTGGAGCGAATGTCAAGTTAGGAAACTGACGACAAGTCACTGTACAGAGTTCAATAACCATCTAGGGATGGGCGTGTGAAGAGATGTCTTAGGACACACACGGAGATGTGTACAGTCGCCGCTTGTCGTACTGCATAATTGAGTACGAGTAGGAGGAGACTTTTTTTATGGCAAATCAGGTAATGAGAATCACATTAAAAGCTTATGATCATCAGTTAGTAGATGCTTCTGCAGCAAAAATCATCGACACTGTTAAGAAGAACGGTGCAAAGGTAAGCGGCCCGGTTCCGCTTCCGACAAAGAAAGAGGTTGTGACAATCTTAAGAGCTGTTCACAAATATAAAGATTCCAGAGAACAGTTTGAGCAGAGAACTCACAAGAGACTCATCGATATCCTGACACCAACCCAGAAGACAGTAGATGCACTTTCCAGACTGGAAATGCCGGCTGGCGTTCACATTGATATCAAGATGAAAACTAAATAAGGTAAGTCCATTCGGCAAAGCCGAATGCTTCAAAAACTATATGATTGCCCCAACGGGTAATCCGCTATAAGGAGGAAATAAGAATGAAGAAAGCTATCTTAGCTACAAAAGTCGGAATGACACAGATCTTCAATGAAGATGGTCTTCTGATTCCGGTAACAGTTTTACAGGCTGGTCCGTGTGTGGTAACTCAGGTTAAAACTGAGAACAATGACGGCTATGCAGCAGTTCAGGTTGGTTTCGGTGAAGTCAGAGAAAAACTGGTGAACAAACCGGAGAAAGGCCACTTTGAGAAAGCAGGCGTTGACGCTAAGAGATTCCTGAAGGAATTCAAATTCGATAACGCTGCTGAATATGAAGTAGGACAGGAAATCAAGGCTGATATCTTTGCAGCAGGCGATCACATCGATGCAACTGCAATCTCCAAAGGTAAAGGCTTCCAGGGCGCGATCAAGAGACACGGACAGTCCAGAGGACCTATGACTCACGGTTCCAAATACCATCGTCATGCTGGTTCCAACGGCGCTGCATCTGATCCAAGCAAGGTATTCAAAGGAAAGAAAATGCCAGGACAGATGGGAAATGTACAGGTAACTGTTCAGAATCTTGAAATCGTACGTGTAGATACAGAAAACAATTTACTGTTAGTAAAAGGTGCTGTTCCAGGACCTAAGAAATCTTTGGTAACAATCAAAGAGTCAGTAAAGTCTTTATAATTGAGAAAGGAGGAGCATCAGAATGGCAAACGTAACTGTTTATAATATGGAAGGCAATGAAGTTGGAACAATGGAGCTGAACGACGCAGTTTTCGGCGTAGAGATCAACGAGCATCTTGTTCACCTTGCTGTTGTTCGCCAGCTTGCAAATAAACGCCAGGGTACTCAGAAAGCAAAAACTCGTTCTGAAGTAAGCGGCGGCGGAAGAAAACCGTGGAGACAGAAAGGAACAGGTCATGCAAGACAGGGTTCCATCCGTGCACCACAGTGGACTGGCGGCGGTGTTGTATTCGCTCCGGTTCCGAGAGACTATGAAGTAAAAATGAACAAGAAAGAAAGAAGAGCAGCTCTGAAATCCGCTCTGACTTCCAAAGTTCAGGACAATCAACTGGTAGTTGTTGATAGCCTGACACTTGCTGAGGCTAAGACAAAAGAAATGCAGAAAGTTCTCACAAATCTGAAAGCTGACAAGGCTCTTGTTATCACAGCAGCAGATGATAAGAACGTAGTACTTTCCGCAAGGAACATCGCTGATGTACAGACTGCAACAGTAAACACTATGAACGTATATGATGTAATGAAACACAATACTGTAGTGGTTACTAAAGATGCAGTAGCATCCATTGAGGAGGTGTACGCATAATGGCAGATATCAAGTATTATGACGTAATCCTGAAACCTGTGATTACAGAGAAATCCATGAACATCATGGGCGAAAAGAAATATACATTCCTCGTACATCCGGAAGCAAACAAGGCTCAGATCAAAGAGGCTGTTGAGAAGATGTTTGAAGGGACAAAGGTTAAGAGCGTAAACACCATGAACAATGATGGTAAGAAGAAACGCCGCGGTATGGTTGTTGGAAAAACAGCTAAGACTAAAAAGGCGATCGTAGCTCTTACAGAGGAAAGCAAGGATATCGAGATCTTCGAGGGACTTTAATCGAAGATGGCGATAACGAGTGTCCCTGGGAAGCAAGCATGACCACCTATTCTTCGAAATCCCGACACTCTGAAATCCTAACTATGTGCACGAAAGCACGATAACAAATTCGAAAGGAGAAACATCATGGGAATCAAAACCTATAACCCATATACACCGTCAAGAAGACATATGACTGGTTCCGACTTCTCTGAGATTACAACAAGCACTCCAGAGAAATCCTTAGTAGTGTCTTTAAAGAAAAATGCCGGACGTAACAACCAGGGCAAGATCACTGTAAGACACCGCGGAGGCGGAAGCAGAAGAAAATACAGAATCATCGACTTCAAGAGAAGAAAAGATGGTATCCCTGCAACTGTTAAAACAATCGAGTACGATCCGAATAGGACAGCAAACATCGCTCTGATCTGCTACGCAGACGGCGAGAAGGCTTACATCCTTGCTCCAGAAGGACTTAAGGTTGGCCAGAAGGTTATGAACGGACCGGAAGCTGAGATCCGCGTAGGAAACTGCCTGCCGCTGGAACTTATCCCGATTGGTACTATGATCCACAACATTGAGCTTCATCCTGGAAAAGGCGGACAGATGGTTCGTTCTGCAGGAAATGGCGCTCAGTTAATGGCTAAAGAAGGCAAATATGCAACATTAAGATTACCGTCAGGCGAAATGAGAATGGTTCCGCTTGTATGCCGCGCAACAGTCGGCGAAGTAGGAAACGGAGATCACAGCCTTATTAATATCGGTAAAGCTGGACGTAAACGTCACATGGGAATCAGACCTACTGTTCGTGGTTCTGTAATGAACCCGAATGACCATCCACATGGTGGTGGTGAAGGAAAGACCGGTATCGGTCGCCCAGGTCCGTGTACACCATGGGGCAAACCTGCTCTTGGTCTGAAGACCAGAAAGAAAAACAAACAGTCCAACAAGCTCATCGTAAGAAGACGCGATGGAAAAGCTTTAGCGAAATAATAAGGAGGGTACAGAATGTCTCGTTCATTGAAAAAAGGACCTTTCGCAGATGCAAGCCTGCTGAAAAAGGTTGACGCTATGAATGCTGCAAACGATAAATCCGTGATCAAAACATGGTCACGTCGTTCCACCATCTTCCCATCCTTCGTAGGACATACAATCGCTGTCCATGACGGAAGAAAGCATGTTCCGGTATACGTTACAGAGGATATGGTAGGACATAAGCTCGGTGAGTTCGTTGCTACAAGAACTTACAGAGGACACGGAAAAGACGAGAAGAAATCCGGTGTCAGATAATTTGTGAACCTGTAATAACAGTTCGCAGATGAAATAAGAATATCCGCCTGGTCACCAAAGGGTTCATCAGAGCCAGGTGGCCACGGTGATTCCTATAAAGATCGATTACAAGAAAGGAGGCACTTTAAAATGGCAAAGGGACATAGAAGCCAGATTAAGAGAGCCAGAAATGAGAATAATAAAGAGACAAGACCGTCTGCAAAATTATCTTATGCAAGAATTTCTGTTCAGAAAGCATGCTATGTATTAGATGCAATCCGTGGCAAAGATGTGCAGACAGCGCTTGGTATCCTGACATATAATCCGAGATATGCTTCCAGCGTTCTCAAGAAACTTCTTGAGTCAGCAATTGCAAACGCTGAGAACAACAACGGAATGAGCGCAGATAACCTCTACATTGCAGAGTGCTATGCAAACAAAGGACCTACAATGAAGCGGATTCAGCCAAGAGCACAGGGTAGAGCTTACAGAATCGAGAAGAGAACAAGCCATATCACCATCGTGCTGGATGAAAGATAAGGAGGAAAAGCATGGGACAGAAAGTTAATCCACATGGCCTTAGAGTCGGTGTTATTAAGGATTGGGATTCCAGATGGTATGCTGAAGCAGACTTCGCAGATTATCTGGTAGAAGACTACAATATCAGAACATTTTTGAAGAAAAAACTCTACAGCGCAGGCGTTTCCAAGATTGAGATCGAAAGAGCATCTGACAGAGTTAAGATCATCATTTACACAGCTAAGCCAGGTATCGTAATCGGTAAGGGCGGCGCTGAGATCGAAAAGGTAAAAGCAGAGCTTCAGAAATTTACAGATAAAAAACTTATCGTAGATATCAAAGAAGTAAAGAGACCGGACAGAGACGCACAGCTTGTTGCAGAGAACATCGCGCTTCAGCTTGAAAACCGTATTTCTTTCCGTCGTGCAATGAAATCTACAATGCAGAGAACTATGAAGGCCGGAGCAAAGGGAATCAAAACATCCGTATCTGGACGTCTTGGCGGAGCTGATATGGCTCGTACAGAGTTCTACAGCGAAGGAACTATCCCGCTTCAGACACTTCGTGCTGACATCGACTATGGCTTCGCAGAAGCAGACACAACTTACGGCAAAGTTGGCGTAAAGGCTTGGGTCTACAATGGTGAAGTACTTCCCACAAAAGGAACTAAGGAAGGGAGCGATAAATAATGTTAATGCCAAAAAGAGTAAAACGTCGTAAACAATTCCGTGGCTCCATGAGAGGTAAAGCCCTTAGAGGTAATAAGATCAATTATGGTGAATTCGGTCTTGTTGCAACCGAACCGTGCTGGATCAGATCTAACCAGATCGAGGCAGCCCGTATTGCCATGACACGTTACATCAAACGTGGCGGACAGGTTTGGATCAAGATTTTCCCAGATAAACCAGTAACAGCGAAACCAGCAGAAACACGTATGGGTTCCGGTAAGGGCGCCCTGGAGTACTGGGTAGCAGTTGTTAAGCCAGGACGTGTAATGTTCGAGATCGCAGGTGTGTCCGAAGAGATCGCCCGTGAAGCATTACGTCTTGCAATGCACAAGTTACCATGTAAATGTAAAATCGTTTCTCGTGCAGACTTAGAAGGCGGTGATAACAGTGAAAATTAATAAATTCGTAGAAGATTTAAAAGCAAAATCAGCTGCAGAATTAAATGAAGAATTAGTAGCTGCTAAGAAAGAACTTTTTAACCTGAGATTTCAGAATGCAACCAATCAATTAGACAATACAAGCCGGATCAAAGAGGTTCGCAAGAATATTGCCAGAATCCAGACAGTAATCACTGAGCAGGCTAACGCTGCGAAATAGTGAATATAGGAGGACATAATCGTGGAAAGAAATCTGAGAAAAACCCGTGTGGGTAAGGTTGTCAGCAATAAGATGGACAAGACCATCGTCGTTGCAATTGAAGACCATGTAAAACATCCTCTTTACAAAAAAATCGTGAAGAGAACATATAAATTAAAAGCTCATGATGAACAGAATGAGTGCAATATCGGTGATACCGTAAAAGTTATGGAGACCAGACCGCTGTCCAAGGATAAGAGATGGAGACTGGTTGAGATCGTAGAGAAAGCTAAATAAGGAGGAAACCAGTATGATTCAGCAGGAAAGCAGATTAAAAGTTGCCGATAACACTGGTGCAAAAGAAATCCTTTGTATTCGTGTTATGGGCGGCTCTACAAGAAGATATGCAAATATCGGCGACACTATCATCGCTACTGTTAAAGATGCAACACCAGGCGGCGTTGTTAAAAAAGGCGATGTTGTAAAAGCTGTTGTTGTTCGTTCTAAAAAAGGCGCTCGTCGTAAAGACGGATCTTACATCCGTTTCGATGAGAATGCAGCCGTAATCATTAAAGACGACTTAACTCCGAGAGGAACACGTATTTTTGGACCAGTTGCCAGAGAACTTCGTGAGAAGAAATTCATGAAGATCGTTTCCTTAGCTCCGGAAGTATTATAGGAGGGTGCCTAATGTCAGCTATGAAGATTAAAAAAGGCGACACTGTTAAAGTGATCGCTGGTAAAGATAAAGGCAAAGAGGGTAAAGTCCTTGCCGTTAATGTAAAAGACAACACCGTAATCGTTGAAAACGTCAACATGGTTACTAAGCACAGCAAACCTTCTGCAGCAAACCAGAACGGCGGAATTATCAAGAAGGAAGCTGCTCTTCATGTATCTAACGTGATGCTCGTAGTAAACGGCAAAGCAACCAGAGTTGGATTCAAGATGGACGGAGACAAAAAAGTCCGCGTTGCAAAAGCAACAGGCGAGGTTATCGATAAATAAGAGAGGAGGCATGACAGGTGAGTAGATTAAAAGAACTTTACAAAAATGAGATCATGGATAACATGACCAAAAAATTCGGATACAAAAACGTTATGGAAGTGCCGAAGCTCGAAAAAATCGTTGTAAATATGGGCGTTGGAGAAGCTAAGGAGAACGCGAAGCTTCTTGATGCAGCTATCGCAGATATGGAGCTGATCACAGGACAGAAGGCCGTTGCAACAAAGGCTAAAAAATCTGTGGCTAACTTCAAGATCAGAGAGGGTATGGCAATCGGATGTAAAGTAACCTTAAGAGGCGAAAAAATGTACGAGTTTGCTGATCGTCTGATCAACCTTGCACTTCCTCGTGTACGTGACTTCCGCGGCGTTAATCCTAACGCATTCGACGGAAGAGGAAACTATGCTCTTGGAATCAAAGAGCAGCTGATCTTCCCGGAAGTTGAGTATGATAAAGTAGACAAAGTAAGAGGTATGGACGTTATCTTTGTTACAACAGCAAAGACTGACGAAGAAGCACGTGAGCTTCTGACACAGTTCAATATGCCTTTTGCTAAATAAGGAGGAGAATTCAAATGGCTAAAACAGCAATGAAAATCAAACAGCAGCGCAAACCGAAATTCTCCACAAGAGAATACAGCCGCTGCAGAATTTGTGGTCGTCCCCACGCTTACTTAAGAAAATACGGTATCTGCCGTATCTGCTTCCGTGAACTGGCTTACAAGGGTCAGATCCCGGGCGTTAAGAAAGCTTCCTGGTAAGACCTAGAACACTTAATATATAAAGATAATAACAGATCATGTAAAGTCTGAAAAGAAAATTAGAGGAGGAAACTAACATGACAATGAGCGATCCGATTGCAGATATGCTTACAAGAATCCGTAACGCTAACACTGCAAAACATGACACAGTAGATGTTCCGGCATCCAAAATGAAAATTGCTATTGCAAATATTCTTCTTGACGAGGGATACATTGCAAAGTATGATTTAGTTGAAGACGGTGCTATTAAGACACTTCACATCACACTGAAATATGGTGAGACAAAGAACGATAAGATCATCACAGGACTGAAGAGAATCTCCAAACCTGGTCTTCGCGTATACGCAGGCAAGGATGAGCTGCCGAGAGTTCTTGGCGGACTTGGAATCGCTATTCTTTCTACAAACAAAGGTGTTATCACTGACAAAGAGGCTCGTAAGCTTCAGGTCGGCGGAGAAGTTCTGGCATTTGTTTGGTAGGCCGAAAGCAACTTAATGAATGCAATCCGTCAGGCGTAGCATGAATTTAGTGCGAGGCCCATCCCGAACCTTAACGAGCCCAGCTATGGCGCGGGCGAGTTTAGTTGAGGGATGTGTGAGTAATTGAGATATCTTAAAAGATATATAAACTGAAAACAGAGAGGGATGATTCCCTCTCCGACAATTTAAGTAAGGAGGACAATATTATGTCACGTATCGGCAGACTTCCGGTAGCTATTCCTGCAGGCGTTGAAGTAAACGTTGCAGCAGGCAATGTAGTAACCGTTAAAGGGCCAAAAGGAACACTTGAAAGAGCGCTTCCGACAGAAATGGAAATCAAGGTTGAAGATGGTCATGTAGTTGTTACAAGACCAAACGATCTTAAGAAAATGAAAGCTTTGCACGGTTTAACAAGAAGCCTTATCCACAACATGGTTGTTGGTGTAAGCGAAGGCTACACAAAAGAGCTTGAGGTAAACGGTGTAGGTTATAGAGCTCAGAAGCAGGGCAAGAAACTTGTGCTTTCTCTTGGATATTCTCACCCGGTAGAGATGGAAGATCCGGAAGGAATCGAATCTAAGGTTGATGGAAACAAGATCATTGTTTCCGGTATCAGCAAAGAAAAAGTTGGTCAGTTCGCAGCAGAAATCAGAGATAAGAGAAGACCTGAGCCATATAAGGGCAAGGGAATCAAATATGCTGATGAAGTAATCAGACGTAAAGTCGGCAAGACCGGTAAGAAATAAATAAGGAGAGTGAGAACATGATTAAGAAAGCATCCAGAGCGGAAATTCGTGAAAAGAAACATAGAAGACTCCGTCATCATCTGAATGGAACAGCTACCACTCCAAGACTGGCAGTATTCCGTTCCAATAAGCACATTTACGCACAGATCATTGATGACAGCGTGGGCAAAACTTTAGTATCAGCTTCTACTCTTCAGAAAGATGTAAAAGCAGAGCTTGAGCATACAGACGATGTAAAAGCTGCAGCATATCTTGGAACTGTAATCGGTAAGAAAGCAGTGGAAGCAGGTATCGAGAGCGTAGTTTTCGATAGAGGAGGCTACATCTACCACGGTAAAATAAAAGCATTAGCAGACGCAGCAAGAGAAGCTGGACTGAAATTCTAAAAGGGAGGAAAAAGACACATGAAACATAATCTTATTGATGCTAGTCAGTTAGAATTAGAAGATAAAGTAGTGTCAATCAAACGTGTTACCAAGGTTGTTAAAGGTGGCCGTAACTTCCGTTTCACAGCTTTGGTTGTTGTAGGTGACGGCAACGGACATGTTGGTGCAGGTTTAGGAAAGGCGGCTGAAATTCCGGAAGCGATCCGCAAAGGAAAAGAAGACGCTATGAAAAAACTGGTAACAGTTGCAAGGGATGAGAATGGTTCCATTACACATGACTTTATCGGAAAATTTGGAAGCGCTGAGATGCTTCTGAAACGCGCCCCGGAAGGTACTGGTGTAATCGCCGGAGGTCCGGCTCGTGCTGTAATCGAGCTTGCAGGTATCAAAAACATCCGTACAAAATGTATGGGCTCCAGAAATAAACAGAATGTTGTCCTGGCTACAATCGAGGGATTAAGCCAGCTTAAGACTCCGGAAGAAGTTGCAAAACTTCGTGGAAAATCTGTAGATGAGATTCTGGCATAAGGAGGAAACGAAAAATGGCAGATACAATTAAGGTTACATTAGTAAAGTCTCCAATCGGTGCAGTTCCGAAACACAAAAAGACTGTAGTTGCAATGGGACTTACAAAAATGCACAAGACAGTTGAAATGCCTGATAATGCAGCTACAAGAGGCATGATCAAGCAGGTTCAGCACCTTGTAAAAGTAGAAGAGTAATTCGAGATAGTCAAGATAAATAAAAGGAGGTGCCAAACATGGATTTATCAAACCTTAGACCTGCAGAGGGTTCCAAGCACAGCGATAATTTCAGAAGAGGCCGTGGACATGGTTCCGGAAACGGAAAGACAGCCGGAAAAGGACATAAAGGACAGTTAGCACGTTCCGG
>NZ_CALFLA010000005.1 GCF_937880195.1 uncultured Blautia sp.
TTCCATTTTTCTTTACGGAGAAGAAAAATTGTAATATACTTGAAGAGAATAATTTACATAGAAAGGAAAAGAAAATGGATATCATCGAATTTTTAAAAGTGGTGTTTCTGGGTATTGTAGAAGGCATTACAGAATGGCTTCCCATCAGCAGCACCGGACACATGATCCTTGTTGATGAATTTATACACCTGAATGTAACGCAGGAGTTTAAGGAGGTTTTTCTAGTTGTGATCCAACTTGGAGCTATATTTGCAGTTGTAGTTCTGTACTGGAAAAAGCTCTGGCCTTTTTATTTCAGAGAAATCCCTCCGAAGAAAAAGGCAGCTATTGACAAACAGCCTGCTGTATTTCGTGGAATTATGACTTTTGTGGAAATGTTCTGCAACAAAGAGAGATGGATACTTTGGTTTAAAATCCTGGTGGCATGTATACCGACCATTGTGATCGCTCTTCCCTTTAACGATTTTATTGAAGAGAAATTTAATAATTACGTGGTGGTTGCCATTGCCCTGATCGTTTACGGCGTGATCTTTATTCTGATCGAGGATTATAATAAAAAGAGACGTCCTACCTGTCGCTCCCTTGAGTCTATGAGCTTTAAAACGGCATTTTTGATCGGTGTTTTTCAGGTGCTTTCTGTAATTCCAGGAACCTCTCGTTCCGGCTCTACGATCATCGGAGGAATCCTTGTGGGAACCTCAAGGACAGTAGCAGCGGAATTTACCTTTTTCCTGGCAATTCCTGTTATGGCTGGAGCCAGTCTTTTGAAACTGGTAAAATTCGGACTGGGATTTACAGGTGCGGAAGTGGCGATCCTTCTTACTGGTATGGCGGTTGCCTTTGTTGTGTCCATTCTGGCGATCAAATTCCTGATGGGTTATATTAAGAAACATGATTTTAAGGCTTTCGGCTGGTATAGAATCGTTCTTGGAGTTCTTGTGCTGGGATACTTTATCGGTAAATATTATCTGGCATAAAATGTTCTGAAATTGTTTACAGAAAAAAATCCGGCGGCTTAGGGGGAAGCCGCCGGGAATGGAGGTAAATATTTATGGGAAAATATGTTATGGCAATGGATCAGGGAACTACCAGCTCCCGGTGTATTCTTTTTGACAGGGAAGGCAATATCTGTAGCTTGGCGCAGAAGGAGTTTGCCCAGTATTATCCGAAACCGGGCTGGGTAGAGCATGATCCTCATGAAATCTGGTCCTCGCAGATGGCGGTGGCCATTGAAGCCATGGGAAAGATTGACGCAGATGCCGGAGATATTGCGGCCATTGGAATTACCAATCAGAGAGAAACTACCATCATCTGGGATAAAAGAACAGGTAATCCCATATATCCGGCTATTGTATGGCAGTGCCGCCGCACAGCGGACAGAATAGAGGAGTTGAAGAAGGACGGGTTTGCGGATAAGATTAGAGAAAAAACAGGGTTGATCCCTGACGCTTATTTTTCTGGCACAAAAATCCAGTGGATTTTGGATTATGTGGAGGGCGCAAGGGAAGCGGCAGAGCGGGGCGACCTGCTTTTTGGCACAGTAGATACCTGGCTGATATGGAAGCTTACCAAGGGTCAGGTCCACGTTACAGATTATACAAACGCATCACGTACAATGTTATTTGACATCCATAAAAAACAATGGGATGATGAAATACTGGAAAGACTTCGGATTCCCAGATCCATACTTCCCCAGGTGAAGCCAAGCAGCTGCATTTACGGATATACAAATGAGAATCTCATTGGTGGAAGGATTCCTATTTCAGGGGCCGCAGGAGATCAGCAGTCCGCTCTTTTTGGTCAGTGCTGTTTTAGTGCAGGCGATGTAAAAAATACATACGGTACAGGCTGCTTCCTTTTAATGCATACAGGAGACCAGGCTGTCCGCTCAGAAAACGGGCTTCTTACAACCATTGCCGTGAATCCAGACGGAACTCCGGGTTACGCTCTGGAAGGCAGCGTATTTGTAGCAGGGGCTGCCATTCAGTGGCTGAGAGACGAGATGCAGATTCTGAAAAGCGCTCCTGAATCAGAGAGGTATTGTCTTTCTGTCCCAGATACAAACGGCGTTTATGTCGTTCCGGCATTTACCGGACTTGGCGCTCCCTATTGGGATCAATATGCAAGAGGAGCGGTTCTGGGACTAACAAGAGGGGCGGGCAAGGCTCATCTGATCCGTGCTACAGTAGAATCTCTTGCCTACCAGGTGACAGACGTGATCCATGCAATGGAAATGGATTCGGGCATGAAACTAAGCTCTCTTAGAGTAGATGGAGGAGCAAGCGCCAATAATTTTCTGATACAGTTCCAGTCAGACCTTTTGGACGCCCAGGTAGTCCGGCCAAGCTGTATTGAAACAACAGCCCTTGGAGCAGCCTATCTGGCAGGTCTTGCAGTAGATTTCTGGAAAGATGCCGGGGAGATAAGAAGAAACTGGAAGCAGGAGAGGGAATTTTCACCATCCATTACACAGGAAGTTCGGAATAAGCTTTTAAAAGGCTGGAAAAAGGCAGTTGCCTGCACTTTTCAGTGGGCTAAGGACGAATAACAGAGAGGAAGGCTGAAATTAATGAAGAAATTAAGTGTATGTATTCTTACAGCAGGTATCGCGGCTTTTACAGTATTGTCAGGCTGCGGCTCAAAAAATGAAGAACAACTGACTCCTACAGCTGCGCCTACGGCAACGCCAACTGCCGTTCCGGCAACAGCAACTCCGGCGCCTACGGCGACGCCTGCTCCGAGAACGATTGGAGTAAAGGATTCCAAATCAAAATTTGTTTACCTTACAAACAGCCTGGAAACAGATATCAGGGAGCTGTATCTTATGGCTTCAGGGACTGAAGAATGGGGGGATAATCTGATCCCTTCAGAATCATCCATAAAAGCTGCAGAACAGGTACAGATGTTTTATACTCCAGAAACCATACAGGATTCTTCTGAAGATGACAGCCCAGAGGACGCAGACTATGATCTGAAGCTGGTGACGGCAGATGGCACGGTTTACGAACTTTACAGCGTGGAGCTTGGGGACATGGAAAAGGCTACCTTAAGCCTGGACAAGGATACCTCTGAGGCTTATCTTCGCTATATGAGTATTTCCGAAAACAAAGAAAAAAGTACAAAAGGATCTTCGGAAGACAGTGATCCTTATGAGGAATCTTATGATGAGGATTCTGATAACGATTCTTATGAGGATGACTCTTATAGTGACAGCGCAGACGATGGAAGTGTTGATGAAGGAAGCGACGATGACGGAAGTACGGACGATGGAAGCGCTGACGACGATATCACAGACGAAATCATCGATGACGGAAATACTGATGACGGAAGTACCGATGACGGAAGCATAGACAACGGAAGCGCAGACGATGGAACAGCAGATGACGGAGAATATGACGAGGAAGGTCTGTATGACGACGGAGATGATGATGAGCCGGGGGACGAATATGTAGACGCCGAAGACGGAGACGACTATTACGATACAGAAGAATATTAATTATATGATAATATAGAAAAGATGGCCTTAGGCTGTTTTTTCTTTTCCTTGAGTTTCCGCAAACTGTAATTGAAAAATGAATATGGCTACCCAAAGTGC
>NZ_CALFLA010000006.1 GCF_937880195.1 uncultured Blautia sp.
CATCGGTCTATCATTTTTCTTCAAAACGGAACTCTCCGCTTTTTCCTCCTGTCTTTTCCACAAGATGGATCTCTGACATAACCATATGCTTGTCAATGGCCTTACACATGTCATAAATTGTCAGAAGCGTTATCTGCACTCCTGTCAGCGCCTCCATCTCTACTCCTGTTTTTCCTTCGGTCTTTACCATGCAATAAACATGGATTCTGCTGTTTTGCTGATCCAGTTCAAAATCCACTGAGCATTTCTGTATTGGAAGAGGGTGACACATGGGGATCAAAGCAGACGTCTGCTTTACTCCCATGATCCCGGCCACTCGCGCCACTCCAAGGACGTCGCCTTTTTTTATGCTGCCCTCTGTGACAGCCTCCATAATTTCAGGTCCTACGGTTATATATCCTGTTGCCAAAGCTGTGCGAAATGTAGGTGTTTTTGCTGAAACATCCACCATAACCGCATTTCCATTTTTATCAAAATGGCTAAATTCCTTCCCCATTTTATCCCCTCCTGTATACTTCCCTTTAGTATAAGAAATTTCCCCGATTCCGTCAAGCAGCGGAACCGGGGAAAAGAATTTTTTTGTCTGTATCAAAAATTATTTTTATCAGCAGATTTCTGCTCCTGCAGGCATATTTTTTTCCGGTGTCATCAGAGCCAGATTTCCCTCTGCATCCTCTGCGCAAAGGATCATTCCCTCACTCATAACTCCGGCAAGTTTCGCAGGTTTTAAGTTAGTGACAACCATAACTTTTTTACCTACCATTTCCTCCGGCGTATAGTGAGCCTTGATTCCAGACACGATCTGACGGACCTGACTTCCGATCTTCACCTGGGAACAAAGCAGTTTCTTAGATTTTTTAACTGCCTCACAGGCAATGATCTCTCCAACCTGGAACTGAAGTTTTTCAAAATCATCAAAAGTGATCTCTGCCTTTGGCTCCAGATCGATTCCCGGCTCTTCTTCCTTCTCTTCCTGTACAGGCGGATGAAGCTCTTCCACCTTAGCCATAACCTCTTTCAGGTCAAGACGGGCAAAAAGGATTTCCGGTTTTTCTACAACTTTATTTCCAGAAGGATAAAGACCAAAAGTATCCATGGATTCAAAACTTCTCTTTTCTGCGTTTAACTGAGCAAGAATACGCTCTGTTGTCTCCGGCATAAAGGCTTCCAGAAGAGCAGCTCCCATTGTAATTCCCTCAACCAGGTTATAAAGAACTGTTGCAAGACGGTCCTGCTTGTCCTCTTCTTTTGCAAGAGCCCATGGCATTGTCTCGTCAATATATTTGTTCAAACGCTTAAAGAGGCTGAATACTTCTGTCATAGCGTCTGCCACACGAAGTTTATCCATCTTAGCTGCAACCTTGGCAGGTACGCCAAGCACAAAGGATTTCAGATCTTCGTCAACCGGCTCTTCTACGCCTTTGTTTTCTACTACGCCGCCAAAATATTTATTTGACATGGAAATGGTACGGTTTACCAGATTTCCAAGCGTATTAGCAAGCTCAGAGTTCAGACGCTCTACCATAAGCTCCCAGGTGATCACACCGTCGTTTTCAAATGGCATTTCATGAAGCACAAAATATCTCACTGCGTCTACGCCAAAGAAATCTACCAGCTCATCTGCATAAAGTACATTTCCTTTGGATTTACTCATTTTGCCATCGCCCTGAAGAAGCCACGGATGACCAAACACCTGCTTGGGAAGGGGCAGATCCAGTGACATAAGGAAAATCGGCCAGTAAATGGTATGGAAACGGATAATGTCTTTACCGATCAGGTGAAGATCTGCCGGCCAGAGCTTACCAAACTGTTCTGTGCTGTTGCCGTCGCAGTCATATCCGATTCCTGTAATATAGTTTGTCAAAGCGTCAAGCCATACGTAAACCACATGTTTCGGATCAAAATCTACAGGGATTCCCCACTTAAAGGAAGTTCTGGAAACGCAGAGATCCTGAAGTCCCGGAAGAAGGAAATTGTTCATCATCTCATTTTTGCGGGATTCCGGCTGGATAAACTCTGGATGTGTTTTAATATGCTCGATGAGGCGGTCTGCGTATTTGCTCATTTTGAAGAAATAAGCCTCTTCCTTAGCCGGAACACAGGGACGTCCGCAGTCTGGACATTTGCCGTCTACAAGCTGGCTCTCTGTAAAAAATGACTCGCATGGAGTACAGTACATTCCTTCATAATGTCCTTTATAAATGTCTCCCTTTGCATACATTTTCTTAAAGATCTTCTGTACCTGCTTCTCATGATCTTCATCTGTGGTACGGATAAATTTGTCATAGGAAGTGTTCATAAGATCCCAGATATTCTTAATTTCACCGGATACATTATCTACAAATTCCTTCGGCGTAATTCCTGCCTCCTGGGCTTTCAGTTCGATCTTCTGTCCATGCTCGTCTGTTCCTGTCTGGAAAAATACATCATAGCCTTCCAGTCTTTTATAACGTGCAATGGCATCTGCCAGAACAGCCTCATAAGTATTTCCAATATGGGGCTTACCGGAGGTATAGGCAATCGCCGTTGTAATATAATATTTCTGTTTTTCCATTATAGAAATCCTCCTCAGGGTATTTTAAAAATTCGCTTCTTAAATACTAGCATATTTAAAGGGATTTAGCAAATCAGTTTTTGACAGTCTGCCCCAGAACAAAGCTCTCTAACAGAGATCCTTTCTGGGAAGAGCTGATTTTATGGTATCATAACCGGAATCTGAAAACAATGAAATAAGTATAAATCATGTTTGAATTCATGTCAGGAAAGATCTATAATAGGATTATCTATTAACATGTTAAAAAACAAGGAGACGTTACTATGATTATTAAAAACGGACTGGTATTCCAGGAAGACGGCAGCTTTGTCAAAAAAGATCTGTACATTGAAGAGGGCAGATTTGTTGCCACAGAAGCTGAGGTATCTGACAAAACAGAATATGATGCACAAGGCTTAAAAGTTCTCCCGGGTCTGGTGGACGTACACAGCCACGGCGCTTATGGACACGACTTCTGCGATGCAGACGCCGAAGGCCTGAAAGTTATCCTGAAATACGAAAAAGAACACGGAATCACCTCCTACTGTCCTACCTCCATGACCCTTGCTAAAGACAAACTCATGGATATTTTCACTACTGCAACAAAGGTAGAGCCGGACCCTTCCCGCGCCCGTATCATCGGCGTTAATATGGAAGGTCCCCTTATCGACATTGCAAAAAAAGGCGCGCAGGCAGCCGAATATATCAGCGTACCGGACGTATCCTTTTTCCGCCAGTGCAACCAGGCTTCTGGAAACCAGATCAAACTTGTTACACTTGCTCCCAATGTAGACCGCGCCTTTGAATTTATTGAAGCAGCCAAAGATGAAGTAGTCATCTCCATCGGACATACCACAGCGGATTACGACTGCGCTAAAAAAGCTATGGAGCTTGGTGTAAACCACGTTACTCACCTTTATAACGCTATGCCTCCTTTTGGCCACAGAGATCCTGGCGTTATCGGCGCTGCATGTGACAGCGAAGACTGCATGGTAGAACTGATCTGCGACGGCTTCCACATTCATGGCAGCGTAGTGCGGACCACCTTCAAAATGTTCGGAGACGAACGTGTGGTACTAATCAGCGATTCCATGATGGCAACCGGAATGGAAAACGGAACCTATGAGCTTGGCGGCCAGGAAGTAACTATGAAAGACCGTCTGGCAACTCTTTCCAACGGTACGATCGCAGGTTCTGCCACAAACCTTTTTGACTGCATGAAAAAAGCTATGGAATTTGGCATTCCTGAATCTACAGCTATTTTTGCAGCTACAAGAAACCCGGCAAAGAGTATTAAAGTTTACGACCAGGTAGGTTCTCTTACCCCAGGTAAATATGCGGACGTTCTTATTGTAGACGATTCCTACAACCTTGTAAAAGTATTTTGATTTTTAGGTTTATTTTATTAACTGCAAATCTTCCATACAAAAAGGAGAGGCTGTCATTCTGATATGATCCCTCTCCTTTGTTTTTTCAGCAATTCTATACTACATCAAATCTCTGGTCTCTGCGCGATTGCAGGTCCCAAGCCATTTCCCTGTATTTCTCTGTTTCCGGGAAAAAAATTTTACAATTCCCGGATTCTGCTCCTCAGTTCTCTGTCCCTGTCCTCAAAAAGCAGTTCCCTGTTATATCTTACATACCGCTCACATTCATAGGTTTCCAGAAATTTTACACAGTAAAAATCCGTGTTGATCCCTGATACAAACATTACCATTTCCTGACTGTTATAAAAAGCAGCTTCCATAAAGTCAAAAGCATATTCTATGGTGTTTTCTGCTGTTTCGCATAAAAGCTCCCAGCCTGCCCTGTCTTTTCCAAAGGCTTCTTTTACAAGGTCAAAGCCTTCCTCCCTGTTCAGCTGGCTTTCTCCCCGAAGAAGTTTTTCGTAATTTCTCAAAAGCGCTTCGGCCTTTCTAATTGAAATTTCTTCCTTCCGCTCCAAAAGTCCCTGTTCCTTTTTCTTTTCCGCAGACGCTTTCATCTGGTCTGCATAATCACCCAGACGGAGCAGCAGAGTCTCCTCTGACGAATCTTCCTTCAATTTCTGGAGAACCGCAAACACTTTTTCCAGAACTGCTTCTTCCGTAACTGCTTCCCGGACTTTCTGACACATACCGGAAAAGATCAGATTTACCACACTTATTTTTTCATCAAAAGGAGCATGGGAAACTTTTTTCACCATAGCCTCTGTACTCCTTCCTTCCAGAATCTCTGCAATGTGATAATCCTGACTGTATTTCCGGTACAGCTCATAATAGTCTGCAAATTCACGGGCGATCCGCTCATGCTGGATATACTGGATAGTTAAATCTACGGTTATCTCTTTTCCAAGTTTTTCACAGACTTCCATCATCCTTGACAGATCTTCCCATCCTCTTGGAGTGGCAAACTCCACCCCGTCAATGGTTGTTTCCATCTGGTAAAAACAGGAATTCCTCAGTTCCAGATATGACAGAATCGCCGGATGAAAATTTTCTCTCCGGGCATATTTCCTCCAAGCCTGGTAATCCGGTTCTACCTGTATTTTTTTCACACGGTCAAGGGTGACAACATCAAACTCCCGGACAGATTTGTTATATTCCGGTGGGTTTCCTGCTGCTGCGATCACCCAGCCTTTTGGAATCTCATGATTTCCAAAGGTTTTATTCTGTAAAAACTGCAGCATTGCCGGGGCAAGCGTTTCCGATACGCAGTTGATCTCATCAATAAAAAGAATCCCCTCTTCAAGCCCTGTCTCTTTCATTTTCTCATAGATGCTTGCCACGATCTCACTCATGGTATATTCTGTAGCTGAATACTTTTTTCCTCCATATTCCTTTTCAGAAATAAACGGAAGGCCAATGGCGCTTTGTCTGGTATGATGAGTGATTGTATATGCCACCAAGGCCACACCGCATTCCCTGGCTGCCTGCTCCACGATCTGTGTCTTTCCGATTCCCGGAGCTCCGAGAATCAATATAGGTCTTTGCTTTACCCGTGGTATTACATATTCTCCATATTCATCCTTTAAAAGGTAGGCTCTGACTGTATCTACGATCTCCTGTTTTGCCTGTCTGATATTCATATCTTTTCTCCTGTTACTTAATATTTTCCTGCATTCCCAAGGTCCATTTTTCCTGTTTCTGCACAGGGAAGTCTTCCTCTCCCAGAATCAGCTTCATAGCCCAGGGAGGCACATCCACATCTCTATAATCTTCTTTCATAAAAACAAATGCCGTATCATACGGAGGCCGTTTTCCAGGAAACGTCCCATATCCGTCTGTAAAATACAAAAGCCCCCGAAGGCTTTTAAACGCACCTGTTTTTATTAGCTGCTCCACATAACGAAAGGCAGGACGAAAATCTGTCCCTCCAAATCCTTTCACTGTAAATTCCTGAAGATACTGCTTCATCTCCTTTTGATTCCTTATTACTACATCTTCCTGGACCCTGTCGTCGCATTGAAGAATATGCACATGGATCCGGCGAAAGAAACTTTCTGATTCTGCAAGTACACTGTAGGTTTCCTCAAGAAATTTCCTTATCAGATCTCCTTTGCAGGACATGGAAGTATCCACCACGATTACAAAATCTTCAATTTTTCTGGTTTCTCTTGTCTCCAGAGGTTCGATCAAAGGCATATTCCCATAATGCTTCATCCCATAATAGTAATAAATATAATCAAAGGTATCCATATCTGTCTGAAATTCTTCCCTCAGCACAGAGAACCGCCTCAAAAATTCCCGATAATCATATCTCTTCCTGTTTTCCACGCAAAGCTGTTCAAGCAGAGAGGGCGCTTTGCCTGAGGCCTCCTTGGACATCAGTTCTATTTCTGTCTGAAGTTTTTTTCTTCTGTCCTCCCAGTTTTTCTTCGGACTGGCCAGACCGCTTTTTCCCTCATCGCTTTTCCAGAAATGATGATCGTCTTTTCGAAATTCCTGCGTCAGTTTTTCCACTTCTTCCTCTGGCAGTTTTTCCAGTATACAAAAAATCCTTTCTGCGGTTAAAATCCCATACTGTTCTCTCCATTTTCGATAGTATTCCCTTCGGAGGCTTCCCGGCCGGAGATAAACAGGCTTCTGGTACAGATCATCCACAATATGCTCCACTGCAATATCCGAAGCCAGATCCCAGAGCCTTACATCTCTTTCTTTTCTTCCCCATATATGGCAAAAAAGACAATGAAGCAGCTGGTGAAGATATTGTCGATTCAGCAGGATCTTATGATTCATAAAGATGGGGATCAGCCATCCAGGTGAAACAAAAAGCTGTTCTCCGTCTGTTCCCATACTGGCTGTTTCCTCGGAAAAGACAGGTCTTAAACTGCTTAACGGTCCATATAAAAAGGGCATAGATACTCCCAGTTCATTTTTTGAGTTTTTCAGGACTTCCTGACAGATTTCCAGAATCTCCTCCTCTTTTTTTCTCTGTTCATGCACAAAATTTCCATATTTTTCTCTGTCTTTTCTCTCCATATCCATCCTTTCCAATTAGAATATCCCCTGTAAGTTTCTATCTATTTATTCTTCATCTGCTTCTCTTACAGTTCAAAGGTCTTTCTCTTTTTTCTTCCAACTTTTCCCAGACGGTCCATCAAAATTCCCATCCATACAGAATCTTCCTGCTGCCTGGCTGTCTCTATCATTTTTCTGATGTCTTCTCCTTCTGGTTTTAAAATATCCAGAAGCATTCCAAGAAACCGGTATTCCTTCTGTTTTCCCAAAAGCCCTGCCGCAGAATCCATATGCTCTCTTAAATAATTCAAATAACGGTCTTTTGCTTTTTCTGCAAGTTCAAAAGGAGTAAAAATTCTTCCCAGAGCCAGTTTCAGAACTGTTTCTTCATCTTCCCAGGCAATAGCATAAGGAAAAATCTCGTCATACTCTGTCGTATTCAGCCTTCGGTTCTGAAAGCAGTTTCGATATCGGATACCGCTGCCATGGACATGATTTTCCAGAATACGTGCCGGAGTATTTTCTACACCTTCCTCGAAAAATTCCGGAAACCAGAAGCAGCCTTTTTCCTTATTTTTTTCTATTGTAACACAAAGAGTTTCTGGAAGCTCTGTAAGTATCTCCCTCAGACAGGATTTTCCGTCTTCCCCCAATTTGACCCGAAGCTCCTGTACCTGATGACATCCAGTCAGCGCTCCTGCTCCAAGATCCTTAAGTTTTCCTCCAAAATCCAGTTTTTCCAGGTTTCTGCAATTATAAAAGGCATATCGCCCTACCTTTTTGATTCCTTTTGGAAGAACCAGCTCCTTCAGAGACGGTCCTGATATTTCAGGAAGCTTTTCCACATTAAACTCCCTGTTTCCGTCCTCCATCCACAGATTCCCCTTCTTTATCCGCTCCTCCAGATCTCTTTTATCCATATGATCAGAAAATACATAGGCGCCAAGCTCTGTTACCTCTTTTCCTCTCAGCATGTCTGGGATCTCCACAATATTATCATAACCCCAAACTCTGTTGATCCTGATCCCATTTTTTGTTTCTTCATATAAATACTGCATTTTTATGCCTTTCTCTGTTCCCTGCTTCAATCCGACTTTGTTTTATAAAACTCATCCTATCATCATGGGTCTTTTTCGTCAAGATTCCCCTCCAGAAAGCAGCGCATTTACCTGTGAACAGTTACGTTTTTCTCTTTTACATTCCAATTTTTCTATGATAAAAT
>NZ_CALFLA010000007.1 GCF_937880195.1 uncultured Blautia sp.
TAATTAAATAAGGGGTTATGTAAAAAAAATTTTTGAAGGGTAAATTCTTTTTACACCAACGATTATAATATAAATTGGAAAAAAAAGCAATATGATTTCATGAATATTATTACAACTTTTTGACATAATAACGAATGTGATAACGTTACTGTAAAAATTTCAAACAGTAGCTTTATAAACAAATTGGCAAAGCAGGCGGACTCTTATCCACTGCTGCCGTCAAATTATACCAGGAGGTAAACCAAAATGGCAAAAAATTATGAATCCGAAAACAATTCTATGAACAGCAGCACAAACAAGTATTCTGACAAAAATATGCAGAACTCCCAGAACTGCGGAAAAAACACTTCCAAAAACAGCACAAAGAACAGCTCCAAAAACAAATCTGTCAACTCTTATAACCAAGAACAGAACAGCTCCTCTGACAGATACTAAAGAAAACTGATACAAAAGCCAAAATCTTCTCCCTTCTTATTTTATTTCCGGCGCAGGAGCTTTCTGCGCCCCAAGCCCCGGCAGACCTGCAGCCGGGGCTTTTGTCTGTTTTTCTGCATATGATAAATAAAAAAGGAGAAGAATCATGTTTCCCATTGAAACGATTTCCGCAAAAATGCTGGATTATTTTATAGACCGCTCCGACTCCCTGATCATAGATATCCGGGACCCGGATTCTTTCAGAAAAAGCCATATCCGCGGCGCTGTCAACTACCCTTATGAGGAATTGAACTCTGTACGGAATCTCCCAAAAGATAAGCTTTTGATTTTCTACTGTCAAAGGGGCGGTTCCAGTATGTCTGCCGCAAGGCTTTTCCTAAGAAAAGGCTATCGGACCAGATCTCTTGTCGGCGGTTTTGAGGCATATCGCGGAAGAAATCTTGTAATTTCCCGCTAACCATGATAATGTAGAAGAGAAAAATCCTGATTGTTCACAGCATCCTGTGAACAACCGCGAAAATTCATCATATACCAGTACAACGAATAACGAGGAGAAAGATTCATGAAATACATGTTTGCATCAGATATACATGGCTCGGCATATTACTGCCGCAAAATGCTGGATGCCTTTCACCAGGAAAAGGCGGAGCGTCTGGTTCTTTTAGGCGATATTCTTTACCACGGTCCCCGTAACGACCTCCCAAAAGAGTATGCGCCAAAAGAAGTGATCGCTCTTCTCAATGAATATAAAGACAAGATCTATGCAGTACGCGGAAACTGCGAAGCGGAAGTAGATCAGATGGTTCTTGATTTCCCCGTTATGGCTGATTACTGTATTCTTTCCATAGATGAGAGAACTTTTTATGCCACCCACGGACACATATATAATCAGAATCATCTTCCTCCGCTTCAAAAAAACGATATCCTGATCCATGGACATACCCATGTTCTGAAAGCAGAATCTATGGACAGCTATATTCTTCTAAATCCAGGTTCTGTCTCCATCCCCAAGGAGGGCAACCCTCCCACTTACGCCGTTCTGGAAAACGGTCTGTTTACCATTAAAGATTTTGACAAAAATACTGTCAGAGAAATGAGGCTGCCATGAAATATCTGGAACTGATCGCCCCTTGTCACTTTGGCATGGAGGCTGTATTAAAACGGGAAATTCTTGATCTTGGCTATGAGATCAGCAAAGTAGAGGACGGCAAAGTTACTTTTCTGGCCGATGCTGCCGGAATCCCCCAGGCCAACGTCTTTTTGAGAACAACAGAGCGTATTCTTTTAAAAACAGGAGAGTTTAAGGCTGTCACTTTTGATGAACTTTTTGAAAAAACAAAAGCCATTCCCTGGGAAAATTACATCCCCAAAGACGGCAAATTCTGGGTTGCAAAAGCAAACTCTGTAAAAAGCGCCCTTTTCAGCCCTTCTGATATCCAGTCCATTATGAAAAAAGCCATTGTAGAGCGGTTAAAAAGCGTGTACGGCATCTCCTGGTTTCCAGAAGACGGCGCAAGCTTTCCCATCCGCGTAGCTTTTATGAAGGATGTTGCAACTATCGGCATTGATACCTCCGGTGTGTCTCTGCACAAGCGAGGCTACCGTCAGATGACTGTAAAAGCGCCTATTACAGAAACTCTTGCGTCAGCTCTGATCATGCTTACACCATGGAACAAAGACAGAATCCTTGTGGATCCATTCTGCGGCAGCGGAACCTTTCCTATTGAAGCTGCTATGATCGCTGCCGATATCGCCCCTGGCATGAACCGTTCCTTCCTCTCCGAGGACTGGAAACATATTATTCCAAGGAAGTTCTGGTATGACGCCATGGAAGAAGCCAATGACCGCATCAATCTTGATATCCATACAGATATCCAGGGATATGATATTGACCCGGAAGCCTTAAAGGCCGCCCGCTCCAATGCCAAAATGGCAGGAGTGGACAAGCTGATCCATTTTCAGCAAAGAGCGGTAAAGGATTTAAGCCATCCGAAGCCCTATGGATTTTTGATCACCAATCCCCCTTACGGAGAACGTCTGGAAGAAAAAGCCGCCCTGCCTCAGCTTTATCGCGAAATCGGCGAAAGCTTCAGCCGTCTGGATAAATGGTCTATGTATCTGATCACCTCTTATGACAGGGCCGAAAACGATATCGGACGAAAAGCTGACAAAAACCGCAAAATCTACAACGGAATGTTAAAAACCTACTACTACCAGTTTCTGGGCCCAAAACCGCCAAGGAGGAATCCAAACATATGAAAAAAGTAATTTTTGCCACAGGCAATGAAGGAAAAATGAAAGAAATCCGTAAAATCCTGGGAGATCTGGATATTGAGCTTCTTTCTCTGAAGGACGCCGGAATTTCTGCCGACATAGAAGAAAATGGAAATTCTTTTGAAGAAAACGCCGAAATCAAAGCAACCGCTATCTGCAAACTTACCGGAGAAATTGTCCTTGCAGATGATTCCGGTCTGGAAATTGATTATCTGAACAAAGAACCTGGCATTTATTCTGCCCGCTATATGGGGGAAGACACTTCCTACCGGATCAAAAACGCAAATCTGATCCAGCGTCTTGAGGGAGTTCCTGATGAAAAAAGAACCGCCCGGTTCGTCTGCGCCATTGCGGCAGCTTTTCCAGATGGCACAGTCAAAACTGTCCGCGCTTCCATGGAGGGAAGAATCGGCTACGAAGAACGGGGAACAAATGGTTTTGGCTATGATCCCATCTTTTATCTTCCAGAATATGGATGTTCCTCTGCGGAGATCTCTATGGAAGAAAAAAACAAAATCAGCCACAGAGGCAAGGCTCTGCGCGCTATTAAGGATCAGCTCCGATGAAAATACTTGTTGTCAGCGATACTCATGGGTATGATGAACATCTGGAAACAGCAGTGATGAAGGAGCAGCCCCTTGACATGCTGATCCACTGCGGCGACGTAGAGGGACGGGAATTTTATATTGAAGCCCTTGCCGAATGTCCCTGTACCATTGTAGCAGGAAACAATGATTTCTTTTCCGATCTTCCCAGAGAAGAAGAAATCGAAATTAACGGACACAGGATCCTTATTACCCACGGACATTATTATGGCGTGTCCATGGATCTTTCCCGGCTGGCAGACGAAGCTATTTCCCGCGACTGTGACTGCGCCTTTTTTGGCCATACCCACAAGCCTTTTCTTCAGGATATAGACGGAGTTCTGACTCTGAATCCCGGAAGTCTTTCCTTTCCCCGTCAGAGAAACCGCAAGTTCAGCTACGCTGTCCTGGATGTTTCAGAAACAGGAGAACTTCATGCGGAAATCCGTTATCTTTAATTCAAATATATCAAAACGTCCAGCGGTTTTGTTCTGCTGGACGTTTCCTTTTTCTCTGGTTTATAAATTCTGGTTTTCTTTTAAAAGCGCTTTGATCTCAGGAACAGATTTTCCTTCATTTCTCTTCTGTCGGATCCATTCCACAAGAGCAGCGCTCTTTTCTCTCTGATACCGCCTGGTAAGATTTTCTTCCTCCTGCTCAAAGGGAAGCATTCCCTCTTCTGTGTAATGCTTCAATGTGCTATACCGACATCCTGTAAGCCTTGCAAGCTCACCTATGGAAATATATTCAGAAGACAAAATCGCCTCCATGGTGCGCCGTCTTGACATGCTCCGCCGCCGCCTTACTATCGGTATACCGGAGACAGCACTGCTCCCTGTATTGGCAGGTTCCCGCACCTTACTGTTTTGGGAACGATCCGATATTGAATATTATCAATTTTCAGAAGTGTCTCCGTTCCATTTTTTATTTCTTCCACAAAATGACCATGTTCGCACAAATAGCTCATCACTGCTCCCCGGCGGTCGACAACTGTTGTGCCAAGCACTACAAAGTCAATAAAAATCGCCTGTCTTCTGTCCAGAAACGGATACAAAATATTTACGCCTTCCATATAAGGATTGCGGAACAACTCTCTTTTTTTGCGGATAAAGGCTTTTCCCAGACTTTCAAAAGTTTTATGAAATTCCTTTCCCCATAAAATCCCAATCCACTTCTGCCTTGCAGCCTCAGCTACCATTTTCTGCTCCACCTCACCTTGTTCCCTTGCAGAAAATATCTCGTGCATAAATCCGCTTTCCCGTATCAGCCACAAAAGAAGAACGCTTTCCTCAGTAAGAGCTCCTTCCTCCAGCGCCTCACAGCGAAGCATTTCTGTAATACGAAGGTAAATCTCCTTATCGCTTCTGTAAACCTTAAAGTCTGCCCCTGAGGTTTCATAATACATATCGCAGCCCAAAAGATCCGGCGCTTCCTCCAAAGCTCCATCTGCTTTTAAAGGAGCGGCAATCTCCTTTTCCACTTCCTTTAGTTCCCTTGTTCCCAGGGCCCTTGCCTCTTTTATCCCCTGTTCCAGTTTTTCCTGAAAATCAGCCTCCTGATGCCCGCCAGATTCCATCAGCTTCTCCACAAATCTGCCTGTAGCTATAGCCCGGAGAACTGCTGTCTTTTCTACGGATTTATTTTTGCTGTCTGTTCCATCCAGCCCGATCAGGGCATATTGCTGAATAATGCTATAACTCTCCATCACTTTTTCTCCCTGCAGCAAATCCCATAATTTCCTCTGCTTCCGTTTTCGTATCCCCGATAAATCTCATATTTCGTACCGTTGATTTCTACTTCATCCTCCCCTGTAAATATACAGGATTCTCCATTTTCTTCACAGTATCTGGAAATTGCTTCCATCGACTTTAATTTTGTAGGATATTCCCCACTGTCCTCATAAGGAACCCAGAAACCTTTTTTGAACATATCCTTTACCCCCTTTTCCATCTACTTATTACTTATCACTTACTACTTACCATTTATATTTTATATATAGCATATGAATCCTGTAATGTCAATAAAATTTCATTCTCCAGTCCTGTCTTTTGAAAGTATGTATTCCCCTCTTATTTTCTCCCCCCCAAAAATATATATAGTCGCCCCCACCCGTAAAACGGGTGGCTCGACGGACGGCTATAAGCCTTT
>NZ_CALFLA010000008.1 GCF_937880195.1 uncultured Blautia sp.
GAGTACAGGAACTGGAAAGAATTTCCGGTCTGACCTCCGAACAGGCAAAAGACGAGCTGCTGAAGACTGTAGAAGATGACGTCAAGGTGGATGTGGCAAGACTCTATAAAGAAATGGAGAGCCGCGCCAAGGAAGAAGCAGGAAAGAAAGCCAAAGAATATGTTGTCAATGCCATTCAGAAATGTGCTGTGGATCATGTATCAGAAACTACAATTTCTGTGGTACAGCTTCCAAGCGATGAGATGAAGGGCAGAATCATCGGACGTGAGGGACGTAACATCCGTACGCTGGAAACACTGACAGGCGTTGACCTGATCATTGACGATACTCCAGAAGCGGTTGTACTTTCTGCTTTTGATCCCATACGAAGAGAAGTGGCAAGAGTTGCTCTTGAGAAGCTGATCGTTGACGGACGTATTCATCCGGCAAGAATTGAAGAAATGGTGGAAAAGGCTCAGAAGGAAGTGGAAGCGCAGATCCGTGAAGACGGTGAGAATGCTGCCATGGACGTAGGAGTACATGGAATCCATCCAGAACTTCTGAAGCTTCTGGGACGTATGAAATTCCGTTCCAGCTATGGACAGAATGCTTTGAAGCATTCCATTGAAGTAGCGCAGCTTTCCGGGATTATTGCCGGAGAAGTTGGCGTGGACGTCCGCATGGCGAAGCGTGCAGGACTTCTTCATGACATTGGAAAATCCATTGACCATGAGGTAGAAGGTTCTCATATTCAGATCGGAGTTGATCTCTGTAAGAAATATAAGGAATCTGCCGTAGTGATCAATACAGTAGCTTCCCATCATGGAGACGTAGAGCCGGAATCTCTTGTTGCATGTATTGTCCAGGCTGCTGATGCAATTTCCGCAGCAAGACCGGGTGCGAGAAGAGAAACTCTGGAAACCTATACGAACAGATTGAAACAGCTGGAAGATATCACCAATGAGTTTAAGGGTGTAGATAAGTCCTTTGCTATTCAGGCAGGCAGGGAGATCCGTGTAATGGTAGTACCGGAACACGTGACAGATGCTGATATGGTTCTGCTGGCAAGAGATATCGCAAAACAGATCGAGGCTGAACTGGAATACCCGGGACAGATTAAGGTCAATGTGATCCGCGAAAGCCGTGCAGTTGATTATGCAAAATAATTCTGACAGATCATGCACCATAGATTCCGTTCATGAAGTATATAAGCCGTGTGAAAGAAATTTCACACGGCTTTTTGCGGCTTGGGAATATTTTTGTCCTGCAGCCCGTAAACTGGTAGAGGGTGAGGATATGAAAATAAGATCAGAAACATATCAAAGGAAAGGGCTGCCAGTTTACGGAATTTTTCTGGCTGGATTTCTTATAGGAGTTCTTCTGCCAAATTTTATGTGGAGATTTGAATGGAGCCAGAAAACAACAGCGTCCATGTATCTTCTGTCTGCTTTTTCAGACAGGGCGTTGGAAAAAAAGGAATATTTCTTTTATGTGCTGAAAACAAGGGGAAGCTTGTTTCTGATTGCTTCTCTTTGCGGGGTATCGGTGTTTGGGGTTCCCCTTGCTGTGATTGGAATGCTTTATATGGGATTACAGGCAGGAATGTTGCTTACTTTGTCTGTTTTGCAGTTCGGCCTTCAGGGGGGACTGATTGGAGCGGGAGCTATGTTTCCGCAGTATCTTTTGTATTTTCCATGTTTTTTTTATCTGCTGAACTTGGTATATGTGCAGTCGTTAGAAATCTGGAAGAATCGTGGACTGCTTCTTCCTGACGTATCTGATTATTTTTTACGAGTGATCATCTGCGCCTGTATTTTTGCAGGAGGTATGCTTCTGGAAACATGGTGCAATCCGCCTGTAATGGAGATTCTGATGAAAGGTCTAAAGCTGTTCTGAGGCATTGGATGAAGAAGTGCATACTGCAAAAAAATAAGCGCTTTCACAAAAAGCTCTTTGATTTCATAAGGGCAGGAGATATAATAGAAAAAAGAAAGATTCATAAATGAAAAAATAAACAAAAACTGGAGAAAGATACGAGAAGAAAAGAAATGGAAAGTCTGATCAGTAATTTTATAGATTATTTACATAATGAAAAAAACACATCGGGAAATACAGAACTTTCTTATGAGAGGGATCTGAAAAAGCTAACTGCTTATCTGAAAAAGCAGGGAATTGAAAGTATGGACCAGGTAAGAGAAACAGATCTTAAGGGATATCTTGCCAAACTGCAAAAGGAAGGCTATGAATCTTCTACCATATCAAGGAACATTGCATCCATACGCTCTTTTTTTCTATATCTTTTTAAGCGGGGCATGATCAGGGAAGATCCTGCGGAAAATCTAAAAGCTCCTAAGGTAGAAAAAAAGATGCCGGAAATTCTGACAGTAGAAGAGGTGGACCGTCTTCTGAGACAGCCAAATCCTGAAACATATAAGGGAATGCGGGATAAGGCAATGCTGGAGCTTCTTTATGCTGCAGGAATGCGGGTCAGCGAACTTCTGGCGCTTAAGACAGAAGACCTGAATCTGAGCTTTGGATATGTGATCTGCCATGATCAGAGCAGGGAACGGGTAATTCCTATTGGAAATGTGAGCAGGGACGTTCTTGCCGCCTATATGGACCATGCCAGAAGCTGTTTTGTAAAAGACGAAACAGAAAAAGCTTTATTTACCAACTGTTCAGGAAGACCCATGAGCCGGCAGGGATTTTGGAAAATGCTGAAAGGCTATGCGTTAGAAGCAGATATCCATAGAGACATTACGCCCCACACGCTGCGCCATTCCTTTGCTGCTCATATGCTTCAAAACGGAGCGGATATCAAAAGCGTGCAGGAAATGTTGGGGCATTCAGATATTTCATCCACACAGGTATACTTAGGGCTTGATTCTGTGAAAATGAGAGACGTATATATGAAAGCTCATCCAAGGCGCTGAAACATAATTAAGAAATAAAAAGAAGAGAGCTGTCTGGTTTTAACCTTTGGAAATTAATAGGATGGTTTTTCCATATGGAAATCTTTATACAAACAGATAATGGGAGGCATTGCGATTATGAGAAATCCATGGCCGATTTTTAGTGTTGCGGCGTTTGCCGGAGCGGTGTGTTTGGTTTACGATCACTTTTTTTCTTATGAAACAATGTGGATTGCAGTTGTGGCGATCCTTGCGCTACTGGTCCTTTGCTTTTTCGTATACTGCAAATATGAACGCTGGCTGGCAAAGAAACTGACCCCCTATGTGGAGACTTATCAAAGTGACCACGATCTTAAAAAATTGAAACAGGGATTGGATCGCTGGCGTCCCTGGGCATTCAGTAAACATTCCCAAAATATCATTACTGCGAACTGGTTTTCCGCTCTGCTGGAGCAAAGGCGCTGGGCAGAAACAGAGGAGATTTTGGAACAGTTTTTGTATCGAGCCAAAAATACCCAGGATAAAATAAGATATCACCTGCTTCGGGAAGATTACGCAAGAGCGATCGGAGACGTTGAATTAGAAGAAAAGGAAAAGATTTTAAGCGAACAGTTAAAAGATCAACTTAGAAATAAAATAGGTGAATCAAGAGTACCTGCAAACGCAAAAGAAAGCAAACATGCTTTCCTTTGCTGGCTCTCTTTTAGTTTTGGCCTGGTTCTGTTGGGAGTCATCAGCAATATAGCCGCCGGGGACTCAATATTCGGATCGGTTGGGGCAGGGCTGATCATTTTGGGCCTGTTTTCATTTCCGGTGGTCGTGATCTGGCTGCTTCTATGGTTGGTCCGGCGCAGAAAGGAGGTTGCTGAATGACTTATATCCTGCCAATGCTCTATGCGGTCTTGACGCTGATGAGGACATAACTGCCATTTGTAAAGGAAACGAATAATACATTTAATGATTTAGACGGGATATTTGCAGAGAATAAAAAATTGTACCCTAACAGTGAGATGCAGAAAAAGAAACTGTATCAAACTATTAGGGTACTGTTTATATTATCCAGAAAATCCTATATTATTCAAAGCGGTAGAAGATCAGCACATTTCAGCAATGGTATAGAGGAGTTTTTCTGATTCTTCCCAGCCCAGGCAGGCGTCTGTAATGGACTTTCCGTAAATATGGTTTCCGCCAATCTTCTGATTGCCTGGTTCAATGTAGCTTTCGATCATAAGGCCTTTTACAAGATTTTTAAGTTCTGGGTCAACAAGTCGGCTGTGCAGGACTTCCTTGGCGATACGGACCTGCTGTTCATACTGCTTATTGGAATTGGAATGGTTCGTGTCAACGATCACAGCCGGATTCTTCAGATCCTTTTCCTGGTATTTTTCCCAGAGAAGGCGGAGATCCTCATAGTGATAGTTGGGAATAGCCTCTCCATGTTTGTTTACAGCTCCTCTTAAAATTGTGTGAGCAAGAGGGTTTCCTGTTGTTTCTACTTCCCAGCTTCTGTAAATGAAGCGGTGAGAACCCTGGGCTGCAGTAACAGAATTGAGCATAACGCTGAAATCGCCGCTGGTAGGATTTTTCATACCTGCAGGTACGTCCATACCGCTTACTGTCAGACGGTGCTGCTGGTCTTCTACAGAGCGGGCTCCTACTGCCACATAGGAGAGGAGGTCAGAAAGATAACGGTAGTTTTCTGGATACAGCATTTCATCCGCACAGGTAAAACCGCTTTCCTGGATGGCTCGGATGTGCATTTTGCGGATAGCGATAAGTCCGGCAAGCATGTTTGGTTTTTTTTCAGGGTCAGGCTGGTGAACCATGCCTTTATATCCTTCGCCTGTGGTGCGGGGCTTATTTGTATAAACTCTTGGAATGATCAGAACCTTATCGGCAATTTTGTCCTGGACTTTACGGAGTCTCAGAAGATAGTCGATGACAGCGTCTTCGTTATCAGCAGAACAAGGTCCGATAATAGCCAGAAATTTCTGGGATTTTCCGGTAAACACATCCCGGATTTCCTGATCCCTTTTTTCTTTTAATGCCTGGATGGAAGCGTCTACAGGGTATTCACTGCGGATATCCTCCGGTGTAGGCAGTTTCTTGATAAATGAAAAACTCATAATTTCCTCCTCGTTGTCCGTTGCTTTTGGACATGAAGGTACTCTTTTAAGAGTTTCCTCCTCGTTGTCCGTTGTTTTTGGACATGCAGGTACTCTTTTGAGCGCCTTTTTTATTTTTTACGTCTGCCTTATTATATACGATTCTTATTTTCTTGTCGATACAGAATCTGTATGAAAAATTAAGTCAGTCTATAACTGTCAGTCAAAAGGCTGACGGCAGAGAGAAAAAAGGTGCAGCCCGCTCAGCAGAATTTCTCCTGCCAGAATACCGTAAAGATACCCCCGTATTCCAAGCTGGGGAATAGCAAAAAAGACAAAGGAAATCCTTACCAGAATCCCAATGCTGTGATGGATCAGACTTCGCAGATTACGCCCCAGGCCATGGAGAATACTGGAAAGGGCGGTATTCATATAGAGAAAGGGGCAGATAAAAGACATGGTGCGTATATAAACTCCTGCGGTGGGACTGTGAAATAGAATATTTCCAAGAAACGGCCCAAAAATAAAAAATACGGAAGCGCAAAAAACTCCCAGAAGAAACGTACCGGTACATGCTTTTCCTGTAACAGCGCGGATTCTTGTTCCATAACCAAGAGCCTGCATTTCTGCAACAGAAGGCATAAGCATTACAGAAGCAGAATTTGCCACAGTGGAAGGAAAAAGAATCAGAGGAAGAGCCATTCCTGTAAATACACCGTATATTCCTAAAGCGTCAGAGGGAGACAGGCCTGACATCTGAAGTCTTTGCGGTATAAGAACTACCTCAATGCCGCCAAGAAGGGTCAGGAGTACACGGTTTAAGGTAAGGGGAAGAGAGGCCTTAAGGATTTCGCCTGCGCAGGAGAAGGGATGCTTTGTCTGAAAAACTGAATAATTCTTCTTGGAAAAATCAAGACTGATCACAAGAAGGCCAGCGGCAGAAGCAAAAACTTCTGAGATGAAGGCGCCTCCCGCAGCAATAGCAGCAGTTACAGGCCTGTTTTCGGAAACCAGGATCAGGAAGATCAGATAGGAAGAACCAACTCGTACAGCCTGTTCCAAAAGCTGCAGACAGGAAGGAATGCCAGTCTTTTTTTCTGCAAAATAAAAGCTGTTTACGCAGGAATGAAGGGCGCTTAAAGGAAAACTGAAAGCAAGAATGCGGATGTAAGGACTGGTAAGCGGCTCTTTTAGTATTTTTGCAGCAAAAAAATCTGCATTCTGATAAAGAATCCAGGAAGCAAAAAGAGAGAAAAGCACAGATAAGAGAGTTCCAGTACAGAAAAGATCCCTGGCTTCTTTGTCTTTTTTTAAAGCCATGCGCTCTGCCGCCAGACGGGAAAGAGAGGTCTGTATTCCAGAGGCGGTGACGGCAAGAACAAGTGTCTGCAAAGGAATGATAAGCTGGTAAAGTCCCAGACCCTGCGCACCAATCGTATGGGAAAGGAATATTCTATAGAAGAAACCGATCATCCGGCTGGCAAGTCCGGTACAGGTCAGGATCACTGTTCCTTTAAAAAAATTCTGCTTTGACATATGGAAATCCTGGAGGCTTTTTTGTAAATATATGCAAAAAATAACCTTGACAGAACGAAGACTATCTGTTACTGTAAGAACAGTAAATCCGACAAAAACACTGGGAATTAAAAGAGGTGAACAAATGAAGCTGTCAACAAGGGCAATTTACGGGCTTCGGGCTATGATCGACCTGGGTGTGTACAGTGAAAAGGAAACCGTTTCTATACAAAGTATTGCAGGAAGACAGAATATTTCTGTCAGTTATCTGGAGCAGCTTATGGGAAAGCTGAAACGATCGGGGCTTGTAGAAAGCACCCGGGGAGCCTGCGGCGGATACCGTCTGGGACGGGATGCAGATAAGATATCTGTAGGAGATATCCTGAGAGTTCTGGAGGGCGGTCTGGAGGCGGCTCAGTGCGCGGGGACGTCGCCGGATGAAAACTGCGAGACAGCAGATATCTGCGTTGCAAGGTTCGTATGGAAAAGAATTAATGACAGTATCACCCAGGCAGTAGATACGCTGATGCTAAGCCAGTTAATAGAAGAAAGCAGAAAAAAACAGGAAGAAAGATTGTAATATTTATGATAGCAGGAGGACAAGAATATGAATAAATTGATCTATCTTGATAATGCGGCTACGACAAAAACAGCTCCTGAGGTACTTGAAGCTATGCTGCCGTATTTTACAGAATACTATGGAAATCCGTCCAGCATTTATGATTTTGCAGCAAACAGCAAAGAGGCGGTAACAAACGCAAGAAGCAGGATCGCTCAGGTACTGAATGCCAAATCAAACGAAATTTATTTTACAGCAGGCGGTTCTGAGGCTGACAACTGGGCTTTAAAGGCTGCATATGAGGCATATAAAGAAAAAGGGAATCACATAATTACAACAAAGATAGAGCATCATGCTATCCTTCATACATGTGAGTATCTTGAAAAAGTAAGAGGAGCCAGAGTCACATATCTTGATGTGGATGAAAACGGAATCGTACGTCTGGAAGATCTGGAAAAGGCGATCACACCAGAAACCATTCTTATCTCGGTTATGTTTGCAAATAATGAGATCGGTTCTATTCAGCCTATTAAGGAAATCGGCATGATTGCCAGAGAACACGGCATTCTTTTCCATACAGATGCTGTCCAGGCTTTTGGCCAGCTTCCAATTGACGTTGACGAGTATAATATTGATATGCTCAGCTCCAGCGCCCACAAGATCAACGGTCCTAAGGGAATCGGTTTTCTCTATATCCGTAAGGGCGTAAAGATCCGTTCCTTTGTCCATGGAGGAGCCCAGGAGCGCAAGCGCCGGGCAGGAACAGAAAACGTTCCGGGAATCGTGGGCTACGGCGCAGCGGCAGACCGGGCGGAGAGAACTATGAAGGAGCGTACTGCAAAGGAAAGAGAACTGAGAGATTACCTGATCAAAAGAATTACAACGGAGATCCCTTATGTGAAACTGAATGGAGATCCAGTGAAACGTCTTCCAAACAATGTGAATGTCAGCTTCCGGTTTGTTGAGGGAGAATCTCTTCTCCTTATGCTGGATAGCTGCGGAATCTGCGGTTCCAGCGGATCCGCCTGTACGTCAGGCTCTCTGGATCCTTCCCATGTGCTTCTTGCCATTGGACTGCCTCATGAGATCGCCCATGGTTCTCTCAGACTGACCCTCAGCGAGGAGACAACAAAGGAAGAGCTGGATTACACAGTAGATAAACTGAAAGAGATTGTTCAGAATTTAAGAAATATGTCGCCGCTTTATGAGGATTTTATCTCAGCAGAAAAAGAGTCTTGATTTTAAAGCGGTAAGGGATAACAGATAGAAATAAAATACTTACAGGTATACAGGAGGAAACAGATTATGTACAGTGAAAAAGTTATGGACCATTTCCAGCACCCCAGAAACGTTGGTGAGATCGAGGATGCAAGCGGAGTAGGTACAGTAGGTAATGCCAAATGCGGAGATATCATGAGAATCTTCCTTGACATTGACGACGAGACCCATATCATCAGGGACTGCAAGTTCAAGACTTTTGGCTGCGGCGCAGCAGTAGCTACAAGCAGTATGGCAACAGAGCTTGTGATCGGAAAGACCATTGAAGAGGCTATGAAGGTAACAAACAAGGCGGTTATGGAAGCTCTTGACGGACTTCCTCCGGTAAAGGTGCATTGCTCTCTTCTGGCAGAGGAGGCAATTCATGCTGCTCTTTGGGATTACTCCCAGAAACATGGAATTGTCATTGACGGACTTTCCAAACCTAAGTCTGATATTCATGAGGACGAAGAAGAAATCGAAGAGGAATATTAAAAAGGCTGCTGCAGAATACTTTCGGCTGATCTTTTAGGAGATACTGCCGGAAGAATTTTGCTGCAGCTTTACTGGCTTTATAAAAGAAAAATAAATTGCGAGGTGGAAGCTTGACTGGACTTACAGACGAACAGGTAAAAGAGCGGATTGAGGCGGGACAGATAAACGCTGATGAAAATCCCAATACCAGAACCTACAAACAGATAGTCAGAGAAAACACCCTGACATTTTTTAACTTTCTGAACCTTGTGCTTCTTGTGCTGGTACTTATGGTAGGGTCGATTAAAAACGCATTTTTCGTATGTATTATCATTATTAACACTTTAATTGGAATCGCGCAGGAAATCCGCGCCAAAAAGACCATTGATAAGTTGGCCATCCTTACGGCCAAAAAATCAATCGTGATCCGTGAAGGGAAGAAATGGACAGTTCCTACGGAAGAGCTGGTACTGGATGATCTGGTCTGTCTGAAGACAGGGGATCAGGTTCCGGCAGACGCAAAAATCCTGGAAGGAAGCCTTGAGGTTAATGAATCTCTTCTGACAGGAGAATCAGACAATCTTCCCAAAAATCAGGGAGACCAGCTGTTTTCAGGCAGCTTTGTAACAGCGGGAGAGGCATGCTGTCAGATCATCCATGTAGGAAAGGATAATTATGCGTCTCAGATCACCAGCGAGGCAAAAGAATTTAAGCGCCATAATTCAGAGCTTCGTAATTCTCTGAATGCGATCTTAAAGGTGATCAGTATTATTATTGTTCCCATCGGCGCACTTCTCTTTTATAAGCAGTATTATATGGTAGGAGTCAGCTTCCGGGATTCTATTGTCAGTATGGTGGCAGGGGTTCTGGGAATGATCCCTGAGGGGCTTGTGCTTCTTACAAGCGTAGCCCTGACTTTGGGAGCGCTTGTGCTTGCCAATAAAAAGACTCTGGTACAGGAATTATACTGTATTGAAACTCTGGCAAGAGTTGACACCCTCTGTCTGGATAAAACAGGAACCATCACAGAAGGAAGTATGTGTGTGGAAAGGGTAGAACCCTGTACCTGGAAAACATTTCAGACTGAAGATCAGGAAGAAACAACATCCTCCCTGGAAGAGAAGAAAGATGAGGTTTCAGAAGAGATTCTGAAAGAAGAGGGAGCGGAGCAAAAGGAAGAGCCTGTGGATCAGGATGCTCTTGGGATAGAAGAGATCGAAGAGATCATGTGCAGCATGATGAATGAGCTTCATGATGAAAATGCAACGGCAAACGCCCTGAGAAAACGTTTCCCGGCAAAGGCATCTATGAAGTGCCATCATGTGATCCCATTTTCTTCAGACAGGAAATACAGTGGAGCTGTGTTTCAGGAAGAAGGAACTTATCTTATGGGAGCCGCACAGTTCCTTTTCCCGGAAGAGAATCAGAAAATTGCAGATTATGTACAGAAGTATGCAGAGGAAGGTCTCAGGGTACTTGTACTTGCAAAAAGCCCTGAACTATCAGAGGGAGCGGAACTTCCAAAAGACCTTAAGCCTATTGCCCTTTTGCTGCTTACAGACGTGATCCGCCAGGAGGCTCCTGATACGCTTAAGTTCTTTGACAGCCAGGAAGTAGATCTAAAAGTGATTTCCGGCGACGATCCGGTGACAGTGGCAGCTATTGCGCGGCGGGCCGGATTGAAAAACGCAGATAAATATGTAGATGCAACAACCCTTAAAACAGAAGAGGATATTGAGAATGCTGTGGCAGAATACAGTGTATTTGGCCGTGTGACTCCTCAGCAGAAAAAAGAAATGGTACAGGCGCTTAAGTCTCAGGGACATACGGTTGCCATGACAGGAGATGGTGTAAACGACGTTCTTGCGTTAAAAGAGGCGGACTGCAGTATTGCCATGGCTCAGGGAAGCGACGCTGCCAAGAATATTGCCAATGTGGTTCTTCTGGATTCCAATTTTGCTTCCATGCCCCACATTGTGAATCAGGGAAGAAGGGTAGTCAACAATATTCGTACAGCGGCTTCTATGTTTCTGATCAAAACTATGTTTTCCGTAATGCTGTCTCTTCTGACCATCTGCTTCGGAAACGCCTATCCTTTTGAACCCATTCAGATGTCTCTGATCAGCGCCTGCGCAGTGGGAATCCCAACCTTCCTCCTTGCCCAGGAAAATAATTATGATAAGATCGATCATACCTTTTTGCGTCATGTGTTCCTGAACGCTTTTCCGGCGGCGATCACTATCAGCGCCTGTGTGTTCAGTATTATGCTGGTATGTCAGAATGTATACCATTCCAACGATATGCTGAACACTGCCTGCGTCCTTGTAACAGGATGGAACTATATGGCAGCTCTGAAAACAGTTTACGCGCCTTTAAACAGATACAGGAAGGTAATTATCTATGGTATGCAGTTTATTTTCTTTGCGGCAGCCGTAATCTTCCAGAAGCTACTTTCACTGGGCTCTCTGGATTTTGGAATGATCATTCTGGTATTTATCCTGATGACCTTTGCACCGGTCCTGATCGACGTGATCACCGGATGGATCCGGGATATTTATGCCAGATCCCTTGACAAAGAGACGCCAGGACCTTTTACATCTTTTATGACAAGATTACTGAACGGAAAAACAAAATAAGAAATAAAGAATCAAATCCCCTGAAGAAATATCGGGGGATTTGTACAATAAAAGAAGGAGAAAAACATGAAAAAAACAGTAAACGCAATGGGAGACCCATGTCCGATCCCGGTAGTAAAAACAAAAAAAGTAATTGAGGAGATCAAAGAACAGGGAGGAATCGTGGAGACATTTGTAGACAATGAGATCGCGGTTCAGAACCTTACGAAACTTGGCAAAGGCAGCGGATATTCTGTCACATCCGAAAAGCTGGAAGAAAAGAAATTCCGTGTTGAAATTCAGGTGCAGGCAGGCGCTGAAGATCAGACTCAGGAAGAGGCAACCTGTATTCCTGACAGCAGAAAGAAAAATACAGTTGTTGTGATTTCCTCTTCCTGTATGGGAGAGGGGGATCCGGAGCTTGGAACAGCGCTGATGAAAAGCTATATTTACGCGCTTTCTCAGCAGGATCAGCTTCCCGCTACAATTCTTTTTTATAACGGCGGCGTGAAGCTTGCATGCGAGGACGCTCCCACCCTGGAAGATCTCAAAAGTATGGAAGCTCAGGGAGTGGAGATTCTTGCCTGCGGAACTTGTCTGAATTTTTATGGACTTTCAGAGAAACTCCAGGTAGGTACAGTGACAAATATGTATGTGATTGCAGAAAAAATGAGTCAGGCATCTCTGATCATCAAGCCATGATGCGACAGAAAAAGCCCTGTATGGTACTGACTTTTTCCACAACAACACAGGCCATGTCAATGGAGAAAAGATGCGGGGAAGAAAAAATCCCTGGACGTCTGATCCCTGTTCCAAGGGAGATCACAGCAGGCTGCGGACTTGCCTGGAAGATGACTGCGGAAGAATATAAGAAGTATGAAAAAACTCTGGAAAATCTGAATATTTCAGTGGAACAGAAGGCTTTGCTTAATTTATAAAAATATGACCTTGTGGAAATAAGATATATAAAACCAAGGAGAAGTGAGATGATTTATTTTGATAATGCAGCCACTTCCATGCAAAAGCCGGAAACGGTGATCCATGCAGTGACACAGGCGTTACATTCTCTGGGAAATGCAGGACGGGGCGCACATGAGGCGTCCCTTGACGCATCCAGAAATATCTTTGGGGTAAGAGAAAAAACAGCAGACTTTTTTCATGGGGAAGATCCTTCCAGGATTGCGTTTACTTTAAATTCCACAGAAAGCCTGAACATCGCCGTTAAGGGCATCCTGAATCCAGGAGATCATGTGGTGACAACAGCTCTGGAACACAATTCTGTTCTTCGTCCGCTTTATGAGATGGAAGAGAAAGGCGTGGATGTGACCATCCTTCCCTGCGATCAATACGGCATGGTATACCCAGAGGATTTTATCAGGGCAGTTCGGCCGGAGACAAAGGCTTTTATCTGCACTCATGGTTCTAATCTTACAGGAAATCTTCTGGATATTGAAAAAATAGGAAAAGCGGCTTCTGAGCGGGGAATATTTTTTGTGGTGGACGCATCACAGACAGCAGGAGTTTTTGATATTGACGTTCAAAAAATGAAAATTGACATTCTTTGTTTTACAGGCCATAAGGGACTTCTGGGGCCTCAGGGAACAGGAGGAATCTATGTAAGAGAAGGGATTTCTCTGCGTCCGCTGAAATCAGGCGGGAGCGGAATACAGACTTTTGAAAAAAAGCATCCAAAACAAATGCCAGTGGCTTTAGAAGCAGGAACGCAAAATGGTCATGGTCTGGCAGGACTTGGGGCTGCACTTGATTATCTCAATGAAAAAGGACTTGCCTGCATCCGTACAAGAGAACAGGAATTGATGAAGCAGTTTTATTTTGGCGTCAGAGAGATTCAGGGAGTAAGAATTTACGGAGATTTCCGAAGTATGAACCGCTGTGCCATTGTCACCCTAAATATCCGGGATTATGATTCCGGGGAAGTGGGAGACGCTTTGTATACGGATTTTGGAATTGCCGTAAGGACAGGAGGCCATTGCGCGCCGCTGATGCATCAGGCTTTGGGCACAGAGGAGCAGGGAGCTGTCCGCTTCAGCTTCGGCTATTTTAATACAGAAGAGGAAGTCCAAAAAGGCATAGAGGCAGTAAGAGAACTGGCAAAAGAAAACTAAAATAGCGCGGCGTGTCAGGTATTAAAAAGAGATGGGTAAAAGCTGAAATAAAACAGCTTTTACCCATTTTGTCTATTGTTTGTTATTTCTTTCTGAGAAGCCAGTAGCAGCCAAATGCAGGAATCTGAACGCCTCTTGCTTCCATTTCACGTTCGGAGATCAGATCCTTATACATACCGTCTTCTTCGTTGATCCATGCAACCTTATCATATTCGCTGAAATTGTAGATTCCAATGAACTTTTCTTCTTCGTTTTCCCGTACCAGCCCAAGAATAGAAGAATCCCAGGTGTCGATAGTGCGAAGAGCCACATCACTGTTAAATACGCTGTGGGCTTTGCGGGCTTTTTCCAGCTTGTCAAGAGCTGGGAACAGTTTTCCCTGTACTGTTTCAGGACGATGACGGTTTTCGGCAAGATCCCAGTTAAAGCTTCCTCTGTGCAGATAGCGGGAGTCGGAAACTTTGTCAGGATCATCTTTATAGGAATAATCATTGAGCTGTCCGATTTCATCGCCGCTGTAAATAACAGGGATACCGGACTGGGAAAGCATAAATGCGTGAAGCGTAATATCATAACGGATGCCCCGGGAAACGCCCTCTTCATTTCCTTCAAAACCAAAGCGTTCAATGCCGCACAGAGAAGCGGTTGTGCCGCAAAGTCTTGCGTCTCCCAGGCGGGGATCGTCATTGTACAGCTCGCCTCTTGCAAATGAATCCTCATAGCTGCCAGTAAGGAAATCGTTCAGGTATTTCTTATGAGGAACTTCCTGAATGCCAAAGTTTCCAAGGAAATCATAATCAAGTCCCCAGCCGATATCGTCATGACAGCGGAGATAATTCTGGAATACATAATCTCTTGGGAGACCTGCAACAATATCCAGCTGGCGGCGCAGCAGGGAAACGTCCCTTGTGGCAACTGTGTGCCAGGTGCTTGCCATGGTAGTTACATTATAAAGCAGGTGACATTCTGGTTTTTCTACAGTGCCGAAATATGGAACTACTTTTTCCGGAGCCATAACGACCTCTCCAAGAAGAAGTACGCCCGGACATACGATTTCACAGATCATACGCATGATACGTACGATTGTGTGAACCTGAGGAAGATTACGGCAGTTTGTGCCAAGCTCTTTCCAGATATAAGGAACCGCATCCAGACGGACAATGTCAACGCCCTGATTTGCAAGGAACAGCATGTTGTAGATCATTTCATTCAGGACAATAGGATTTTTGTAGTTCAGATCCCACTGATACGGGTAAAAAGTGGTCATAACATGTTTTTTGACATCATCAAGCCAGGTAAAGTTACCAGGAGCTGTAGTGGGGAATACCTGCGGACAGGTTTCTTCGTACAGGGCAGGAATATCATAGGAATCAAAGAAGAAATAGCGATCCTGATATTCTTTTTCTCCTGCACGTGCCCTTCTTGCCCATTCGTGATCTTCGGAAGTATGGTTCATAACAAAGTCCAGACATACGCTGATCCCTCTTTTGTGGCATTCGTTTGTCAGGCGGGCAAAATCATTCATTGTTCCCAGTTCTTCCTGAACAGTACGGAAATCTGCAACTGCATAACCGCCGTCGCTGCGTCCCTTAGGAGAAGAAAGAAGCGGCATTAAATGAAGATAGTTTACATTACATTCCTGTACGTAATCCAGTTTGCTTTCCAGACCATTTAAAGTTTTGGCAAAGGAATTTACATACATCATCATTCCTGTAAGATCATTGCGCTTATACCATTTTGGATCTTTTTCACGGGCAATGTCAGATGCTTTAAGATCGGTATTTCTGGCATCGTAGAAGTTCTTCAGCCGGGCAAAAAGATCGTTCAGATGTGTCATTACATAAGGATTGTCCTGATACAGCTCGCAGTAGAGCCACTTCAGTTCATCTATGTGACGGTTCAGACGCGCCTGATATGGAGCATCGTCATCGACAGCAGGAGCAGAGAGTTTCGGGGCGTCGGTCTTCTTTGTTTCTACTTTAATGGGGTCGACTTTTTTTGTCTCTACTTTAATGGGGTCGACTTTCTTAGTTTCGACCTTAACAGGATCGACTTTTTTTGTCTCTACTTTAACGGGATCGACTTTCTTAGTTTCAACTTTGACAGGATCGACTTTTTTTGTCTCTACTTTAACGGGATCGACTTTCTTAGTTTCAACCTTGACAGGATCGACTTTTTTTGTCTCTACTTTAACGGGATCGACTTTCTTTGTCTCTACCTTGACTGGTTCTGTCTTTTGAGTTTCTATTTTTGCTGGTTCGATTTTTTTATCAGATGCCGGAATGCTGTTTTCTGCAAGTTTTTGTTCTGTCCGTGCAGCAGCTGCGGCCTTTTTTTTCTGGAGTCTTTTTTTTGCCATAATGATTATCTCCTTCGTCTCTTATTTATTGCATATGTATAAAATCTATAAAGGCAGGATATACAGATAAAATGCTTCCTGTATGTTTCATCTTAAAAGGGAAGTGTAAAATTGTCAAGCGTCTGCTGTGAACAGTCTACAGCCGGAGAAATTCCGGTTTTCTGTCTTTAAAAACAGTATAATACTGAAAGCCACATTCTTTCAGCACGTTGGCCGCTTTGTCAAAAGCAAAAGCAATCTTATCTGTGGAGTGGGCGTCTGCTCCCACAGTAATAATCTCCCCTCCAAGTTTCCGGTAACGGCGGATCACATCAACGCAGGGATTAGGTTCTCCAAGCCCATAATGATAGCCTCCGGTATTCAGCTCGATTCCAATGTTTTTTTGAATTAGCGTGTGGAGGATCTCGTCCAGAATATCCTGATAACGTTTATAACTGTAATCGCGGTTCTGGCTGGGGCCGTAGCGAACAATATAGTCGATATGGCCGTAAACGTCAAAGTTGGAAAATACTTTGAGATTTTCTATAATAGATTCAAAATATTCCAGATAACAGTCGGATTCCTTCCGACCCTTAAAAAATTCGCCGTAATAAGGATCGAATCCGTGAACTACATGGGAAGAGCCTATGACAAAATCAAAGGGATATTTCTCCATGAAGCGGTCAAAATGGTCTTTCAGATGAGGCTGCAGTCCGTATTCAATCCCGAAATTTACTATAAGCTGATCTGCATATTTCTGTTTCAGAAGAGCTGCTTTTTCAGCATAAGCTTCAAGATCCAGACAGAAGGTCTGATTATCCGGCGTAGGCGGGTAATCGGGGTCAAGGTGTTCGGTAAAACAGATTCCATTAAGCCTTTGCAAAATCGCCCCCTGGATCATGTCCTCCATATCTGTTTTTGAATCTGCAGAAAAAGAGGAATGCATGTGGCTGTCCCATAAAATCAGGTTTTCCATAAAAAATCCTCCGTTATGATTGTTATAATCCGATTATAGCACAGAGATTTACTATTTTTGTAATGTTTTTTCCAAAATAGTCTTGAATTTTTGCAGGAGATTCGATACAATAAGCACAGGTTGACGTCTCTCTAACAAATGAGGAACGCCATAATCAACCATTTAATTCATAGGAGGAATTTATCATGGCAGTAAAAGTTGCAATTAATGGATTTGGCCGTATCGGTCGTCTGGCTTTCCGTCAGATGTTTGGAGCAGAAGGATTTGAAATCGTTGCAATTAACGACCTTACATCCCCGAAAATGCTGGCTCACTTATTAAAATATGACTCTACTCAGGGCAGATACGCTCTTTGTGACAAGGTAGTAGCTGGTGAGGATTCTATCACAGTTGACGGAAAAGAAATCAAAATTTACGCAAAAGCAAACGCTGCAGAGCTTCCATGGGGAGAGATCGGCGTAGACGTAGTTCTTGAGTGTACAGGATTCTACACATCCAAAGACAAAGCTCAGGCTCATATCGATGCTGGTGCTAAACACGTTATCATTTCCGCTCCGGCAGGAAACGACCTTAAGACAATCGTTTACAACGTAAACCACGAAGGTCTTACAAGCGAAGACAAGATCATCTCCGCAGCTTCCTGTACAACAAACTGCCTTGCTCCGATGGCAAAAGCTCTTAACGATCTTGCAGCTATCAAGACAGGTATCATGTGCACAATCCACGCTTACACAGGCGATCAGATGACACTTGACGGACCGCAGAGAAAAGGCGATCTGAGAAGATCTCGTGCAGCAGCAGTGAACATCGTTCCGAACAGCACAGGCGCTGCAAAAGCAATCGGTCTTGTTATTCCAGAACTGAACGGCAAACTTATCGGAGCTGCTCAGCGTGTTCCGACCCCGACAGGTTCTACTACAATCCTTACAGCAGTTGTTGAAGGAACTGTAACAAAAGAGCAGATCAACGAAGCTATGAAAGCAGCTTCCAACGAGTCCTTTGGTTACAATGAGGATGAGATCGTATCCAGCGATATCGTAGGAATGACCTATGGTTCTCTGTTCGATGCTACTCAGACTATGGTTCTTCCGCTTGATAACGGAACAA
>NZ_CALFLA010000009.1 GCF_937880195.1 uncultured Blautia sp.
TTAAAGGCTTATAGCCGTCCGTCGAGCCACCCGTTTTACGGGTGGGGGCGACTGTCCGGTATTATTCACCTGGCTGAATAGCCTCTGTAGGACAAACATCTGCACATGTTCCGCAGTCAACGCAAGCATCAGCGTCGATCTCGAAATGATCTGCACCTTCAGAAATAGCCTCAGACGGGCACTCACCTGCGCATGTTCCGCAGCTTACACATTCGTCAGTAATTACGTATGCCATTATAATATCCTCCTTTTTTCTCATTAGTACCTTAACGGTTCTATATTGCTATTCTAATATATCTGGCACTGGATTACAAGTATAAAATTATAAACATATTTTTATAATTATGCCGTTGCCTATGGCAGATTTTTATATTATAATAAACATGTTATAAACAGAATAATACTGCAGTAATTTTCTGCATATATAAAAAGGAGGAAATATCAATGGCACAGGTTACAAAGGACACAACAATCGGTGAACTTCTCAGCATTGACCCGAATACAGCAGCAATCCTTATGAGAATGGGAATGCATTGCATTGGATGCCCGTCTTCTCAGGGAGAGACTCTGGAAGAGGCTGCTATGGTTCATGGATTTGACGGCAATATCCTTGTTCAGCAGATCAATGATTTTCTCAGCAAATAAGATTGGTCAAAGGATCATAAGAAAGGCGTTCCGCATGTGCGGGACGCCTTTCTGGTTAATAAAAGTCATGGTTTATAGCTGTATGAGCTGTTGAAGTGCATTTTTGGAAATCAGATCTCCGTGTTCTCTAAGATAGGCCTCTCCTGCAGGAGAAAAAGCTTTGTTTTTACCGTATTCAGAGAGAATATTACATACCCGGTTAAAATCTTCTGGGGAAATTCCTGACTGATGAAGAACCAGGAAGTAGCTGCCTGTATTATGATCCTTATACAGGGTATTCTCTCCTGTAAAGAAACCATTCAGCCCATGGGCTGCAGAAATCACATGATCCAGAGTGGAAAAGGTGAACAGACGAATCAGGTTTACGGAAGGAGTTTCTTCCTTATTGCCGTCAGTTTCTTTGACACTGTCATTTACCTTTTTGGTAAGATTCTTGAGTTTGGCTTCAAGAACCTTCTGGAACATATCTATCATATTGTCAGCGCCGTCAACTTCAAGAGTTTCCCGCTGTCCCTGATCCTTAAAAGGGGTAAACTTGGAAAAGCGGGTATCCAGTACCTCGGGGTCATCCACCTTGGTAATAATAAGGATAATACTTCCAGAAGAAATGGGAATGGCTTCAATCATAAGGGGTATGTTATCAGCTTCAAATCCGAACTGCATCTGCGCCTGCTCCATCATGTCGCGGAAAAGCTTTTTGGCTTTTTCGGAACCGTAAGCAAGCTCTCCTAGCTGAATCTGGTGAAGTTCAAGATCCTCTTTGGTAAGTGTGCAGCGAATCTGGTTGTCATTGATTTTTTCTATTTTCATTTGATCACATCCTATTCTTTTGACAGCGACCATGACTTTAGCCACGGTTATCATGCATATCAACTTAGTCTTTATTATATACCACATGTATACAGAATGTAAAGAAATTCAATTTACCTAAATATAAAATATTTGGAAACTAAATCGAAAAATTTTTATAAATTGACGAAAACCCTTGCGTACAGCAGAAAAAAAAGTATAATGTAAATAAGAAAATCGTTCCAGATATATTTTTGGAATTAAAATTGAAGCGCCAGTCAGTGCTTACATATGAACCATTTTTTCACAAACGTATTACTGCCGTTTTTTCAGTCGTACAGCGTTCCTGCTGTGGCAGTCGTACAAATTCCACTATACCCATGATAAATCAGAAATATACAGGGATGTTTTTCTTAAAAAGCAGTGCTTTCTAAAATCAGGACAGAAAGGAGGGCAGCAGAGAAAATATATCACCCTACAAAAGAAAAAGGGATTTTTCCGCTTCAGCAGGAATTCCCCTCTCATGCTTGACCAGGCGGGAGGATCCCAAATATGAAAAAAAAATAAAAAGCTTAATTTTATATCAAAAACATCAGAAAATATGCTATAATATAGCAGCCTTTGTAAACTTATAAAAAGGCAGATAGGTTTTTTGAAGCATATAATTTTTGAACCGAAAGGAAAAAGCAAATGAAAAAGCAGGTAAAGAAGCAAATGAAAAAGCAGTATATGCCGGCTGTAATTGTCTGCGTTCTGATTCTTGTGCTGGCGCTGGCCGGGGCAGGGGTTCATGTGATCAGGAAATACCTTCCTACGAAAGATCGTATGGATTTGAATGAATATTACGGGCAGACGGCAGAGGGAGAGTCTGTGATCGTCCTGGGTACGGAGATCATGGAACAGAGAGCGCTTTTGTCTAATGAGCAGACATACCTTCCTCTGGATCTTGTGAATACCAGACTGAACCAGAGATACTACTGGGATAGTGCCAACAGCCAGATCCTTTACGCAACGCCTTCTGAGCTTCAGACATATCCCGCATCTGCAAATGGAGACGGCGATGTGTGGCTGAAGGACGGCACAGTATATCTGAGCCTTTCTTTTGTGCAGAAATTTACAGACATGGACGTGTATATGGGAGAGAATCCTTCCAGGATCATTATCCAGAATCAGTTTGACGGCGTAAATACGGCTTCTGTAATTAAAGATACATATGTACGCTACAGAGGCGGAATCAAATCTCCGGTGCTGACCCAGGCCAAAAAAGACGATACCCTGATTTATATGAAGGAATATGAAGAATGGGTAGAGGTTGCCACCATGGACGGATATATCGGATTTGTGAAGAAGAGCGATATTTCTGCAGCGGAAGTGAAGAATTTTGAGCGAAGCTTTCAGGCAGAAGAATATCAGCACTTATCTATGGATGTTCCTGTAAACCTGTCCTGGCATCAGGTAACAAGTCAGGAAGCAAACGCTTATTTTGCAGATGCGGTTGCTAACGTAACTGGAGTGAATGTGATTTCACCTACTTGGTTTTATCTTACAGATACAGCAGGAACGATTGCAGATATTTCTTCCGCAGAATATGTGCAGCAGGCTCACGATAAGGGCATGAAGGTGTGGGGACTGATTGACAATTTTACTGCGGAGGTCAGTACCACAGATACTCTTTCTCAGCTTGCTTCCCGTCAGAACATTATTGCGCAGCTTATGTCTGCAGCAGAGAGAGTGGGACTTGACGGTATTAACGTTGATTTTGAAACTCTCAGCGAGGACGCAGGTCCGCATTTCCTGGAGTTTTTAAGAGAGCTGTCTATTGAGTGTCATAAGAGAAATCTGGTTCTTTCTGTAGACAATCCTGTTCCAGAGGATTTTACCAGTCATTATGACAGAGGGGAACAGGGCGAAGTAGTAGATTACGTGATCATTATGGGATATGACGAGCATTATGTGGGATCTGCTGAAGCTGGCTCCGTTGCCTCCCTCCCATGGGTGGAAAAAGGCGTTGCCGATACTCTTACAGAGGTTCCTGCAGAAAAAACCATTCTTGCAATTCCATTTTATACAAGACTTTGGAAAACCACAGGAGGCGCTCTTACCAGCGAAGCTATAGGCATGGATCAGGCGCAGCAGGTTCTTACAGAAAATGCGGTAGAGACTATCTGGGACGGAAGCGTAGGACAGAATACAGCTACCTTTGAAAAAGAAGGAGCAACCTTCCAGATCTGGATGGAGGATTCCAAGTCTATTGCAGAAAAGGTAAAACTGATTCCTAAGTATAACCTGGCTGGTGTAGCACAGTGGAAGCTGGGATTTGAGAACAGCAGTATTTGGCAGGTGATTACTGATAATCTGCAGTAGGATATGAAGATTCATAAAGGATTTGAAATAAGGTAAGTAAATAAACCGGCTGTCTGGAATCCAGGCAGCCGATTTTGCATACAGTAAGAACGTTTATATTCTATAGTGATTTTTTATTGCATAAAAAAACTCCCATAAATGGAAGGAGGCCGGTACTTTCGTACCGGCGCGTATGAAAAAGAAAAATATTTGTATAGAAGACGTTTGCCTTCTATATTTAATACTATACATTACAAATGTGAAGAAAATGTGATAAATTTATAAATAGTTTATGAAGATTAAAAAACCGGCAGAGTAAAACTGTCGGTTTTTAATAAAATCAGAATTTTTTCCATGTACCTTTAAAGAAAAGTAACATAAGAGGAAAGATTTCTAGTCTGCCTGCAAGCATATCGAAAATCATTACAAGCTTGGACAGGTATGAGAATGAACTGAAATTTCCCATTGGTCCAACAATTTCCAGTCCAGGTCCAATATTGTTTAAAGTTGCGGCAATAGCTGTAAAGTTTGTAGCCATATCAAAATTATCCAGGGAAAGGATAAGGATAGAGCCGCAAAAGATCAGCAGATATACGCTGAGGAAAATATTGGTGGATCTTAAGGTTTCGTGAGAAACAGATTTCTTATCCATTTTGATTTTCTTTACTGCATTGGGATGCAGATAAAGCTGAAATTCTTTTTTGGCAGCTTTTAGAAGAAGTACGATTCTGGAAACCTTGATTCCTCCTCCGGTACTTTCTGCGCAGGCGCCTACAAACATCAGAATAACCAAGATTGTTTTTGACAGAGCAGGCCACTGGTTAAAATCTGTGCTGGAATAACCAGTTGTTGTAATAATAGAGCCAACCTGAAAAGCAGACTGTTGAATGGCCTGACCGAAGCCGGAAAACATATGACGGGAGTTTATGGCTATGAGCAGGACTGTAGCGATAATGATTCCAAAATAATATCGGATTTCCTCAATCTGAAAAGCTGACTTGAATTTTTTCGTCAGAATTAGATAATAAGCGGAAAAGTTCACACCAAATAAAATCATAAAAATCGTGGTAACGATCTGACAGTAAAGACTGTAACCGCCCATGCTGTCATTTCTGATGCCAAATCCACCGGTACCGGCAGTTCCAAAAGTAATGCACAGAGAATCAAAAACAGGTATTCCCCCAAGGAGCAGGAGAAGGATCTGTATAACTGTCATTCCAAGATAAATACTGTAAAGGATCTTGGCAGTAGACTGTACTTTGGGAACCAGTTTGCTGACAGAAGGTCCCGGACTTTCTGCGCGCATCAGGTTCATGTGGTATCCGCCTGCAAGGGGCAGCAGAGAAAGAAGAAAAACAAGAACTCCCATGCCGCCGATCCAGTGAGTAAAACTTCTCCAGATAAGAACGGACTTAGAAAGTGATTCCACATCTGTAAGAATACTGGAGCCTGTGGTGGTAAAACCAGATACTGTCTCAAAAATAGCATCAATTGGATGGGGAATGGAACCGGAAAGTACAAAGGGGATCGCTCCTGTAAGACTAAGTACAAACCAGCTCAGGGCTACGGCTACACAACCGTCTTTTATGTGGAATACTTTGTTTTTGGGCTTTTTTCTGGTAAGAGGAAGCCCCATTGCCAAACATATTACCATGGTGATCAAAAAGGCGGAAATGTCCTCTTCATTATAAATAACAGCAGTCAGGCTGGGAAGCGCCATAAAGATGGCCTGGAGATTTAAGACCCAGCCTACAATATATGCGATAATTCGATAATTCATAATTGCGCTCCTTATTATGCGAGAATATCGCAGATATCATTAAGACCTTTGTGGGTAGTTGCAATAATAACATTGTCGCCGATCTGGATGCAATCCTGTCCTCTAGGAATACGGATCTGACCGTCACGGATCAGACAGCAGACCAGAAGATTTTTTTTCAGGTTCAGATCAGCCAGAGGAACTCCTACAACAGGAGAGGTATCATGGATGGCAAATTCCAGAGCCTCAGCCTGATTATCCAAAATATGATATAAAGTTTCTACATTGCTTCCAATGGTATTCTGCATAGCCCGGACATAGCGGAGAATACTGTCAGAAGTAATGTATTTTGGATATATCACGCTTCCAAGATCCAGCTGGTCGATCACATCCATATAAGGAAGGCGGTTGACCTTGGCAACCAGCTTGGCATTGGAAATATTTTTTGCAAACAGAGAGAGGAAAATGTTCTCTTCATCAAAGTTAGTCAGAGTCACAAAGGACTCTGCAGTTTCCAGACCTTCCTCCAGAAGAAGAGCACGGTCTGTACCGTCTCCGTTAATGATCGTAGTGTCTGGAAGCAGGTCGCTTAAGAACTCACAGCGTTCTGTTTTTTGTTCTATAATTTTGACGGAGATCCTGGCGTCGCTTAAGGCTTTTGCAAGATAGTAGGAAATGGTGCCGCCGCCAATGATCAGGCAGTTTTTGACCTGATTGGTTTTGAGGCCAATCTTTTTGAAAAAGAGGGCAGTATTCTGGGGGGTGGCAATGATGGAGACAAAATCTCCATTATGGATCACATGGTTTCCTCCAGGGATGGAAAGCTCTTCTTTATTTTCTACTGCGCAGAACAAAATATCACAGCGGAATTTTTCTGTGATTCTGGAAATACTCATTCCATCTAGGCCAAATTCAGGAAGAACTTTAAACTTTAGAAGCTCAACTTTTCCTTTGGAAAAAGGATCAATCTTAATTGCAGCCGGAAAACGAAGCAGTCGGGAAATTTCCTGAGCCGCTGCATATTCTGGATTGATGATCATGGAGATACCGAGTTTTTCTTTGATAAAACCGATTTCCTGACTGTAAATTGGATTACGGACACGGGCAATAGTCTGACATGAGCCGGTCTTTTGGGCGATCAGGCAGCAGAGAAGGTTCAATTCGTCAGAAGCAGTTACTGCGATCAGAATATCCGCAGTGTTGATTCCTGCCTCCATTAAGGTATTGATGCTGGCTCCGTTTCCTACAATTCCCATGGCGTCAATACCTTCTGTAACATCATTAACAGTCTTCTCGACTGTGTCGATCACGGTAAGATCTATATCTTCCTCCTGAAGCTGTTCTGCAAGGGTACGTCCAACCTTTCCGCACCCAACAATTATGATATGCATAATTTCCTCCATTGTAAAATGATAATTATATAAACGTATTTATTATAGCATTGAACTATCTGTTTTTAAATAGCAAAATTCTCTGTATTTTCGCGGATTTTTTATGGACTTTGTATGCCTTGAAAATTTGTGAATATTTGAAGATCTATAGTGCCTGTACAGAAAATTCGTGTTATGATAAGAAAGGAATACAGGAGGTGAATTTATGGATGCTTCTTCAGTAAGCGAGACTGTGCAGAAAGTAGATGAGAGTCTTTCGGAAATGGGACTTGACGGAGTGAAAGAAGACGTAAAGGATATATTGAATTTTAAAGAATATATGTCTGAACAGCTTCCGTCTATTGTAGGATTTGGTATAAAAGTTGTTCTTGCTGTCCTTGCTTTTTTTGTAGGCAGGAAGCTGATCAGTCTGGCAATCCGTTTTTTGAAGCGCTCTCTTGAAAAAACAAAGGTGGACGCAGGGGTTGTCCAGTTTGCCTGTTCCGTAGGGAAAGCAGTTCTTTATATGATGCTGGTATTTAATATCGCTATCAGCCTGGGCGTTACGGAATCTTCTGTAGCAGCGCTTCTGGGTACTGCCGGAGTTACCATCGGACTGGCTCTTCAGGGAGGACTTGCAAATCTGGCAGGAGGAGTTATGCTTCTTCTTTTTAAACCTTTTGTTGTAGGCGACTATATTATTCAGGATCAGCAGAATGGGTGCGAGGGGACTGTTGCAAGAATTGAAATCTGTTATACTACACTTCTCAGCATTGACAACAAAAAAATTGTCGTACCTAACGGAACCCTTTCCAACAGCACTATTATTAATGTGACTGCAAAGGAAACAAGGAAACTGGAAATAAAGGTAGGAATTTCTTATGAGTCTGATATTCAAAAAGCGAAAGAAATTCTTCAAAAAATCCTGCTGGATGATCCAGATACAAAAGGGGACAAAAGCGAAATGGTAGTATTTGTAGATGAACTGGCGGACAGCGCAGTGATCATGGGACTTCGGGTCTGGGTTCCTACAGACGACTACTGGCCAGTCAAATGGAGGCTGAATCAAAAAATAAAAGAAGAGTTTGACGCACAGGGAATCGTGATACCTTATAATCAGGTGGATGTGCATCTGCATCAGAAATAAACAGAAGAAAAAGAGATTGTAAACTTATACAAAAATAAAGTTGACAATCTCTTTTTGCTGTGATAAAGTGAACCCATAAAAATTTTAGGCAGCAGGAGGAAGTAGTATGAACGCCGCAGCGACATCCAAAAGTAAAACGTATGATCTGGTATATATTGGGGTATTTGCAGTTTTGATGGCAGTCTGCTCCTGGATTTCTATCCCAACTGCAGTTCCATTTACACTTCAGACATTTGGAGTTTTTATGGCAGTAGGAGTTCTGGGAGGAAAAAAGGGAACTGCATCAGTGGGACTTTACCTGCTTCTTGGAGTTTTGGGAGTTCCTGTTTTTGCAGGGATGACAGGAGGAATAGGCGTACTTTTAGGAACTACAGGAGGATATATTATCGGGTTCTTTTTTTCCGCTTTGGTAATGTGGGCAATGGAAAAGCTTCCAGGTAAAAGATCAGTGATCCAGGTGATTTCTATGATTATAGGCTTGTTGGTCTGCTATACGTTTGGAACTCTGTGGTTTATGATGGTATATATGAAAAATCAGGGGGCAGTCGGTCTTATGACTGTACTGGGATGGTGTGTGATTCCTTTTATTATCCCGGATATATTAAAAATTGTTCTGGCATACGGATTGTCAAGAAAGTTAAAAAAATATGTTTTTTAAGAATAAAAATGAAAATATCAGGCTTAGGCCTCATCATGGAATGTGTCTTGCTTATTTTGAAGGAAAAGGATATAGTGAAGGATTTTCTTCTCACATGGAACATATGCTTGAGATCCTGGAAAAAGGAACTCCTGTGAGACTGGTGATTTCCGGTGACGAGATCTGTAAAGCATGTCCCAATTTAAAAAATAATATTTGTGTGACAGAGGCATGCGTAACGCATTATGATCAGAAAGTGCTGAATATTTGCGGATTTTATGAAAATCAGGTTATGGGATCAAAAGAATTTTTTTCCAGGGTTGAAGAAAAAATTCTGGAAAAAGGGAAAAGGAAAGAAATCTGCAGCGGATGTGAATGGAATTACATATGTGAAAATAAAATAAGCCGTTGGAAAAAAAGAAGCTAGCAGCCGGATTAATTCCGACTGCTGGTTGTGCGTTCTGTGGCAAATAAGAGGATCAGCATTCCAAATGCAGCAGATATTGTGGCGAAAATAAGCATGGCGTTTACGCCGGAAGAATCGATCAGCGCGCCTCCGAGAAGAGATCCGATCACACTTCCCAGAGTATAGGTCATGGAAATATATGCCTGGCCTTTAATAGCGTCCTGTTCTTCCATTATGGCATTTACATAATATACCGAAGCTGCTGCGATCAATCCCCAGCCCATCATCTGAAGAACCTGAACGCCATAAAATACAGGAACGTTTGGCGCAATAAGAGTTCCAAGGCTTTTCAGCAAAAAGAAAATACCGCAGATACGGAACCAGAAATCGCAGCGGGCTTTTTTCAGCATAAAAGAAAAAAGAAAAAGGGTAGGCAGCTCAACAAGAGCGGCGATTGCCATGGAGGTCCCCATTTCAGCGCTTCCTCCGCCTTTTGTTTCTACGATCTGGAAGGTGAAGCTGTTTAAAAGCACATGGCTCAGGTAAAGAAATATACATCCGGCAAGTACAACAGTGAACCGCTTATATTTTGTAAAAAAGGCAAGAGGACTGGAAGAGGAAGATTTTTGCTCCAAGGCAGCATCCGGCAGCTTATGGAAGGGGAACAATACAAGCGCTCCTACAAGAGCCAGCGACATACAGGAGATAGAAATGGGAATGGAAACAGCTCCGGTTTTATCAGCTATGGCTCCAAGGAGATAAGACATTATCGCATAGGCTACGGAACCCATTCCCCTTGCAACGCCAAAATTCAAAGGCTTTCCCTGGTTGATGGTCTGCATTCCCAGGGCATTGACAAAAGGCGTCAGAAGCTGTAAAAGGGTAATGGTGCTGGCATAGAGGACTCCTGTAAGCAGGAAAGCCTTGTGAAAGAAACACAGCATCAGGATTCCCAGTCCAAACTGGATAAAGATCAGCACAAGAATGATCTTTTTTAGAGAAGGGCTGGAAGGTTTGTCTGCGTATCCGGCGATCATAGGCTGTAAAACTGCAGAGATGATTCCGGCAACAGCCATGATCATGCCAATTTCTGTGTTGGTAAATCCGCTGTCAAGAAGATAAAGGCTGGCAAATCCCATAACTGCAGAAAAATTCATCCAGTAAAATCCTTGAATAAAAGAATAGACAAAGGTAAGGTTTGGGGTTTTGACTTTGTTTTGCATGGATAAACTCCTTTTTACTGTAATACTTCAATTATATCAGGGATAGAGGTGTTCGTCCAGAGACGGGATGCTTGCAATCTGGAGATTTTTGGAATAAGATAATAGAAATACAGAAAGATCAGGGAGGCTTTAGGACATGAAGAAAAAGATTGATTTGTTTGAGTATACGGGGGAGATTTTAAAGGGAGTCAGATCAGGAGTTCTTGTGACGTCAAAAGCAGGCGATAAGGTAAACTCTATGACGATTTCCTGGGGAATGATGGGGATCGAGTGGGGAAAGCCTGTTTTTATCACAGTGATCCGTGAAGGAAGATTTACCAGAGAGCTTTTGGAAAAGAACGGAGAATTTACGGTAAATATTCCCCTTGACGACAGTCAGAAAAAGATTCTTGGATTTTGCGGCTCAAAATCAGGAAGGGACATGGACAAGATCCAGGAGCTGGGACTGACGCTGGAGGAGCCAGAGGAAATTTCTGTTCCAGGCATTAAGGAGCTTCCTCTTACTTTGGAATGCAGGGTTATTTATAAACAGAAACAGGATATTGCAGCAATGGATAAGGAGACGGTAGAAAAATTTTATCCTCAGAATGTAGACAGCTCTTTTACAGGCTCAAACCGCGATGTACACATTGCTTATTATGGAGAAATTGTAAACGCATATGTGATCCAGTAAAAAACTCCCCGGTGCGGCCGGGGAGTTTTTATCAGCATTTTTTGCAGGAGGCGGTGCATGGCGCGTCAAAAGAAGGGTTAAATGCGTAAAAGTTTTTGGAGTCAAGCTGTTCCTGTACGCTTCTGAGCGCTTCACCAAATCTCTGGAAGTGAACAACCTCTCTTGCCCGCAGGAAGCGGATTGGGTCGGCAATCTCTGGAATGTTGCGGACAACACGGAGAATATTGTCATAGGTGGAACGGGCTTTCTGCTCTGCCGCCAGGTCCTCAAAAAGGTCTGTGATGGGATCGCCTTTACTCTGAAATTCACAGGCATTCTGAGGAATACCTGCTGCGGCCTGGGGCCAGACGCCAACGCCATGATCTATATAGTAAGGTCCAAGACCGCTCTTTTCAATTTCTTCCATAGAAAGATCGCGGGTCAGCTGATGGACAATGGTTGACACCATTTCAAGGTGAGCCAGCTCTTCCGTACCTACATCATTGAGGACAGCGCAGGCCATCCTGTTCGGCATAGAAAATCTCTGTGAGAGATAACGGAGAGAGGCGCTGATCTCGCCGTCCGGTCCGCCGTACTGGCTCATGATAAACTGAGCCAGCTTTGCATTTGGCGTTTTGATATTAATGGGGTACTGCAATCTTTTTTCATAGTTCCACATAGACTATCTGCATCCTCCTTCCATTTCCCAAGGGAATGGCTGTTCCATCCACTCCCAGCTACCTTTGTCAGAATATATTGCGTCATCGATGGTGAGCGGACCATAGCATTGGGCATATTCCTTCATAAGAGTTTTCCGTTCCTGACTGTATTGGCGGTAAAGAGCCAGACCTTTTTCACAGCAGGGATGGGTGTCCAGATAGAGAAGCAGATCGTCAACGGCAAAGCTGACCTCATTGATCTTATTTAAAAGCTGAGCGCGGGAAGTGGAATATGTCATCTTCGAACACCTCTCTTTCCGCAGAATGGCTTGCAGAGCTGGGGAAAAATAGTTCCCACATTTAAGGCATAGCCTGCATCATAGGTGTTAGTAAGCTGCTGACATGGAACATAGGCCATAGCTGGTTCCAGATGTTCAACATGAGTATACATTTCTGCGTTTTTAGTGACTGTATCAGGAATGCGGCAGGCACAGGATGGGTTTGCTTTGCCGGTCTGGCACCTGCAGGAGCCAGGATCAGCCGCAGAAACCCTTGCCATACCGCAGGTTGCCTGGTATGGACGCCCCAAAGAGCGGTTCCTCTGATAATTTTCCATGAACAAATCCTTTCTGTTTCAGGTTTATTACCCTATATTTTATGTGAGATAATAAGAAAGGTGCAGAGGGAACAGAACATGAGAAGCGTTCATACTATAAAGAAAAAAAGGTGAGGTTATGATGTTTTCTTCTTATAAAAAAGTAACAGGAGTGATTCGTGATATCAGAAGTGGAGGCTCCTGCTGCGCTATGGTCATTTCAGTAGATACAGAAGGAGAGATTGTGGATTTTGTAGTGTCTGGAGATACGATGGTGGTGGATAATGTAAGACTGCGGAGGGGAATGAGAGTTGCGGCTTTTTATGATGCCAGCCTTCCGGCTCCGGCTGTTTTTCCGCCCCGGTATCAGGCGGAACTGGTAACGGTTCTCAGAAATGGTCAGGAGGCTGTTTTGAGTTTTTTTGACGACACTTTGACGGCAGAAGACAATTCGCTGAAGCTGAATATTTCCCCTCTGACAAATATAAGAACTATGAACGGTCAGAGATTTTTCTGCAGCCCGGAAAGCCAGGAGCTTCTTGTATATTATAGTTCTGTAACAAAAAGCATTCCGCCTCAGACAGCGCCCCAGAGAATTATTGTCATGTGCCCCTAAACTATAGGACAGTAACGAATTTTATGAGAAATTCATTGCACAAGCTCAATTAAAAATGCTACAATAGTACAAGAAATGTTACTGTGAACAGTAACTAAGAAATTTCTCATTTGCGCAAGGAGAGGTATCATGATATTAACAGAAGATAAGAATTACACCATGTCCCTGGAAGTGGAAGACCGCGAAAGCGCAACAGGGCTTATTGGTAAAAATATAGAAATGGAATTTTCAGCAAGAGAATTACTCCATGCAGTGATTACCTGCGGGATTCCGGTACAGAGGATGACAACCGCATATTTTTCCAAGAAGAAGCTGGAACTGATCTACAAGCTGTTTCTGGTAGAGACTGCCCTTGATACAGAAGGCGACCGCCTGAAAAAGGCAAGAAGGATCGCTTATCTGGATTCTTCTGAAAAAAGTGTAATGTCTTATTATATGGGAATGTTTTTGACAAAACTTATCAGCAGAAGGCTGTACGGCGTGGACTATCTTACCCATCTAAATCTGATCCAGAGCATGGACGGAAACGGCTTTGTTGACTTTTTTAACAGCGAATGGCGGCAGGATATGATCGGTTTTCAGCCGGATAAAAAATCCTGGAGCGTCTGGGAAGCCAAGGGAGGAAGCAACAGAAGGGAACAGGCGCTGAAAAAAGGCTGCCAGCAGGCGGCGGCGATAGAATCTGTCAACGGACTGGCGCCGGATCCTGGGGCAGTCTGTATGACGTATTATGATCACAGTTTTCTTTGCGGAGTGATCCGGCAGCCGGAAAACAGTCAGGCAAAAAACAGAGAACGCGTATGTTTTACAGAAGAAGCGTTTTTTAGGGCGTACTATAAACCAATCTGCGAGATGTTTATGGAACAGGGAACCAGACTGCATTTTCATGGTAAGAATGCAGAGATTTCTCTTTCTGTTCCCTGTTTTCCAGAGAAGGAACAGGAAGAAGAGGAACGGCGAATCCATGTGGGAATGTCCCAGAAGCTGCTTCTCTGTCTTATGGAAAATGATTACAGCAGGTTGGCGGCTGAAAGAGAAGCTTTGACAAAATGCGTGTGCCCGGAAGGCGCCTTTTGGGAAGGCGACGGTATTTATATCCGCTGATAAAGTTGTGTTATTGTTCTGTGCGTGTTAAAATAACACCGATGTTGATAAAGAAAAATTTTTTTTGAAATCAGGGGGGACGGCTGTGGAAGAACACCATAAAAATCTATCAGAGATATCTGAAGAGTGTTTTACCCTGGAGAACTTGTGGAGCGCTTTGCGCCAAATGGAAGGGCAGGCCTTTTATACAGCCAGAGGGCTGGAATTTCACTATGAGATCAAAGGAAACGAGATCTTTGTGGATCGTAAGGTCAACAGTAAAAGTATTACCAGAAGCAGTGTGGAGATCGCTTTTCGTATGATGCAGAACCGGCTGCAGGCTGGCGAAAAACTTCCTCTTCTGGTAACGGGACCTAAGAAGCTGGGAATATTTGGGGCAAGCTACCTGTATCCCATTTTTATGGAACTGGGAATCATAAGAGGGAAAAAGGAGTAAAAAAATGAGAGCAGAAGTCGTGGCTATGGATGGGGAGCATCTGAATGAAGAAGCCATAAAAAAGGCAGGACAGATATTAAAAGACGGAGGTCTGGTGGCGTTTCCTACAGAAACAGTTTACGGTCTGGGCGGAAATGCCCTTGATCCCAGGGCTTCCATGAAAATTTACGCGGCCAAGGGACGGCCGTCAGACAATCCTCTTATTGTGCATATTGCAGAACTGGAGAAACTGAAGGAGATCACAACAAAGATTCCAGAGGGAGCCAGGATCCTTGCGGAAAAATACTGGCCCGGTCCTTTGACGATGATCCTCCCCAAGGCGGATATTGTGCCAAAAGAAACAACGGGAGGCCTGGACAGTGTGGCTGTCCGTTTTCCAAGCGATGTGATCGCTCAGGAGCTGATCCGGGCGGCAGGAGGATTTGTGGCTGCGCCAAGCGCAAACACTTCAGGGCGTCCAAGTCCCACTTTGGCGCAGCATGTGGAGGAAGATCTGGGGGACGCTATTGACATGATCCTGGATGGCGGCCAGGTGGGAATCGGGCTTGAATCTACGATCGTGGACTTCACAGAAGAGATTCCCGTGGTGTTAAGGCCCGGATATATTTCTCTTGAAATGCTTCAGGAAACCCTGGGAGAGGTTCGGATGGACAAAGGTCTTCTGATCACAGACAACAGCGTTCATCCCAAAGCGCCGGGAATGAAATACCGTCACTATGCGCCGCAGGCAGAGCTTGCCATTGTAGAAGGCCCTACAGAAAAGGTGATTTCCTATATTAATCAAATGACGGAAGAGGCCAGTAAAAAGGGGCTTCGAATCGGGATCATCGCAGCGGATGAAACGGCTGCCCGGTACAAAAACGGGGTAATCCGCAGTATTGGAAGCAGAGAAGAAGAAGAAACCATTGCCCATCACCTTTATGAGGTGCTCCGTGATTTTGACGGAGATGGTGTAAGCGTTATTTATTCGGAAGCGTTTTATACGCCAAAGATGGGACAGGCGATCATGAATCGTCTTTTAAAGGCAGCAGGACATAAGATTATTTACGTACAGGAGGATGAAGAATGATAGCATTAGGTTGTGACCATGGAGGATTTGAACTGAAACAGGAGATTAAGAAGTATCTGGAGGGTCAGGGGATCCAATATGTGGATTATGGCTGTGACAGTACGGAAGCTGTGGATTATCCGGTTTATGCAAAAAAAGTGGCAAAAGCCATTCAAAGCGGAGAATGTGAGAAGGGAATCCTGATCTGCGGAACAGGAATCGGAATTTCTATTACTGCTAATAAGTTTAAGGGAATACGGGCGGCTCTTTGTTCTGACTGCTTCAGCGCAGAGGCTACCAGGCTTCATAATGACGCCAACGTTCTTGCTATGGGAGGAAGAGTGGTTGGAGCAGGACTTGCCCTTAAAATCGTAGATACCTTTTTAAATACGCCGTTTTCAAATGATGAGAGGCATATACGCCGGATCAGCCAGATAGAAACAGAATAAGGGGGCAGAGCTTTTATGGAAAATGAAAAAAGAACAGACTATATTTCATGGGATGAATATTTTATGGGAGTTGCCATTCTTTCCGGAATGAGGTCCAAAGACCCAAATTCACAGGTAGGAGCCTGTATTGTAAGCCAGGACAATAAGATTCTGTCCATGGGATATAATGGATTTCCAATGGGATGTTCTGATGACAAGTTTCCATGGGCCAGAGAGGGCGACGCCCTTGATACAAAGTACCTTTATGTTACTCACAGTGAGCTGAATGCGATCCTGAATTACAGAGGCGGAAGCCTGGAGGGAGCCAAGCTGTATGTGTCTTTGTTCCCATGCAACGAGTGTGCCAAGGCAATCATCCAGTCAGGGATCAAAACCATTGTATATGACTGTGATAAATATGAAAATACTCCTTCTGTGATCGCTTCTAAGAGAATGCTGGACGCAGCAGGCGTGAGATATTATAAATATAACCGTACCGGACGGGAAATCCGTTTTTCTGTCTGAATTATATAGTAAAAAAAGAAAGCCCCTTGACACCCGAAAGTTTTTCGAATAGAATGAATTATAATTCAGGTATTGCCTGAAAGATAAAGTAATGGCGAAGAAGAGAATAGTACATGCGGAGCAATCTCAGAGAGGGATCCAAAAGTCTGGAAAAGTTTCAGACGGCGGTGGAAGGATCTTGTGCGTGAAGTATGGAACCGGCCTCGGAGCCCCGTGCAACTGAAGCGCGGCGTATATCTGCGTTAAAGATATTAAGAGAGCAGTATGGAAGCAGGCTGTAATAAGAACAGACTGTTAAAAGGGGTGCTGCTAATCAGGGTGGTACCGCCGAAGTCCTTCGGTCCCTATGCGGGGATCAGAGGGGCTTTTTTTATTTCATAAAAAAAGGAGAGAAAATCATGGCAAAAGAGAAAAAATTAGTGGAAGCCATCACTTCTATGGAAGAAGATTTTGCACAATGGTATACGGACGTTGTAAAAAAAGCAGAGCTTTGCGACTATACAAGCGTAAAAGGCTGCATGGTGATCAAACCTGCAGGTTATGCCATCTGGGAGAATATCCAGAATGAGCTGGACAGAAGATTCAAGGAAACAGGGGTACAGAATGTGTACATGCCTATGTTTATTCCAGAATCTCTTCTTCAGAAGGAAAAAGACCATGTAGAGGGATTTGCGCCTGAAGTTGCATGGGTGACACATGGAGGACTGGATCCTCTTCAGGAGCGTCTTTGCGTACGTCCTACTTCCGAGACTCTGTTCTGCGATTTCTATCAGAAGGAAATCCAGTCTCACAGAGATCTGCCAAAGGTATATAACCAGTGGTGTTCTGTTGTGCGCTGGGAAAAAACAACACGTCCTTTCCTTCGCTCCAGAGAATTTTTGTGGCAGGAGGGACATACCGCTCATGCGACTGCCCAGGAAGCTGAAGAGAGAACCATCCAGATGCTGAACGTCTATGCGGATTTCTGTGAAGAAGTTCTGGCTATCCCGGTTGTAAAAGGACAGAAAACTGACAAAGAAAAATTTGCAGGAGCGGAGGCAACTTATACCATCGAGTCCCTGATGCACGACGGAAAGGCTCTGCAGTCAGGAACAAGCCATAACTTTGGAGACGGTTTTGCAAAAGCCTTTGGCATCCAGTACACAGATAAAGAAAACAAGCTCCAGTACGTTCATCAGACTTCCTGGGGAATGACAACCCGTATGATCGGAGCAATTATTATGGTACACGGAGACAACAGCGGTCTTGTGCTGCCGCCGAGAATCGCACCTGTTCAGGCAGTGATCATTCCGATCCAGCAGCGTAAAGAAGGCGTACTTGAAAAAGCCGACCAGTTGTTTGCAGCATTAAGGGCAGCAGGAATCCGTGTAAAGGTAGACGATACAGACAGAAGTCCTGGATATAAGTTCTCCGAGCAGGAAATGAGAGGAATTCCGGTTCGTATTGAATGTGGTCCAAAGGATATTGAAAAAGGACAGGCTGTGATCTGCCGTCGTGATACAAGAGAAAAATATGTGGTTTCCTTTGAAGAGCTTAGCGCAAAGGTTCAGGAGATCCTGGATACCATGCAGAAGGATATGCTGGAAAGAGCTCGTGCTCACCGCGAGGAGCATACGTATGTTGCCACAGATTATGAGACCTTCAAAGATACTGTTAATAATAAACCAGGCTTTGTAAAGGCTATGTGGTGCGGAGACCAGGCATGCGAGGATAAGATTAAAGAAGATGTTCAGGCAACTTCCAGATGTATGCCTTTTGAGCAGGAGCATTTAAGCGACGTCTGCGTGTGCTGCGGCAAACCGGCCAAAAAAATGGTTTACTGGGGCAGAGCATATTAATATGAAGCTTGAAATTCCCTCCAGTGCAGAAAAAATCCTGCGTATCCTGGAGGAAAGCGGGTATGAGGCCTATGTGGTGGGCGGCTGCGTCAGGGATTCTATCCTGGGACGCTGCCCGGATGACTGGGATATCACCACATCTGCTTCCCCGGAGCAGGTAAAGGCTTTGTTTCACAGAACAGTTGATACCGGACTGCAGCATGGTACGGTGACAGTTCTTATGGACAGGGAAGGGTTTGAGGTGACAACCTACCGGGTAGACGGGGACTATGAAGACGGCCGCCACCCAAAAGAAGTTATGTTTACTGCAAGCCTGGAAGAGGATCTGAAACGGCGGGATTTTACCATCAATGCAATGGCATATCATCCAGATCGGGGAATTGTGGATCTGTTTCATGGGATGGAGGATATGAAAAATCAAGTGATCCGCTGTGTAGGCGACCCAATGGAAAGATTTGGGGAAGACGCCCTTCGGATTCTTAGGGCAGTCAGGTTTTCTGCCCAGCTTGGGTTTTCGATCCATGAAAATACCAGACAGGGAATTTATGCTCTGGCAGGGAATCTTCATTATGTCAGTGCGGAGAGAATCCAGGTGGAGCTTGTGAAGCTTCTGGTTTCTGCTCATCCCGATTATCTTCGGACTGCTTATGAGACAGGGATCACAAAAGAGTTCCTTCCTGAGTTTGACCTTTGTATGGAAACAGAGCAGAATACTCCTCATCATTGTTATACGGTGGGAGAGCATACACTTCAGAGCCTTTTGAATGTTCGGGCAGATAAGGTTTTGAGACTGACCATGCTTCTTCATGATATCGGAAAGCCGGTTATGAAAACAACAGATGAAAACAACAGAGATCATTTTAAGATGCACGGACCGGAAAGTGAAAAAATGGCAAAAGCAATTCTACGAAGACTGAAGTTTGATAACGATACCATTCATAAGGTGTGCAGATTGGTGAAATGGCATGATGCCAGACCGCTGCCGGAAATGACTTCTGTACGACGGGCAGTGAATCAGATTGGAGAGGATATTTTTCCTCTTTATCTGGAAGTGCAAAAAGCAGATATGCTGGCTCAGAGCTTTTATAAAAGAGAGGAAAAGCAACAGAGACTCATTGGCGTAGAGAAGTGCTATGAAGAGATTCTTAAGAAACAGCAGTGCGTTTCTCTGAAAAATCTTGCTGTTACAGGAAGAGATCTGATCGGTGCAGGATGTAAGCCGGGCCCAAGGCTTGGAGAGATACTGGACGCTATGCTTGCCCATGTGCTGGAGTACCCGGAAGACAACACAAAAGAAAAGTTGATGGATCTTCTGAAAAATGATCTGTCTGCCATATAATATAGAAAGAAAAAAGGAATCTGCAAGGCCTGCAGGTTCTTTTTTTTAGGAAAGGAGTACATTCTGTACTAACTTTCCTAATAAATGTAACAGGAAATTATTATGAGAATGCTTCATAATCCCCGGCCCTGTGTACATAAGATAGAAGGTACAAAAAATGAGGGGGAAATGGATTTGTATGATTATGGACTCAGCACTCTGGCACAGTACGAGCTTACTGTAAAAAGCACGGCGCGTACCAGAGGAGCGCTTCTCTGTCAGACAGACAAAGGAATTTTTATCATACGTGAATTTAAAGGCTCAGAGAAAAAACTTCAAAAGCAGCAGGAACTCCTTGCCAGGCTTTGGGAACAGGGCTGTCTTGTGGATGTATATATTCCAAATAAAGAAGAAAGCCTTATTTCCTATGATAAAGATGGGATTCCTTATACGCTGCAGCAGTGGTTTCAGGGGAGAGAATGTGACGCCAGATCAAGAGAGGACGTTTTTTCTTCTGTTCGTACTCTGGCAAAGATCCATAAAGAGATGCACCTTGACCTGGAAGCAGATTATATGGAAACCAGTCTTGAGGATGAATATCGGCGCCACAATCAGGAATTGAAAAAAATACGCAGGTTTATCCGAAAAAAAGGTCCTTCCTGCACATTTGAAAAGGAATACCTGAAACACGTGGAATGGTTTTTGGAACAGGCGGAGACAGCGTCAGAGCTGCTGGAATCCTCTTCCTATCAAAAACTTCGTGAAGAAGCAAAAAAGAAGGGGAATATCTGCCATGGCGAGTATAATCAGCATAATGTGCTGATAACAGGTCAGGGAAATGCAGTAACTGGGTTTTCTCACTGGTGTTATGGAATACAGACGGGGGATCTTTACCGTTTTATGCGTAAGATTCTTGAAAAATCCAACTGGAATATTCAGACTGGCAGGGAAATGCTTAATACCTACGACAGGATCCGATCTATATCCAAGGAAGAAATAGAAAATCTAAAGATCCGTTTTTCCTATCCTGATAAGTTCTGGAAGTTATCTAATTATTATTATACACACAGCAAAGCATGGGTTTCAGAGAAAAACACAGAAAAGTTCCAGACACTGATCCGTCAGAAAGAAAAATGGGAGCGCTTTTGTGAAGAATGCTTTAGATAAAAGACGGTTCATACTTCCCTTTTGTGCAAAATAGGTGTATAATTAGAAATCATGATTACTGTTTACAGTAATAAACCAGATGTCCGCATTGCGGATAAAAACAAGACACAGGGAGGTATAGCGGTATGGATTACAGAGAAGTATACGAGCAGTGGCTTGCAAACCCATACTTCGATGAAGCAACCAAGGAAGAACTGAAAAACATCGCAGAAGAAGAAAATGAAATTAAGGAACGTTTCTATATGGACCTGGAATTTGGCACAGCAGGTCTTCGTGGAATTATTGGCGCAGGAACGAACCGCATGAATATTTATGTAGTAAGAAGAGCAACACAGGGACTGGCTAACTATATTGCAAAAGTTGACAAGAAATCTCAGGGAGTGGCAATTGCATACGATTCCCGTCATATGTCACCGGAATTTGCGCAGGAGGCGGCTCTTTGCCTTGCTGCTAACGGAATTAAGGCATACATTTTTGAATCCTTAAGACCTACGCCGGAGCTGTCTTTTGCAGTCCGCCATCTGGGCTGTATTGCCGGTATTAACGTGACAGCCAGCCATAACCCGCCGGAATATAATGGATATAAGGTTTACTGGGAAGACGGCGCGCAGATCACACCGCCTCATGACAGCGGAATCATGGGAGAGGTAAAAGCAATTTCCGATTGGAATACCGTAAAGACCATGGACAAGGCAGAAGCAGAAAAAGCCGGACTTTATGAAGTGATCGGACAGGATATTGACGACGCTTATATTGCAGAATTAAAGAAACAGGTGATCCACCATGACGCTATCGAGGCAGAAGGAAAGAATCTGAAGATTGTTTATTCACCTCTTCATGGAACAGGAAATATTCCTGCAAGAAGAATCTTGAAAGAACTTGGATTTGAGAACGTATATGTTGTTAAGGAACAGGAACTGCCGGATGGAGATTTCCCAACTGTCAGCTATCCGAACCCGGAGGCTGCAGAAGCCTTTGAGCTGGGTCTGAAGCTGGCGAAAGAAGTAGACGCAGATCTTGTTCTTGCTACCGACCCGGACGCAGACCGTCTCGGCGTTCGCGTAAAGGATAAAAACGGCGAGTATCATGATCTTACAGGAAATATGTCAGGATGTCTGCTTGCAAATTATGAAATCGGACAGCGCAAGGCAGTAAACGGAAGCCTTCCAGAGGACGGAGCCCTGATCAAGACTATCGTTACCAGCAATCTGGCAGATGCTATTGCAAGAGGCTATGGCGTAAATCTTATTGAGGTTCTTACAGGTTTTAAATTCATCGGACAGCAGATTCTTGGATTTGAAAACAGCGGAAAAGGAACATACCTTTTTGGATTTGAAGAAAGCTACGGCTGCCTGATCGGTACATATGCAAGAGATAAAGACGCTATTGTTGCTACAATGGCGCTCTGCGAGGCTGCGGCTTACTATAAGAGCCAGGGCAAGACTCTCTGGGATGCAATGATCGAGATGTATGAACAGTACGGATATTATAAGGATGATATTAAATCCGTTACTCTTAAGGGAATTGAGGGGCTTCAGAAGATCCAGGAGATCATGGATACCCTTCGTCAGAATCCTCCGACAGAATTTGCCGGCCATAAGGTAGTATCCGCAAGAGACTATAAGAAGGATACAGTTACAGATCTGGCTACAGGAGAGGTGAAACCTACAGGTCTTCCAAACTCCAATGTTCTGTATTATGATCTGACAGACGATGCATGGGTATGCGTTCGTCCTTCCGGTACAGAGCCTAAAGTGAAATTCTACTATGGAGTTAAGGGAAGCTCTCTTGAGGACGCAGACCAGAAGTCAGCGGTTATGGGCGAGGCAGTTCTTGCTATGGTAAACGCGATGTTATAATTGTGGTGAAAAATGGAAGTATTTGATGAATTTATGGATGTGGTCAGGGCAGTTCGCAGAAACTGCCCCTGGGATAAGGTACAGACCCATGAAAGTCTGAAACCCTATCTTGTTAATGAAACAAATGAGCTTCTGGAGGGAATTGACCGCCTGGATAAGGAAGGCGACAGTGAAAACCTTTGCGAGGAGCTTGGAGATGTTCTTTTTCAGGTGGCGCTTCACAGCGTGATCGCACAGGAGGAGGGGCTTTTTACCATAGAAGATGTGGTTAAGGGAATCTCCTCAAAAATGCAGTTCCGCCACCCAAAAATCTTTTCTCCAGAGGATTTGGAAGCGGCCTCTCTTACCTGGGACGAGCTTAAAAAAAGGGAGAAGGAAGGGCGTGGACAGACACGCTGAAAATGGTGCTTTTCATGGAAAAATAGCACAAAAAACCTTGACAACCAATAGGAAAAGGTATATAAATAGTAAATAGCGTGTGAGCGACAGGAAGCGTAACGCAGGAATAAAGAAAGAGAGCATATATAGGAGGAAACACCATGAATAAAACCGAATTAATATCAGCAATGGCGAAAGAGACTAACCTTTCCAAAAAAGATGTAGAGGCAGTTCTTAAATCTTTCACCGATGTTGTGGCATCCGAACTGAAAAAAGGCGGTAAGATCCAGCTTGTTGGCTTTGGTACTTTTGAAGTAAGCGAAAGAGCAGCAAGAGAAGGAAGAAATCCGCATACTGGTGAAACCATGAAAATCGAAGCTTCCAAAGCACCAAAATTCAAAGCAGGCAAGGCATTAAAGGATCTCGTAAACGAGAAATAATAAGAATTGATTATCAGGGGGAACGGTTCGTTCCCCCTTTTTTAGTGGTAAGTAATAATAAATTACAGCAAGAACACCGGAGCGTTCTTGAATTTAGAAAAGGAGAGAACTATGAGACTTGACAAATATTTAAAAGTATCTCGTCTGATCAAAAGAAGAACAGTAGCAAACGAGGCCTGCGACGCAGGAAGAGTTCTTTTGAACGATAAGCCTGCACGGGCGTCAGCACAGGTAAAAGCAGGGGATAAAGTAGAAATCCAGTTTGGCGGCAAAAGCGTGAAGGTGGAAGTTCTTGACGTAAAAGAGACTGTCCGCAAGGAAGAGGCGGAGAGCATGTTCCGCTACCTCTAAAAGATACGTCTATTTAGAATGGTTTTCTCATAGATTGTTTAGGGAAAGAGGCAATGGAGGCCAATGTTTTGGAAGAAAAGAAAACAATCCTTTCCCACAGAATCATCATAGAAAACCGTCAGACGGGCATGGTGACAGGCGTCCGCGACGTATATTCCTTTCATGAGGGGGAAATCCTTCTGGACACAGAAGGGGGAAAGCTGTCTGTTAAGGGGGAAATGCTTCATGTAAAGAGGCTGAACCTGGAAAAGGGAGAAGCAGATATAGAAGGAAAGATCAGCAGTTTTTCCTACTTATCAAAAAATACAGACAAAAAAGAAGAATCTCTGCTGAAACGGATGTTCCGGTGATATATGAGCAGCTATATGGAATATGAAGCAATGCTTTTCGGACTTTCTGTGGGAATGGGAGCAGCGCTGTATCTTTGCTATGAATTGCTTGCAGCTCTGAGAAAAGTTTTTTTTCGCCATAAGGCGGTGTGGAATGCTCTGGATGTGTTTTACTGGATTGGGGCAGGTTTTTTTGTGTTCTGTATGGTTTACCGTTTTAATCAGGGTATTTTGCGGAGTTTTTTGTTTCTGGGAAATTTCCTTGGAGCATGGATCTGCAGCAGGACAGCAGGGCGGTTATTGGGCAGGCTGATAGGCCGGTTATTGGAAATTTGTGTCTTTCATATAAAAAATATGACAAAGAGGTTGCTATTTTTTCTTGGAAGATGTAATATTTTAATGTATAGTCTCAGGATATTACATAAAAAGCAGTTTTTTGGAAATAAGAGGGTCAGACAGGTTGAAAAAGTCAAAAAGAAAAAAGACAAAAAAGAGAATAAAGAATAACTACCTGGGTATGGCTGTTATTTCTGTTGTTGTCCTGCTTCTTCTGGGAGGAATGGCTGTCCAGAGCCAGAGCATGAGGAATAAAATCGCTTATTATGACGCTCAGGCCGCAGAACTGGAGAAGCAGATTTCCTATGAGCAGGAGCGCACACAGGAGATTGAGCAGCGTAAAGCATATATGCAGACAGACGAGTATGCTGCAGAGGTTGCCAGGGACAGACTTGGTCTTGTAAAAGAAAACGAAACTGTGTTTGAAGAAGAAAAATAACACGGATTTTGGAGAAAAGTTTTTTTTCTGTTCGTCTGTGTTTGACAGATATTTTATATCCCATCCGCTATAATGTCACCTGATGAAGTGTGCAAGGGGGAGGGGAATATGCAGGAATGGATGATTGCCATGCTCGTGATCAGTATACTTCTGATCGTCCGGGACATGGCAAAAACTATTTTGGCAGGGCAAATACCCAAAAAAGAGGAAAAGTTTGCCCTTTGTGAAAGCCATCCGCAGAAGGAGAAGGTGGAACGCTACGCCGCCTCCTTCCAGAAGCTGGCAGAAACCTTTTATGGAATGCCCTATCGTAAGGAATATCTCAGCGCAGGGCAGGTGGAAGTTATACTTTCGGATGCTAGCGGAGAAATGTGCAGCCATTGCTATCACAGAGAGATCTGCTGGGGAGAAAACGCCGGAGCCTTAAAGCGGGGCGGCGAGGCGATGATACGCGCTATGGAAGAGGGAAACGAAGAAGAGGTGGAGACTATCCGGGCAGAATGGGCTCAAATGTGCTGCAGATCAGTTCAATATCTGGAAGCTGTCCGGGAAAGTTTCAAAAAGGAAAAACAAAATCTGATATGGAATAACCGTATGATCGAAAGCCGTCTTGCAGTGGCGCAGCAACTTACGGAAACAGCCAGGATCATGGAAACAGTTGCAGAGGATCTCTATGATATTGCGCCTGCGGATCCAGGGCTTTGGGAAAATATCAGAAGATCCCTGAAAAAAAGACATATTGTGTTGAAAAATGCCTGGGTTATGGATAAGGTAGAGGGACGGAGACAGATGTTTTTGACCATGCGGGCAAGAAGCGGTCAGTGTGTTTCTGTGACAGAGGTGGCCCAGATGCTTTCTGGTCTTTGCGAATGTGCCATGACCTCGGCTGAAGACAGCAGATGTATTGTAAATGGTGAATACCATACAGTGCATTTTGTAGAGGACTGCAGCTATCAGGTTATGTATGGGGCGGCCAAACTTACCAGAGAAGAAGAAAAGGTTTCTGGAGATAATTATATATGCAGACAGGAAGAAGACAGGTTTGTTATGTGCCTTTCTGACGGAATGGGTTCTGGGATGGACGCCTGCAGAGAAAGCGAGATTGTTGTGGAGCTTCTGGAACAGTTTCTGGAATCGGGATTTTCTCAGGAGACGGCGGCAAGAATGGTAAATTCTGCTCTTGTGCTAAAGGGCAGGGAAGGAATGTTTTCTACAGTGGATATTTGCGCCCTGGATCTGTATACAGGGATCTGCAGCTTCCTGAAGGCGGGAGCTGCTTCCACTTTTATTAAAAGAGATCACTGGGTAGAGGCTATTTCTTCGGAAAGCCTTGCGGCAGGTCTGATGCAGCAGATTGATTTTGATATGGCGTCCAGAAAACTTTATCATGGAGACTATCTGATCATGATGACAGACGGGGTACTGGATGCTCTTCCTACAGAGAGGGAGGAGGAAACCATGAAGGAAATCATTATGGATATTCAGGAAGAAACCCCAAGAGAAGTGAGCCGGGGAATTTTGGAAAGGGTGCTTGGCTACAGCGATTACCGGGCCAGAGACGATATGACTGTTCTTGTGGCAAGCATACTTCGTAAATAAAGACAAAAGAGGAGACAGAAGGATTCATGCAGGATCAGATCTTTAAAAAGGTTCAGGCTTTTGCTGAAAAAAATAGAATATTTCAGGACTGCTCTCTGGTGATAGCCGGGGTGTCAGGGGGCGGAGACTCCATGGCAATGTTGGACATTTTGCAGCGCTTTTCTTCTGCGTATGATTTTGAACTTCGGGTAGTTCATGTAAATCATGGGATTCGGGGAGAGGAGGCTCTCAGAGACCAGAATTTTGTGGAAAAGGTCTGTGAAGAAAGAGGGATTTCCTGCGGAGTGTATTCCTATCCGGTTCCGGCCCTTGCCGGACAATGGAAAACAGGAATGGAAGAAGCCGGAAGAAGAGTGAGAAGAGACGCCTTTCAAAAAGAACTGGAAGGATCAAAAAAGCAAAAGGGACTGATCGCCCTTGCCCATAATAAGAACGATCTGGCGGAAACCATGATCCATCATCTGTGCCGGGGAACCGGGCTTAGAGGGCTTTCTCCTATGAAAGCCAGAAAAGACGGAGTGATTCGGCCTGTTTTATGTTTAGAACGAAAAGAAATTGATAACTATCTGAAGGAGAGGAAGATTTCTTTTGTAGAGGACAGTACCAATTTTGAAGACGAATATACAAGAAATAAAATACGCCATCATCTGCTTCCAGTCATGGAAAAGGAGATTAATGAGCGCACAGTAAGCCATATGGCGGAAACTGCAGAGCTGCTTGGACAGGCGGAGAAGTTTTTGCAGACAGAGGGCGCCGTTCTGGCAGCTTCATGCAAAAACCAGGATGGGTATCTTTTTGGCAGGGATTTTTTTGCAAAACAGGAAATCCTCCAGAAATATGCAGTGAGACAGGCTATGGAGGAGCTGGCCGGACGCAGGAGAGATCTTTCTATGCTTCATGTAAAACAGGTTTTGGAGCTGGCCGGCCTTGGAACTGGAGCTGTCTTAGATCTGCCCTTTACTCTTGGGGCCGAAAAGACATATGAAGGCATTCTCCTGAGAAGAAAAAAGTCTCCGATTTGGGAGTCTATAAAGAAGGAAGAACATCCTCTTCCCCTTCAGGGCGTTCTGGAGTGTGTTTACGGATGCTTTGAAACAAAAATCTTTCCCTGGTCAGACCAGAAGATTTGTGAAAAAAAGTATACGAAATGGCTGGATTATGATAAAATAAAATACGATGTATCTATCCGTACCAGAAAATCAGGTGATTACCTGATCGTAAACAGTGAAGGCCGCCATAAGAAGCTTACACGGTGCATGATCGACGAAAAGATCCCCCGTGAAAAGAGGGACGAGATTCCTCTTGCCGCAGCCGGAAGTGAGATCCTGTGGATTGTGGGCGGAAGGATGAATGAAAGGTATAAGATCACATCAGAAACAAAGAATGTGTTGGAAATTAAATACAAAGGAGGACAAATGTAATGAGTGAAAAAATCAGAGTATTGCTCAGTGAAGAAGAGGTTGACGCAAGAATTAAACAGATCGCCGAAAAGATCAGTAAGGATTATGCAGGAAAGGAACTGCACCTGATCTGTGTTCTGAAGGGTGGCGTTTTCTTTACCTGTGAGCTTGCCAAGAGACTTACAGTGCCGGTATCTCTTGACTTCATGTCTGTTTCCAGTTATGGAGACGATACAAAGTCAAGCGGCGTGGTAAGGATCGTAAAGGATCTGGACCAGCCTTTGATCGGCAAGGACGTACTGATCGTAGAGGATATTATTGATTCAGGAAGAACCTTAAGTTATCTTATTGAGATCCTGAAGGGCCGTAATCCAAACAGCGTCCGTCTCTGCACACTTCTGGACAAGCCGGAGCGCAGAGTAAAGGATGTGCAGGTAGATTACTGCTGTTTTAATATCCCTGATGAGTTTGTAGTAGGATATGGGCTGGACTATGCCCAGAAATATCGCAATCTCCCGTTTATCGGCGTGGTAGAATTGGACAGAGAATGAAAGGAGATTCAGTAAGTGAATAAGCAGCCAAGCAGAATTGGCCTGTATCTGGTTTTGATCGTATTTCTGGTTGCCGGATATTTTTATCTGAACAATCAGGTGACGACCCAGAGCGATTATACTATCGAAGCTTTGGAGCAGGCGGCAGAAGAAGGGAAAGTTTACGATGCGGTTATTTATCAGAACCGGGAGGTCCCCACAGGTTCTGTAACAGCCGAGATCCAGGATGAGGGACAGAAACGTGTTTATGTAACAGACGTTAAGAAAGCCCAGGAAATGCTTTCCAAAAACAATGTTTTTGCCCAGGTCAAGAACGTTCCCCAGCAGAATGTATTTCTCACCACACTCCTGCCGTTGCTTTTAACCGGCGGTCTGGTTATCTTTTTGTTCATGATGATGAACAGACAGATGTCCGGCGGCGGAAGTAACGCAAAAATGATGAATTTTGGCAAGAGCCGTGCAAGAATGATGCTTCCTGACGACAAAAAAGTAACCTTCCAGAATGTGGCGGGTCTTCAGGAAGAAAAGGAGGATCTGGTCGAGGTGGTCGACTTTTTGAAAGCACCTCAGAAGTATACAAATGTAGGAGCCAGGATTCCCAAGGGAGTTCTCCTTGTAGGCCCTCCCGGAACAGGTAAGACCCTTCTTGCCAAGGCGGTTGCCGGAGAAGCAGGGGTTCCGTTTTTCTCTATTTCCGGTTCTGATTTTGTGGAAATGTTTGTAGGCGTAGGCGCTTCCAGGGTCCGCGACCTTTTTGAGGAAGGCAAGAGACATGCGCCCTGTATTATATTTATTGACGAAATAGATGCGGTTGCCAGACAGAGAGGAACAGGCATGGGTGGCGGTCATGACGAGAGAGAGCAGACTCTGAACCAGCTTCTTGTAGAAATGGATGGTTTTGGAGTGAATGAAGGAATCATTGTTATGGCGGCTACCAACCGTGTGGATATTCTGGATCCGGCGATCCTCCGTCCAGGACGTTTTGACAGGAAGGTGGCTGTGGGACGCCCGGATATTAAGGGAAGAGAAGAAATACTCCGGGTACATGCAAAGGATAAGCCTTTGGGAGAAGACGTGGATCTGACCCAGATCGCGCAGACAACAGCAGGATTTACAGGGGCAGATCTGGAAAACCTTCTCAATGAGGCAGCTATCATGGCGGCAAGAGACAGCCGAAGCTATATTATGCAGCAGGATATCAAACATGCTTTTATTAAAGTGGGTATTGGCGCTGAGAAGCGCAGTAAGGTGATCTCCGAAAAAGAAAAGAAGATCACTGCTTACCATGAGGCAGGACATGCGATTCTCTTTCATGTGCTTCCAGATATGGAGCCTGTTTATACGATTTCCATTATCCCTACAGGAATCGGTGCGGCAGGTTATACTATGCCTCTTCCAGAAAACGACGAAATGTTTAATACAAGAGGTAAAATGCTTCAGGATATCACTACGCTTCTGGGCGGCCGGGTAGCGGAGGAGATTATCTTTGGCGATATCACAACAGGAGCTTCCAATGATATCAAAAGGGCTACCGGTACGGCCAGAGCTATGGTTATGCAGTACGGTATGTCTGAAAAAATGGGACTGATCGCTTATGGAGACGAAGGAGACGAGGTCTTTATCGGAAGAGATCTGGCTCATACAAGAAGCTACAGCGAAGAGGTTGCCAAGGACATTGACCAGGAAATCCATGATATTATCGACCAGTGTCATCAGAGAGCCAAGGAAATCATTCTTCAGAATCAGGACGTGCTTCATAAATGCGCAGCCCTTCTTCTTGAGAAGGAAAAAGTGCAGAGGGATGAGTTTGAGGCACTTTTTACAGAGCATAATGAAAAAGGGGAAAAATAGCATGTACAATTTACACAAAAACAAATAGGCATTTTTGTGAAGTTTGTGCACACTTATTTGTTGACCCATGCTATTATATATATCGTAAAAACCCCCCAATACATTATATAGTTTTTGCTACACCCCATAAGAAGAAATACCTTCTCCAAAACAGCCAGCTTATCCCGCTGGCTGTTTTACTATGCAAATTTTTGGTTGCTGTTTTTACTGGTTCTTGTAAGGAAAGCAAAATTACGTTAAAATAAGCATATGTTTAAAGATAAAAGGGGATTAATCTATGAAGCTTGAAAAAGAAAACATAATGAAAAAAATGCAGTATATTTTAAATATGCGTTCAGTATTAAATAAAGATGCTTTTTTCAGTGATGGAACCAAATATTACCGTAACCCGGCAGAGCCGGAAGCCGGAGAAACAGTAATGCTGAGCTTCCGCACCCAGAAGAATAACGTGGATGCAGTTTATCTTGTATCAGAGGGTAAGAAATATAAAATGAAAATATATAAAACCCTGAAGGATTTTGATTATTATGGAGTCAAGATCACAATGCCGGATAAAGTGTTCCGCTATTATTTTGAGATCAGTTATGGATGGATCACCTGCTATTACAACAGCATGGGCGTTCATACAGAAATCCAGGAGAGGGATTCTTTTGAAATTTATCCTGGATATCATACGCCTGACTGGGCAAAAGGCGCTGTGATGTATCAGATTTATGTGGACCGTTTCTGCAACGGCGATCCTCATAATGACGTGGAAACAGGAGAATACTCCTATCTGGGAGAGCATTGTGCAAAAGTGCAGGACTGGGGAAAGATTCCTGCTGTTATGGGAGTGCGGGAATTTTATGGCGGAGATCTGAAAGGTGTTCTTGATAAGCTGGATTACCTTCAGGATCTGGGAGTAGAGGTTGTTTATCTGAATCCGATTTTTGTTTCTCCCAGCAACCATAAGTATGACTGCCAGGATTATGATTATGTGGATCCTCATTTTGGAAAGATCATTGAGGATAACGACTGTCTTTTGAATCCGGGAGATCAGGATAATACGCATGCCCATAAATACATTACCCGTGTGACAGACAAGAAGAATCTGGAGGCCAGCAACCGTCTTTTTGCCAAGCTGATAGAGGAAGTCCATAAAAGAGGTATGAAGCTGATCCTGGACGGAGTATTTAATCACTGCGGTTCCTTTAATAAATGGATGGACAGGGAGCGGATCTATGAGGGCCAGGAGAATTACGCTCCCGGCGCATATATATCAGCAGAAAGTCCGTACCGTTCCTTTTTTGGCTTCCGCGACCAGGGGGCATGGCCTTATAACAACTCCTATGACGGCTGGTGGACTCACGAAACCCTGCCGAAGCTGAACTATGAGGGATCAGAGAAACTTTATGATTATATTCTTGAAATTGGCAAGAAATGGGTGTCTCCGCCTTTTAACGCAGACGGATGGCGTCTGGATGTTGCCGCGGACTTAGGCTACAGCAATGAATTTAATCATCAGTTCTGGAGGGATTTTCGAAAAGCAGTAAAAACAGCCAATCCAGATGCTTTGATCCTTGCAGAGCATTACGGAAATCCAGAGGGCTGGCTTCAGGGAGACCAGTGGGATTCCGTAATGAACTACGACGCTTTTATGGAGCCTGTAACCTGGTTTTTAACAGGAATGGAAAAACACAGCGACGAATACAGGGAGGATCTCTACGGAGACAGCGGCGCTTTTATCGGCGCAATGATGCAGCATATGCGTTCCCTTCATATGTCGGCGCTTCATACGGCTATGAATGAACTTTCAAACCATGACCATTCCCGTTTTCTTACAAGAACAAACCGGAGGGTAGGAAGGATTTCTTACGCAGGGGCTCAGGCGGCGTCTGAAAATGTCAGCAAAGCAGTGATGAGGGAAGCGGTTGTAATACAGATGACATGGCCGGGAGCGCCTACTCTTTATTATGGAGACGAGGCCGGAGTCTGCGGATTTACAGACCCGGATAACAGAAGAACCTATCCCTGGGGACAGGAAGACCAGGATTTGATCCTTTTTCATAAAAAAATGATCGCGATTCATAAGAAATACAGGATTTTGAGATCGGGATCCCTAAAATTCCTCTGGAACGATTATCAGGGGCTTTGCTATGGAAGATTTTCCCATACAGAACAGATCATAGTAGTGATCAATAACCGTGAGGAAGGCAGAGAAGTGACACTGGATATCTGGCAGACTGGCATTACCCGGCTGGAGGAGACGGTGATCACCAGACTTATGCTGACTACTCAGGACGGATTTACCGATGAAGAAATACAGATCACATCAAGAGCAGGCTGCCTTACGCTTTATCTGCCGCCAAAAAGCGCCATGGTTCTCCATCATAAAGACATCCGGTAAAACTGTTCCTAAAATACATCTTGACAGCTTCATAATGGTATGGTACGATATCAATACTTTCACATGGTAGAGTGACTGCGTGATAAAACAAAAAAGTAAAATAAAGTGAGGGGTAACACATTATGAAGAGAAGAACAGTGGCAGTAATGATGGCAGCTTTGATGGCAATGGGAATGGTGTCTGCAGTGAACGTACAGGCAGGCGTAGACGACAAGACTCTGATTGTTGGATTTGATGCGGAGTACCCTCCATATGGATATATGGATGAGAATGGTGAATATACAGGTTTTGATTTGGAATTGGCTCAGGCAGTATGCGACCTGGAGGGATGGGAGCTGGAGAAGAAGCCGATTAACTGGGACTCCAAGGATATGGAACTGAATTCAGGCTCTATTGACTGTATCTGGAACGGTTTTACCATGAATGGAAGAGAGGATGAATATACTTTTTCCGTACCATATGTAGATAACAGTCAGGTGATCGTGGTAGCAGAGGATTCTGGAATTGAGAAGCTGACAGATCTTGCCGGAAAGACCGTAGGCGTTCAGGCGGCTTCCGCAGCTCTGGACGTACTTAAGAGCGAGGAAGAAGGCGGTCAGAAAGCGCTTGCTGATACCTTTGGATCTCTGAATGAATTTGCGGATTACAATACAGCGTTTACCGAGCTTCAGGCAGGCGCTCTGGACGCTCTTGCCATTGACGTCGGAGTGGCAAAATATCAGATCAAGTCCAGAGGAGAAGGTTTTGTAATGCTGGACGAAAGCCTGAATACGGAGCAGTATGCAATCGGATTTAAGAAGGGCAATGATGAGCTTTGCGAGATCGTGAATACAGATCTTCAGAAACTTGCTGACGACGGAACCGTTCAGGAACTGGCTGAGAAGTATGAGATTGCAGACATGGTTACTCTGGGAACAGAAAAAGCCGAAGACAGTGAAGCAGAATAAGAATCATCTGTCTGATAAAGTTTAATAAAAGGATCATAAAACAGGCTGCAGTGCAGGTTGGAGGACAACAGGCGCAGCAGCCTTATTTGCGACAATGGAGGAAAAGATATGAGTTTTCAGGTAATGCTTAAGCAGCTTACCATGGGTTTTGGGTCTACGCTGATGATTTTCTGTCTGACCCTTTTGTTTTCTCTGCCACTGGGACTGGTAGTATATTTTGGGAGAGTCTGCAAGTTTAAGCCACTGAGCCTTTTGGTAAAATGTTATATATCCATTATGAGAGGAACGCCTTTGATGCTGCAGCTTCTTTTGTGGTATTTCGGACCCTTTTATCTGTGGGGAATGAATATCGGAGGGTATAAATTCACTGCGATCATCCTAGGATGTTCTCTGAATTATGCGGCGTATTTCGCAGAGATTTATCGTTCCGGTATTGAATCCATTCCGGCCGGCCAGTATGAAGCGGCGCAGCTTTTAGGTTACAACAGGATCCAGACTTTTATGAAGATCGTTCTGCCTCAGATGGTAAAAATCGTCCTTCCCTCTGTGACCAATGAGGTGATCACTCTTGTAAAAGATACTTCTCTTGTATATTCTGTATCCTACATAGAAATGTTTGCCAGAGCGAAACAGATAGCGGCGGCAGAGACAACGGTCATGCCTTTTATCATTGCCGGCGTATTTTATTATATTTTTAATTTTGTGGTGGCGTGGATCATGGAATGGTTTGAGAAAAAACTGAACTATTATCGCTAGGAGGCAGAAAAAGTGAAACTTCTGGAAATGAAAAACATAAAAAAAGAATTTAACGGACTGAAGGTTCTAAAAGATATCTCCCTTCATGTAGAGGAAGGCGAGATCGTTTCTATTATCGGCCCCTCCGGTTCAGGAAAATCCACCTTGCTCCGCTGCGCAGCCATGCTTTCGGATATTGACAGTGGGGAAATATCCTATATGGGAAAAAAAACAGTCTGGATGGAAAACGGACGCCCGGTAACTCCGTCCAAAAAGGAACTGAAGGAGATTTGTTCCTGTTTTGGCATGGTGTTTCAGAATTTTAATCTTTTTCCTCATTATTCAGTAATGAAAAACATAACGGACGCGCCCATTCATGTACAAAAAAGAAACCGGGATGAGGTATATAAAGAGGCTCGGGAGCTTCTTGCAAAAATGGGGCTGTCTGACAAGGAAGACGCATATCCCTGCCAGCTTTCCGGCGGTCAGTGCCAGAGAGTTGCCATTGCCAGAGCTCTTGCTCTGAATCCCAGGATTTTATTTTTTGACGAACCTACATCAGCCCTTGACCCGGAGCTTACAGGAGAAGTGCTGAGAGTGATCCGGTCTCTGGCGGATCTTCATATTACCATGGTGATCGTTACTCATGAAATGAATTTTGCCAGAGATATTTCTGACAGGATCATTTTTATGGATCAGGGAGTGACTGCCGTGGAGGGAACGCCGGAGGAGGTATTTTCTTCTGATCATGCGAGAATGAGGGAATTCCTGGGCAAATTCCACCAGGGAGCGTAAGAAAAGAGGTTGCTTTTAAATCAGGGATGTTATATAATTTTCTTCGTATCAGGAATCTTTCAAACGATAGGAGAAACGGAATGAGTACAGACAGATATGTAAGTCCGCTTTCAGAGCGCTATGCAAGTAAGGAAATGCAGTATATTTTTTCACCGGATATGAAATTCCGCACATGGAGAAGATTGTGGATCGCCCTTGCAGAGACCGAAAAGGAGCTTGGCCTGAATATTACGCAGGAGCAGATTGACGAGCTGAAAAGCCATGCAGAGGATATTAACTATGAAGTGGCAAAGGAGCGGGAACGTGAGGTTCGCCATGACGTTATGTCCCATGTGTATGCCTACGGCGTACAGTGCCCCAAGGCAAAAGGTATCATCCATCTGGGAGCAACTTCCTGCTATGTAGGTGATAATACAGATATTATCGTTATGGCAGAGGCTTTGAAGCTGGTTCGCAAGAAACTGGTGAATGTGATTGCGGAGCTTTCAAAATTTGCTGATAAATATAAAGACCAGCCAACTTTGGCATTTACGCACTTCCAGCCGGCGCAGCCTACTACAGTAGGTAAGCGAGCTACCTTATGGACCCAGGAATTTCTTATGGACCTGGAAGATCTGGAATATGTCCTTAGTACATTGAAGCTTCTTGGTTCCAAGGGAACAACAGGAACACAGGCAAGCTTTTTGGAGCTGTTTGACGGGGATCAGGAGACCATTGACAAGATCGATCCTATGATTGCCAAAAAGATGGGATTTGAGAATTGCTATCCGGTATCCGGACAGACATATTCTCGTAAGGTAGATACCAGAGTTCTGAACGTTCTTGCAGGAATCGCTGCAAGCGCCCATAAGATGTCAAACGATATCAGACTTCTTCAGCATCTGAAGGAGGTAGAGGAACCATTTGAAAAATCACAGATCGGTTCTTCTGCAATGGCATACAAGAGAAACCCCATGAGAAGCGAGAGGATCGCGTCTCTTTCCAGATATGTGATGGTAGACGCCCTGAATCCGGCTATTACCTCAGCAACACAGTGGTTTGAGAGAACACTGGACGATTCTGCCAATAAGAGACTTAGTGTTCCGGAAGGTTTTCTTGCCATTGACGGAATTCTGGATCTTTGCCTGAACGTAGTGGACGGCCTTGTGGTATATCCGAAGGTTATTGAGAAACGTCTTCGTTCTGAGCTGCCGTTTATGGCTACAGAGAATATTATGATGGATGCGGTTAAGGCAGGCGGCGACCGTCAGGAACTCCATGAGCGCATTCGTGAGCTTTCCATGGAAGCAGGACGTACCGTGAAGGTAGAAGGCAAGGATAATAACCTTCTTGAGCTGATCGCAGCAGACCCAGCCTTTAATCTGACCCTTGAGGAGTTGGAGAAGACAATGGAGCCTTCCCGTTATGTAGGAAGAGCAAAGGAACAGACAGAAGTATTCCTTGCAAAGACAGTACAGCCGGTTCTGGATGCCCATAAGGAGCTTCTTGGAGTAAAGGCAGAAATTAACGTATAAATATAGAAACTATTCAGGTACTGAACAGTTGAGATCAAGAAACGACACGAGGAGGAAATAGTGTTATGATCAAAGCAGTAGTTGGAGCAAACTGGGGAGATGAGGGCAAAGGTAAGATTACAGATATGCTTGCCCAGGAAGCAGATATTATCGTAAGATTTCAGGGAGGCGCCAATGCGGGCCATACCATTGTAAATGATTATGGTAAATTTGCACTCCATACCCTTCCGTCAGGTGTATTTTATGACCACACTACAAGTATTATCGGAAATGGCGTAGCGCTGAATATTCCGGTATTCTTTAAAGAGTATCAGGAGGTTGTTGACAGAGGAGTTCCGGCTCCGAAGATCATGATCTCTGACAGGGCGCAGATCGTGATGCCGTATCACATTCTGTTTGACCAGTATGAGGAAGAGCGTCTGGGAGGCAAGTCCTTTGGTTCTACCAAATCCGGTATCGCGCCATTTTATTCTGATAAATATGCAAAGATCGGATTTCAGGTAGCAGAGCTGTTCCATGAGGACACTCTGAGAGAAAAGGTGGAACGTGTATGCGAGACAAAGAACGTTCTTCTTGAGCATCTGTATCATAAACCGCTTCTGAACCCAGATGAGATCATGGCGGAACTTATGAAATACAAAGAGATGGTAGCTCCTTATGTGGGAGACGTATCTCTGTTCCTGTGGAACGCTTTAAAAGAAGGCAAGGAGATTCTTCTGGAGGGACAGCTTGGCTCTCTGAAAGATCCAGATCACGGTATTTACCCAATGGTTACATCTTCTTCTACTTTGGCAGCATATGGCGCTATCGGCGCAGGCGTACCGCCTTATGAGATCAAGAAGATCATTACTGTGTGCAAGGCTTATTCCAGCGCAGTAGGCGCAGGCGCTTTTGTATCAGAGATCTTTGGCGAGGAGGCAGATGAGCTTCGCAGAAGAGGCGGAGACGGAGGAGAGTACGGCGCTACTACAGGTCGTCCGAGACGTATGGGATGGTTTGACTGTGTGGCATCCAAGTATGGCTGTCGTATGCAGGGAACTACAGACGTGGCCTTTACAGTTCTTGACGTTCTGGGCTATCTGGATGAGATTCCGGTATGTACAGGATATGAGATCGACGGTAAGGTGACAACAGAATTTCCTACTACAGATCTTCTTGAAAAGGCAAAACCGGTTCTGGAGGTACTTCCAGGATGGAAATGCGATATCCGCGGAATCAAAAAATATGAGGATCTCCCGGAAAACTGCCGCAAGTATGTAGAGTTCGTAGAGAAACAGATCGGATTCCCGATCACTATGGTTTCCAACGGACCGGAAAGAAACGATATTATTTACAGAAAATAAAGACAAGAACCGCCGGAGAATCTTCTCCGGCGGTTCTGTAAATGTGAAAGGATGCAAAAACCAATGAAGAAATGGAAAAAAGGGCTGGCTCTGGCAGGAGCTGCGTTTATTCTGGTGATCTTCTGTATGCCAATGTACTTTGCTCTTACAGACCAGTTTTCTATGGAGAAATTTATGGCTTCCCTTATGGCAGCGCTCATTGCGGCAGTTATGGCATATGCCATGTGGCTTGTGTACAGAGTTCTGAATAAAAGGACAGGGACAGCGGCAGAGGGAGAAATCAAAAATGTTATTTTTGACATTGGACGCGTGTTGGTGGATTTTGACTGGAAAGCATATCTGAAAGAATTTGGATTTTCTAAGGAAGAAGAAGATGCCATTGCAGAGGCTGTTTTTAAAAATGAAATCTGGAATGAAAGAGACAGAGGCCTTTATGGGGAAGAGGAATATGTTCGCCGTTTTGTGGATCAGGCGCCTCAGTACAAAAAAGATATCCGCCGGGTAGTAAGAGAATCCGGGAAAACAGTTGTGCCAAGAGATTATGCAGATACCTGGGTCAGATATCTGAAGAAAAAAGGGTATCGTGTGTTTGTTCTTTCTAATTACAGCCAGTACATGCTGGAACAGACAAAAAATAAACTGAGCTTTTTAAAATATATGGACGGAGCAGTATTCTCTTTTGAGGTGAAACAGCTGAAACCAGAGCCGGAAATATATCAGACCATTCTGGAAACATATGGGCTGAACCCAAGGGAATGTGTGTTTATTGATGATCTGGAGAAAAACTGCAGGGCAGCGCAGAAGCAGGGAATCCGTTCCATTTGTTTCCGGGATTTTAAACAGGCTGCAGCCGCATTGAAAAAGCTGGGAGTGGAGTAGAAATATAACCCTTTTTATATGTAAAACTGTGAATTTTCTGTAAAACAGGGTTCCACTTTTAAGGGAAAAGTGGTATAATGTGTTAGCTTGTGAAGTTATATTTTTTGAAAAGAGGATGAAATACTATGAGTGATAAAACAATTTTAGAGCAGTGGCGTGAAATGGCCTATGACCAGCAGGCAGACCGCAATAAGCTCCAGCAGTTCTGGGCAACATATTTTAACATTGAAAAAAGCATTTATGAGCAGCTTCTTTCCAACCCGGATGAGGTGGTAAGCGGTACTGTAAAAGAGCTTGCTGAGAAATACGGACAGGACGTACTTACCATGGTTGGTTTCCTGGACGGCATCAATGACAGCTTGAAGGTTCCTAATCCTATTGAGACTATGGATGAGGACACTAAGGTAAATCTTGCCTTTGATAAAGAGCTTCTCTATAAGAACATGGTAGACGCAAAGGCAGACTGGCTTTACGAACTTCCTCAGTGGGAAGAGATTTTTACAGAGGAGAAGCGTAAAGAGCTTTATAAGGAGCAGAAAAAGTCCGGTACTGTTGTAAAACCGCACAAGATCGGACGTAATGATCCCTGTCCATGCGGAAGTGGAAAGAAATACAAATTCTGCTGCGGAAGATAATGAAAATCAAAGAGAATCTTGATTATATCATCGTACTTGGCGCTCATGTAAACGGAGTACGGTTGAGCAAAGCCCTTCTGGAACGAACCAGAAGGGCTTTGGAATATCTGGAAAAGAATCCAAAAACCAGGGCTGTTCTCTCAGGCGGACAGGGCGAGGGAGAGACGATCAGCGAGGCGGAGGCTATGCGCAGATATCTGGAGGATTATGGAATAAGCCGGGAAAGACTGATTCTTGAGGATAGATCAACAAATACAAAAGAAAATCTGGATTTCAGCCTTGCCCTGATCGGGGATCTGAATGCGCCCATAGGCGTTGTGACAAATCATTTTCATGTATTTCGCGGAGTTGCCATTGGGAAGAAGTGCGGATGCAAAAATATCTATCCGATTCCATCCAGATACCGATCCTGGAGACTGGTGATTTATATTCCCAGAGAAATTCTTGCCATTATCAAGGATAAGATTATGGGAAATCTCTGATCATTACAGTTTATCTCATGGGAAATCTTTGTTTCTAATATGTTAAATTGGAGATTTTTTGTTTAGGATTCTTGACATTTCTGCAAAAGGATGATATGATATCAGAAGTATAATTCCATATAGAACATATGAAGTGCTGAATATTATCCGCAGAATATTCAGAAAAGGGAATCAGGTGAGAATCCTGAGCGATCCGGTCACTGTAACAGAGGAGCGACTTCTCGGCGTCCCATTGTACGTTTGTATGAGAAGGGGAGAAGGAACGAAGATTCTGAAGTCAGGAAACCTGCTTTGTATGGCGAGGTTAAACTTCCGTGTAAAGTGTAACAACCAACTTAGAGATGTCCGCAGTCTCCAAGCGTTGTCTGCTTTTTAGGAAGCAGGCATTTTTTATGGAATCCGCCTGTTCGTATGAATTATACTTACCCTTAAAGGGTGATGATTAAATGGCAGGCGTTACTGCTTCGGTTGCATCCGTTCCCTCCGCAGATTTTGAATGGAGCAAAAGTCTACCCCGGAGCAGTTCGCGGGCCCCTCAAAAAGCAAAAGAATTTTCGGCGTCAATGACGTCGATTTTTTAGTATACGCCTATATTTTAAAGAAAGAGAGGGAAATCAATGAGCAAGGAATATTGGGAAGACAAACACTATTCATTTTTCAGCAACAGGGAGTGTGAATATTTTCCCTGTCATAAAGGGGCGGATCCGGAGAATTTTAACTGTCTTTTCTGTTATTGTCCTCTGTATGCGCTGGGGGATAAATGTGGAGGAAATTTCCGCTATACAGAAAATGGAATTAAGGATTGCACCAACTGTCAGCTTCCCCATAAACGGCAGAATTATGGTTATGTGACCGGGAAATATGGAGAGCTGGCAGAAATGATGAAAAAGATGAAGGAATCGGAGTAAAAATACTGTGAACTGCTTCAGAATTATCGGGTCTGGAGAAATACCTTCAGCCGGGGGATTTGATTATTGAGGATCAAACTTTCCGGGAACATTTCTTTATGTACAAATTCAGAAGCATAAGTGAAATCTCCGATATGCTCTTTTCCGTGGCTGTCGCTGGAAAGCAGGATCGGAATGTTATATTTACGGCAGCAGCGAAGGATTTCACGGTTATTATCCCGGGTATCGCCGCGGTAGCCGTAAGGGGCAAGGGAGGCTTCGTTGATCTCAAAGATAACGTTGTAATCTTTGGCTGCTTTGGCAAGGGCTTCGTAATCCACTGGATAATGTGGAGTGTCGCAGTGTCCCAGTACCTTTACATGTGGATTTTTCATGGCGTTGATATATGCTTCTGTGTTCTGTTCTATAGTTCCGCTTTTGTAATTCTGCGCGTGCATACTGGCAATGGCGTAGTCCAGTATGGACAAAAGTTCTTCTTCCAGATCGGTATGTCCTTCTTTATCCAGGATATTCAGTTCGATCCCATATAATAATTCCATCCCAAAGCGCTTTTTGGGTGAATATGTAAGACTTCGGAAATAGGAAGAGGTTCCGGCAGCCAAAGTGCCGGGGCCGTGGTCTGTGATACCCAGAAGCTTTAGTCCTTTTCTGGAAGCGGCTTTTGCCATATCGGAAATGGTACAGGTTGTTCCGTGGCCGCTTGCAATAGAATGTGTGTGCATGTCAGAAAGATACATATTGTCTCCTTTTGTCCGGCGTCAGCCGGGGCAGATAATTAGTCTAAAAATATAATTTTAGTATGGCAGGTATGAGGGCGTAAGTCAATGGGATTTTTATTCGTCAGAAGAATGGATAAAAATTTTGGCTCGTTGCTGTGAAGGTCGTGAACAGAACTTATTTTGTATAAAAATCCATGAAATTACAAAAACAGGTTGCTATTTCTCTAAAAAGCTGTTAAAGTAAAGTGAACAAAACAGATACGAAAGAGTACAGGATAGAGGCGCGGGTTTTATCAGTACCCGGAAACAGGCGCAGTAAGCGCCAGGCCATGGCAGGCTGTTTCCGGCGAAAGGAAAAACCGCCGAAGGGTTTTCACCGCCAGGAGGCGAGGCCCTGGGACGCAGGAGAATATTTTGCGTACTGTCACAGGATGTGGAGCGCTATCAGGACTGACAGATCAGATATCTATATTTATATATCGGACAAAGATCAGACGCCATGGAGGGCTCCCGCAGGGGATGGATTCCATGGCTCTTTTTATATCAGAGGGAGGAAAGAAATGAGAAACAAAAAAAGAATGTTTATGGCCATACTTGTCATGACGGTTATGGGGATTTTGACAAGTCCGCTGTCTGTATTTGCAGCAGAAGCGGAAGAGGCTGCCAGGCCGGCTCTTTATGCAACATTTTGGGCTCTGGTGCCGCCTGTTGTGGCGATTGGCCTGGCTTTGATCACAAAAGAGGTATACAGTTCCTTGTTCCTTGGTATTTTGATGGGAGGACTTCTGTATTCAGGATTCAAATTTGAGGGAACAGTGACTCATATTTTTCAGGATGGAATTATCAGTGTGCTTTCAGACAGCTATAATGTAGGAATCCTGATTTTCCTTGTAATTCTGGGGGCTATGGTCTGCATGATGAATAAAGCAGGAGGCTCCGCAGCCTTTGGCCGCTGGGCAAGTAAAAGAATTAAGACAAGGGTAGGCGCAGAGCTTGCTACAGTAGTTCTTGGAGTGCTGATCTTTATTGACGATTATTTTAACTGTCTGACTGTGGGAAGCGTTATGCGTCCTGTAACAGATAAGCACCATGTTTCCAGAGCGAAACTGGCCTATCTTATAGACGCTACTGCCGCGCCGGTGTGCATTATTGCGCCGATTTCTTCCTGGGCTGCTGCTGTCAGCGGATTTGTAGAAGGAGAGGACGGTCTTTCTATTTTTGTACGTGCCATTCCCTATAATTTCTATGCACTGCTTACGATTGTTATGATGGTAGGTATGGTGCTGATGAAAACAGAGTTTGGAAGCATGAGAGTTCATGAAGTAAACGCGCTGAAAGGCGATATTTATACAACGGCAGGAAGACCTTATGCAGACGCAGCAAAGGATGGGGAGGCAAATCCCAGAGGTCGGGTGATCGATCTTGTGATTCCGATCATTTCCCTTGTAGTGTGCTGTGTGATCGGTATGATCTATACTGGAGGATTCTTTGAGGGAACAGATTTTGTAACTGCATTTTCACAGAGCGACGCATCTGTAGGTCTGACCCTTGGAAGCTCTTTTGCTTTTGTATTGACAGTTGTATTTTATATGCTTAGAAGGGTACTTTCTTTCAGAGAGTGTATGAATTCTCTTCCAGAGGGATTTAAGGCAATGGTTCCGGCTATCCTGATCCTTGTATTTGCCTGGTCCTTAAAGGCTATGACAGACAGTCTGGGAGCGGCTGCTTTTGTAGAAGAAGCAATGCGTTCCGCAGCAGGCGGCCTTATGAATATTCTTCCGGCTATTATTTTCCTGGTAGGCTGCGGCCTTGCTTTTGCAACAGGAACCTCATGGGGAACCTTTGGTATTCTGATCCCTATTGTTGTTGCCGTATTTGAAAATTCTGATCCAGAGCTTATGATCATTTCTATTTCTGCCTGCATGGCAGGCGCTGTATGCGGAGATCACTGCTCTCCGATTTCAGACACTACCATTATGGCTTCTGCCGGAGCGCAGTGCGACCATGTAAACCATGTATCCACCCAGCTTCCATATGCAATGCTGGCTGCTGCAGTCTCTTTTGTGACTTACCTGGTTGCAGGATTTGTGAAGTCTCCGTGGATTTCTCTTCCAGTAGGAATTATCCTGATGATCGTAACTCTTATGGTGGTTCGTCGCATCAATCCTACTCTGGAGGAACATTTGGAGGACTCTAAATGATAGAAGAACAAAGTGGAGACAGACTTCTGAAGATCCGCACCTCAGGCAGGGACGCCACGGGTTCCGACCAGTATAAATATCCTTATGAACCTACGCCGTATTCTGTTCTTGAACGTTTGGGAAACAGCGGGGAGATCAGAAAGCAGAATACGCTTTTGGATTACGGCTGTGGGAAAGGAAGAGTGGATTTCTTCCTTTCCTATCAGACAGGCTGCCGCTCTATTGGAATAGAATATAATGAAAGATTTTATCAGGCGGCTCTGAAAAATAAGGAAGCTTCGGCAGTGGGGCGGAAAACAGACTTTGTGTTGGAAGACGCTTCACGCTGGGCGGTTCCGAGGGAAGTGGACAGATGCTTCTTTTTTAATCCTTTTTGTCTGGAGATCCTGAAAAAAGTAATGACAAGGATCCTGGAATCCTATTATGAGGATCCAAGGGAGATTCGCTTGTACTTTTATTATGCGTCAGAGGAATATATAAGATATTTGTCAGAAATCGATCTTTTGGAGAAAAAAGAAAGCATTTTGTGTCAGGATCTGTTTCCAGGAGATAATCCAAGAGAGCAGATTGATATTTTTTCTCTGAAAAATCCACTGATAATAAAAAATAACAAAATATAAAGTAAGAGACAGGCTTTGAGAAGTCTGTCTTTTTGTTTGAGTAAAAATACAATAAATAAAAAACAACAAAAAACGCATACAGAAACAAACAAAAACCTCGCTAATGCGTGACGGATTTTGTTGCATTCGTTGACATATAATGAAAATTAGAGTATAATAATCTTTATATGAACCATAATGGCCGGAATATATCTGGGATCATTATGAGAAAGGAGAAGCGTGGAAATGTTTAATACCACAGATATTCCCAAGTCATCCAGGATTACAAGACTGGTTGACCATCTGTATGAGAAAATGCCGGTGATTGAATCTGCCAGAGCGAAGCTGATAACAGAATCTTATCAGGCTACGGAGGGGCAGCCTATGATTACCAGGCGTGCGGAGGCATTTGCTCATATCCTGCGCCATATTCCTATCATTATCCGTGATGAGGAATTGATCGTAGGAAGCAGTACCATTGCGCCGAGAGGCTGTCAGACTTATCCGGAGTTTTCTTATCAGTGGCTGGAGGATGAGCTGGATACGGTTGAAACGAGGAGCGCGGACCCGTTTTATATCGCTGAAGAAACAAAACAGGAGCTTAGAGAGGTACATAAATACTGGAAGGGCAGAACCACCAGCGAACTTGCCACTTCTTATATGGCTCCAGAAGCCATAAGGGCGATTGAACATAACATCTTTACACCGGGAAACTACTTTTATAATGGTGTGGGACATGTAACAGTAAAATACGAAGAGGTTCTTGCAATCGGCTATGAAGGAATCATGGCAAAAGCCCAGGCGGAGCTGGACAAATGTCAGGTAGGCGACGGCGATTATGCAAGACAATCTCATTTTCTTAATGCTGTGATCTTGAGCTGTCAGGCAGTGATCGAATATGCGCAGCGTTATGCTGCGCTGGCGGATCAGATGGCGTCAGAGTGCAGCGATCCTGTAAGAAAAGAAGAGCTTCAGGTAATTGCCCTGAACTGCAGCCGGGTTCCGGCTAAGGGAGCGGGAAGTTTCTATGAGGCATGCCAGTCCTTCTGGTTTGTCCAGCAGCTTATCCAGCTGGAATCCAGCGGACATTCTATTTCTCCGGGACGTTTTGACCAGTATATGTATCCTTACTATAAGAAGGATATAGAGAATGGAAACATTACAAGAGAATTTGCCCAGGAGCTGATGGACTGTATCTGGGTGAAGCTGAACGATCTGAATAAATGCCGTGACGCTGCTTCGGCAGAGGGGTTTGCAGGCTACAGTCTGTTCCAAAATCTGATTGCAGGAGGACAGAACAAGGACGGAGAAGATGTTACCAATGATCTTTCCTTTATGTCGATCCAGGCGTCCATGCATGTGCATCTGCCCCAGCCCTCTCTTTCAGTAAGAGTGTGGAACGGTTCGCCTCATGAGTTTCTTATTAAGGCAGCAGAGCTTACCAGAACAGGAATTGGCCTTCCGGCATATTACAATGATGAAGTGATCATTCCGTCTTTGCAGAATCGAGGACTTTCTCTTGAGGATGCAAGAGAATATAATATCATCGGTTGTGTGGAACCCCAGAAGGCCGGAAAGACAGACGGCTGGCATGACGCGGCGTTCTTTAATATGTGCCGTCCTTTGGAGCTTGTGTTCTCTAACGGAATGGACAGAGGAGAGCTGGTGGGAGTTGAGACTGGCGATGTGACTCAGATGGAAACTTTTGAGGAATTTTATGACGCTTATAAGAAGCAGATGGATTACTGTATCTCTCTTCTTGTAAATGCAGACAATGCCATTGATGTAGCTCATGCAGAGCGCTGTCCCCTTCCGTTTTTGTCCTGTATGGTTGACGATTGCATGAAAAAAGGTCTTTCTGTTCAGGAGGGCGGAGCAGTATATAATTTTACCGGTCCCCAGGGATTCGGTATTGCCAATATGGCGGATTCTCTTTATGCGATCCGGCAGCTTGTATATAAAGATAAAAAAATCACAATGGCAGAGCTGAAAGAAGCCCTTGCGTGGAATTACGGTAAGGGGATTGACGCTCAGACAGCGGCAGATATGACAGCTTCCGTTTTAAAGGAAATGGAGCGTCAGGGTCAGACAGTAGATGAAAAAACAGCAGCCTCTGTTCTTGAGATGATACTTGGTATGCAGCCGGATCAGCAGCAGAAGGCAAGATACGAAGAAATCCATCATATGATCGATGAGGTTCCGAAATTTGGCAATGACATTCCAGAGGTGGATTATTTTGCCAGGGATGTTGCTTATACATATACCAGGCCGCTGCAGAATTATAAGAATCCCAGAGGCGGTCAGTTCCAGGCAGGACTCTATCCTGTTTCTGCTAACGTTCCTCTTGGGGGACAGACTGGAGCGACGCCGGATGGACGGTATGCCCATACTCCTGTAGCGGACGGCGTGTCACCTTCTGCTGGCAAGGACGTTAAAGGCCCTACGGCAGCGGCAAATTCTGTTGCCAGGCTGGATCATTTTATTGTGTCAAACGGTACGCTGTTTAATCAGAAATTCCATCCTTCCGCTCTTGCCGGAAGAGAAGGTCTGGAGAAGTTTGTAGCTCTGATCAGATCTTATTTTGACCAGAAGGGAATGCATATGCAGTTTAATGTAGTGGATAAGGAAACACTTCTGGACGCACAGAAAAATCCAGAGAAATATAAGCACCTGGTTGTCCGGGTGGCAGGCTACAGTGCGCTGTTTACTACGCTTTCCAGATCTCTTCAGGACGATATTATAAGAAGAACGGAGCAGGGATTCTGACAAAAAGATCAGAACCCGGCAAAATGAAGGAAGGATAAAATGGAGTATTTAGATACAAAGGGCAGGATTTTTGATATTCAGAGATATTCTGTTCATGATGGACCAGGGATCCGGACAATCGTATTTTTAAAAGGCTGCGTACTTCGATGCCGCTGGTGCTGCAATCCAGAATCTCAGGAGTACCGGATCCAGACCATGAAGATTCTGGGAGAAGATAAGATAATCGGACAGGACACAACTGTGGGAGAGATGATCGCAGAAGTGGAAAAAGATAGAGCATATTATTACCGTTCCGGCGGCGGAATGACGCTGTCGGGCGGGGAATGCCTCTGTCAGCCTGCGTTTGCAAGAGACCTTTTAAGAGCAGCTAAGGAACGGGGCGTTAATACTGCAATAGAAAGTATGGCCTGTGCAGAATTTGCTGTAATTCAGGAACTGCTTCCTTATCTGGATCTTTATCTGATGGATATTAAGCATATGAACCCAACAAAGCATAAGGCGTTTACAGGCCGTTCTAATGAATTGATGCTTGAAAACGCCAGGAGGGTGGCTTTGTCAGGACAGACAAGGCAAATTATCCGGGTTCCTGTGATTCCCACATTTAATGCTACGGTAGGAGAAATACAGGAGATTGCTTCCTTTGCAGATACGCTTCCGGGTGTGGAAGAGCTTCATCTGCTTCCATATCACAGATTAGGCCAGGATAAATATGAAGGTCTGGGTCGGGAATATCTGATGGAAGGAATCCTCCCGCCGGAACCAGAAATGATGAAAACCCTGAAAAAAGCCGCGGAGAGAGTTTCCTCTCTGCGCGTACAAATTGGGGGATGATCTGGAAATCATACTTGAAAGTGAATGAAAAACCGGAAAAAAATAATGAATCTTCAAAAAAATAACAAATTCAGGTTTTTATGTAAAGAAAAACAATAAAAACAACAAAAACAACAGTATGAAAACAACAAAAACAACACGAATCAACAAGATTCCCTTGACAATCCAGCGTATAAGGAGTAAAATCTCTTTATAAATAAAAAAGAAACCAAATTGCTTAAGGAGGAAAAAGGCATGGTAAACGAGTTTGAAATCAAAAAACAGATCTGTGACATCGGAAGACGTATCTACAACCGTAATATGGTGGCAGCAAATGACGGAAATATTTCCGTAAAGTTAAACGACAATGAATTTCTCTGCACACCTACAGGCGTATCTAAAGGTTTTATGACACCGGAGTATATCTGCAAAGTAGACGCAGAAGGTAATGTAATCCAGGCAAATCCGGGATTTAAACCATCTTCTGAGATTAAAATGCATATGAGAGTATATCAGAAGAGACCGGACGTTGGATCTGTTGTACATGCTCATCCTGTATATGCTACTTCTTTTGCAATCGCAGGTATTCCGCTGACACAGCCGATTATGCCTGAGGCAGTTATCGCCCTTGGATGCGTTCCGATTGCTGAGTATGGCACACCTTCTACAAATGAGATTCCTGACAGACTGGAAAAATATCTTCCGTACTTTGACGCTGTTCTTCTTGAAAGCCACGGCGCTCTGACATGGTCTACAGACCTGAACGCAGCTTATATGAAGATGGAATCTGTTGAGTTCTACGCACAGCTTCTGTATCAGAGCAAGCTTCTTGGCGGACCGAAGGAATTTGACAAAGAGACAATTCAGAAACTGTATGAGATCAGAAGAAAGATGGGACTTCCGGGCAAACATCCGGCAGATCTCTGCTTAAACAAAGATGGTCTGAACTGTCATAACTGCGGCGGATGTATGGTTGCACATGCACAGGAGCCGGAAGCTCAGGAAGCAGATGCTGAACTTATTGCGAACATCACAAAACAGGTAATGGCACAGCTTGGAATGAAATAATTTTTGACGGAATGAATTAAGGAGGACAATCTCATGCCAATTAGTGAGAATATGGTACAGGAAATTGTACAGGAAGTTATGGCAAAAATGCAGATTGCAGACGCTCCGGCCGGAAAACATGGAATTTTCAAGGATATGAACGATGCCATTGAAGCTGCTAAAAAAGCAGAACTCATCGTAAAGAGAATGTCCATGGACCAGAGAGAAAAAATCATCACCTGTATTCGTAAAAAAATTAAAGAGAATGCAGAAATCCTGGCTCGTATGGGTGTGGAGGAAACCGGAATGGGTAATGTGGGAGATAAGATCCTGAAACACCATCTGGTGGCTGATAAAACACCGGGAACTGAGGATATTACTACAACAGCATGGTCTGGAGACAGAGGTCTGACTCTTATCGAAATGGGACCGTTCGGAGTGATCGGTGCGATCACACCATGCACTAACCCAAGTGAGACAGTGCTCTGTAACACAATCGGAATGCTGGCTGGTGGAAATACTGTTGTATTTAATCCGCATCCGGCTGCAATCAAAACCTCCATTTATGCGATCAATCTTCTTAATGAGGCTTCCCTGGAAGCAGGCGGTCCGGATAATATCGCAGTAACAGTGGAAAAACCAACCCTTGAAACAAGTGATATCATGATGAAACACAAAGACATTCCGCTGATCGCTGCAACAGGCGGTCCGGGCGTTGTAACAGCAGTTCTTTCTTCAGGTAAGAGAGGAATCGGCGCTGGAGCAGGTAATCCTCCGGCACTGGTAGACGAGACTGCGGATATCCGTAAAGCGGCTCAGGATATTGTGAACGGATGTACATTTGATAATAACCTTCCATGCATTGCAGAGAAAGAAATTGTTGCAGTAGCGTCAATAGCAGACGAGCTTATGCACTATCTGATCACAGAAAATGACTGCTACCTGGCTTCAAAGGAAGAACAGGACAAACTTACAGAAGTTGTTTTGGCAGGCGGCAAGCTGAACCGTAAATGCGTCGGACGTGACGCGAGAACACTTCTGTCTATGATCGGAGTTAATGCGCCGGCAAATATCCGCTGCATCGTATTTGAGGGACCGAAGGAACATCCGCTGATTTCCGAGGAGCTTATGATGCCGATTCTTGGTATGGTAAGAGCAAAAGATTTTGACGATGCGGTAGAACAGGCAGTATGGCTGGAACATGGCAATCGCCATTCCGCACATATCCACTCCAAGAATGTCGATAATATCACTAAATATGCAAGGGCAATCGATACAGCAATTCTTGTTAAGAACGGTCCGTCTTATTCCGCACTTGGATTCGGTGGAGAAGGCTACTGTACCTTTACGATTGCAAGCCGTACAGGTGAAGGCCTTACAAGCGCAAGTTCTTTCACAAAGAGAAGACGCTGCGTAATGTCTGACAGTCTTTGCATTCGCTAATCAGGAGGAATAGCACAATGGATATGAACAATGTAAATATTGAAGAAATTGTAAAACAGGTTCTTTCCGGAATGACAGGAAAGGGAGAGGCTCCGGCAGCTTCTGCACCTGCAGCCCCTGCAGCAAACGGAGGAATCCCGAAAACTGCAAGAGTGGCAATGATGACCGAAAAGAAACACTTTGAGCTTCAGGAATATCCTCTTCCGGAACTGGGAGACGATGATATCCTTGTTAAGGTTGAAGGATGCGGCGTTTGCGGAACAGACGCTCATGAATACAAAAACGACCCGTTCGGTCTGATCCCGGTTGTACTGGGACATGAAGGAACTGGTGAGATCGTTGCAATGGGTAAAAACGTAAAAGTTGACACAGCCGGTAAACCGGTTAAGGTTGGCGATAAAGTCGTTACCTGTATGATCTTTAAGGATGATCCCGAGATCACAATGTTTGACCTGAATAAGAAAAACGTAGGCGGCGCAGACGTATATGGACTTCTTCCGGATGATGATGTAAAATTTAACGGATGGTTTGCTGATTACATCTTTATCAGAGGCGGAAAATTTGGTTCCACATTCTTTAATGTAAGCGATCTGGATCTTGATTCACGTATCCTTATTGAGCCGTGCGCAGTTCTTATTCATGCAGTTGAGAGAGCAAAAACAACAGGAATCCTCAAATTTAACAGCAGAGTTGTTGTTCAGGGATGCGGCCCCATCGGTCTTATCTGTATTGCAGTTCTCCGCACCATGGGTATTGAGAATATCTGCGCAGTTGACGGAAATGCACAGCGTCTTGAGTTTGCTAAGAGAATGGGCGCTTCCGTATCTGTAAACTTTATGGAGCATCAGGGAATCGAAGCTCTTACAGCAGCAGTTGAAGAAGCCTTTGACGGACATCTTGCAGACTTTGCTTTCCAGTGTACAGGAAACCCGAAAGCTCATGCAAACATTTACAAATTTATCCGTAACGGCGGTGGTCTTTGCGAGCTTGGCTTCTTTATCAATGGTGGAGACGCTCAGATCAATCCGCACTTTGATCTTTGCTCTAAAGAGATCAACCTGGTTGGTTCCTGGGTATATAACCTGAGAGATTACGCAACTACTTTTGATTTCCTTAAGAGAGCAAAAGCAATCGGCCTTCCGATGTCCGAGCTGATCACTCATAAATATCCGCTGGAGCAGATCAATGAAGCTCTTGAAACAAACCTGGCAATGACAGGACTTAAGATTGCGATTGTTAATAAATAATCCGGACATAAAGGAGAAGCAAGATGGCAGAAGCTGTAGGAATTCTGGAAGTGTTTGGGCTGGCCACAGCCTTTGTAGCGGCAGACGCCGGTTGTAAGGCTGCTAATGTCCGTCTGGAGGTATTCGACAAGAACAAACCTGCAAATGCAGACAGCCTTCCGGTACCGCTTCTGGTATGCATCAAATTCCGCGGAAGTGTGACGGATGTTACAGCAGCCGTTGAAACCGGAATGGAAGTAGCGAACCGGATGACTGGTGTGGTACAGCACTATATTATTCCGAACCCTGAAGAGGGAACGGAAAAGATGCTGAAGATCAGCGCTCTTGACAAAGACTGACAGGACGTGATATTAGGCATAATCCAAAGATAGAAACTTGATTCAGGAGGAGAAATAACATGGCACAGGAAGCATTAGGAATGGTAGAAACAAGAGGACTTACTGCAGCAATCGAGGCAGCAGATGCAATGACAAAAGCTGCTGAGGTAGCGCTTGTTGGAACAGAAAAGATCGGATCCGGTCTTGTAACTGTTATGGTTCGCGGAGATGTAGGAGCTGTTAAGGCAGCAGTAGAGAGCGGAAGCGCAGCAGCATCCAGACTTGGAGAGCTTGTTGCAACACACGTAATTCCGAGACCTCACACAGATGTCGAGAAGATTCTGCCTACTGTTTAATCCGCAGGAAGCAGCGCGCAGCCAGCGTGAAATAATAAAAAAGGAGTTCGCTCGTGAATAAAGCATATGGTTTTATTGAAATCACTGGTGTTGTAGCCGCTATGGATGCGCTGGACATCATGTGCAAAACTGCAGACGTTGAGCTGGCGTCCTGGGAACGTAAGCTGGGCGGACGACTGGTAACTCTTATTGTACAGGGTGATGTATCGGCTGTCACCGAAGCTGTTGAGACTGCGGCAGCCAAAGCAATTAAGAAACCGGCAAGTTATGCAGTGATTGCACGCCCCCATGAGGAAATTGTAAAACTTGTGGAACTCAGTGCAAGCCGATGGAAAAAGAAAGCTGCCGCAGAGGCAGAAGAGTCAGATAAATAAAATGGGAAAATCCATTTTTGGTCGATTTATAAGGAGGAAAAGATCATGACACAGGAAGCATTAGGAATGGTAGAAACAAGAGGACTTACCGCAGCAATCGAAGCAGCAGACCAGATGTGCAAAGCTGCTAACGTAGCGCTTGTTGGAACAGAGAAGATCGGATCCGGTCTTGTAACTGTTATGGTTCGTGGAGATGTTGGAGCAGTTAAATCTGCAGTGGAGAGCGGAAGCGCAGCAGCATCCAGACTGGGAGAGCTTGTTGCAACACATGTAATTCCAAGACCTCATACAGACGTTGAGAAAATCCTTCCGGTTCTTAAATAAAACACAGGAATAACATTCAGTCATGCAGTTGGACTTTTATCTGCTCTGACGCATGACTGATTTTTATTCAGAAAGCAGGTGTATCCTTGGAAACAAAAAATATTGAACTGATCACAAAAATGGTGATCGACGCCATTAACCAGAACGAAAGCAAAAACGACGGTTTTATGGTTCCCATCGGAGTTTCCGCCAGACATATCCACCTGACCCAGGAGCATGTAGAGGCTTTATTTGGACCGGGATATCAGCTCACCAAGAAAAAAGAACTGATGGGTGGACAGTTTGCATCCAATGAAACAGTCACAATTGTTGGATTAAAGCTTCGAGCTATTGAAAACGTAAGAATTCTCGGTCCGGTTCGTAAAGCGTCTCAGGTTGAGGTATCTGCCACAGATGCTATCAAACTTGGCATGAAAGTGCCGGTTCGTGAGTCTGGTGATGTTAAGGGAAGCGCTCCTGTTGCCATTGTTGGACCAAAGGGAGCTATTTATCTGAAAGAGGGATGTATTGTGGCTATGCGCCATATTCACATGTCTCCTAAGGACGCTGTTGCAGCCGGAGTCAAGGATGGAGATATTGTTTCTGTAAAAGCGGACAATGAGCGGGGAACAATCTTTAATCATGTAAAGATCCGTGTAGATGACAGCTTTACACTGGAAATGCATATCGACACAGACGAAGCGAATGCAGCACAGATTGCCACAGGCAATACAGTTACTATTATTAAATAACACTCCTCCATACAGCAGGGGATGCAATAGAGAATACGCCTGAGAGCGGTTCCATTGCATCCCCAAAGGAGGATAAAGAAAAATACACATGCGGAGGCTCACATGATTGTAGGAAAAGTAGTTGGAAGCGTGGTTTCCACGCGGAAAAGTGATAAGCTGATTGGACAGAAATTTATGATTGTAGAGCCGGTGCATCATATGAAATCAGATCTCAGTCAGATTGTTGCGATCGATATTATCGGAGCAGGAATCGGAGAGTATGTATTGGTGGCACAAGGAAGCGCAGCAAGAATCGGCTGCGGCGAAGAAACAGCACCCATTGATGCGGCGATTGTCGGAATCATTGATGACGGTGCGGGATTGGAGTAACGCCATGGAAATCAAAGAATTACAAAAAATTATGCAGGACAGTGGTGTAGCTGGAGCCGGCGGAGCCGGTTTCCCGACTTATGCCAAGCTTACGGATAAGGCGGACACAATTCTCATGAACTGTGCAGAGTGTGAACCATTACTGAAGCTTCACAGACAGTTACTGGAAAAACACGCATATGAGATCATGAAAACCTTCAATCTTGTCGCAGAGACAGTTGGGGCAGCAGAGGCCATTATTGGTATCAAGAAATCTTATGTGCAGACTGTCAAGGCGCTGCAGCAGCATATTGAGGAGTTCCCGCGAATCAGGATCCATCTTCTTGATGAAGTATATCCTATGGGAGACGAAGTTGTTCTGATCTATGAAGCAACCGGACGGGTGGTAAGACCCGGCGGGCTGCCTATTGAACAAGGGGTAATCGTATTTAACGTTGAGACGATCTACAACGTATACCGCGCCCTGGAAAAGCAGATGCCTGTAACAGATAAATATGTGTCTGTAGTAGCAGAAGTAAGCAAGCCTGTAACTGTCCGCGTACCCATCGGATGTACGCTGGACGAAGTTGTAGCACAGGCTGGCGAAGTAACCACAAAGGACGCCGTTTATTTTGTCGGAGGCCCGATGATGGGACGTATCGGCAGCGGTTCTGATCCTGTAACAAAGACAACAAACGCGATCCTGGTTCTTCCTAAGGATCATTGTATCGTGATGAAGAAGCAAAGAACTTCTTCCATAGATTTAAAACGGGCAGCATCTATCTGCTGCCAGTGTAATACCTGTACGGATCTCTGCCCAAGAAATAATCTGGGACATCCTATTGATCCGGCCCGCTTTATGAGAACGGCGGCAAACGGTGATTTCAGAGATCTGAATCCGTACCTGGATTCTCATTTCTGCTGTTCCTGCGGCGTTTGTGAAATGTACGCATGTCCGCAGAGTCTGGCGCCCAGAACTCTTCTTCTGGATATGAAAAACGGACTTCGTAAAGCAGGAGTCAGACCGGCTCAGGGAGTGCAGCCGGCACCGGTACCATCTTCCAGAGAGTATCGTAAGGTTCCGGAGGAACGCCTGATGGCCCGCCTGGGACTTACGAAATATGATAAGGATGCGCCGCTTGACGAGAACCTGGTATCTATTCCGAAGGTAAAAATCCTTCTGAGCCAGCATATCGGCGCTCCGGCACAGGCAATTGTGAAAACCGGCGATGAAGTAACAAGAGGACAGATGATTGCGAAACCTGCCGACGGATTAAGCGTTGGTATTCATGCAAGTATCTGTGGCAAAGTAACCGAAGTAACAGACCGCTACATCATAATTGCAGCAAAGTAGAAAGGACGTGCAGAACATGAGCAAAGCAATCGGAATGATTGAATTTAAAACGACTGCCACAGGCATCACAGCAGCAGATGCCATGGTAAAGACCTCTGACGTAGAGATCGTTGAGGCGCAGACCGTATGTCCGGGCAAATATATTGCAATTATCACTGGTGATCTCAGTGCGGTAAAAGCGGCTGTTGACGCGGCGGTAACAACTTATGAGGATAAATGTATTGACAGTTTCGTACTGGGTAATCCGCATGAATCTCTTTTCCCTGCAATGTACGGAACCACAGCGATAGAGGATGTCAGCGCGTTGGGTATTTTGGAAACATATGACGCGGCTTCTATTATTGAGGCGGCTGACCAGGCTGCAAAGACTGCTATTGTAGATGTGATCGAGCTTCGCATCGCAAAAGGTATGTGTGGAAAATCCTTTATGCTGATCACAGGAGAGGTTTCCGCAGTGGAGGCTTCTATTCAGAAAGCAAAAGATCACGTTGCCAAAAAAGGCATGTATCTGGATTCCTCTGTGATCGCTCATCCGGACAGACGCATGATTGATTCCATTTTATAAGATAAAATTCTTAAAAAGGGGGCGGGAAGATGCTGGCATTAGAAAGACGAAATATGATCCTCGAAAAGCTTCAGACAGAAAAAAGAGTGGTGGTCAGCGAGCTGAGCCAGCTTTATGATGTTTCTGAGGAGACGATCCGCCGTGATCTTGACAAGCTGGAAAGAGAAGGGCTTGCAACCAAGAGCTACGGAGGCGCGGTGATCAATGAAAATGTCAGCATTGACCTGCCTTTTAATATTCGCAAAAACCAGAATGTAAGCGGTAAACAAAAAATGGCTGAGATTGCAGCCTCCATGGTACAGGATGGAGACCATATCTTTCTTGATGCCAGCACTACGGCAGTGTTTGTAGCAAAAGCATTAAAAGATAAGGAACGCCTTACGGTGATTACCAATTCCATGGAGATTTTGATCGAGCTTTCCGACGTATCCGGCTGGAATATTATTTCTACAGGCGGAGTAATGAAAGAGGGCTATCTGGCCTTTTTGGGATCCAGAACAGAGGAGGCTATCCGGTCTTATTATGTGGACAAGGTAATCTTTTCCTGCAAGGCGCTTGACCAGGAAAGAGGCATTATGGAGTCCCAGGAGGCTTTTGGCACTACCAAAAAAGTAATGGTTTCCTCAGGAAGACGCAAAATTCTGGTTGTTGACAGTACAAAATTTGATCAGACCGCTTTTTCCGTAGCTGGAAAACTGCGGGATATAGATGTGGTTGTAACAGACAGAAGGCCTTCCGAGAGATGGCTTGCCTGTTTCACGGATGCGGGAATTGAATGCCGTTATCCAGAATAACCATAGAAAAGGAGCGTCAGACATGAAAACCTTTGAGATGAAGACAGTCATTCATTTTGGAGAAAATTCACTTGAAAGACTGAAGGAAATTCCCTATCAGAGAGTTCTGATCATCACAGATCCTTTTGTTGTTCAGAGTAAAATGATCGATATGATTACAGATCCCCTCAGAAGGGGAGGCAAAGAGTATGACATTTTTCACAATGTAGTACCGGACGCGCCGGTAGATAAAATCGCAGATGGAGTAAAGAAGTTTCTGAGCTTTCAGCCGGAGGTGATCGTTGCCGTAGGCGGCGGATCTGCCATTGATTCTTCTAAGGCTATCCGTGAATTTGCGCTGAAGATCAACCACTATGCAGACGTTGGACTGATCGCTATTCCCACAACCAGCGGCACAGGATCAGAAGTAACTTCTTTTGCCGTTGTAAACGATACGGAAGCCAAAGTAAAATATCCCTTGGTTTCTGACAGCCTGACAGCAGACGAGGCAATTCTTGATGCGGAACTGGTAAAAAGTGTTCCGCCGTCAATTACAGCAGATACAGGCATGGACGTATTTACCCATGCGCTGGAATCTTATGTAAGTCTGGATCACAATGAATTTTCTTCTGCTCTTGCAGAAAAATCCATTGAGATCTGCGGAGTATTTCTTTTAAGAGCATATCTGGACGGAACAGATATGCATGCCCGTCAGAAGATGCATGTGGCTTCCTGCCTTGCCGGTCTTTCCTTTAACACGGCAGGTCTTGGAATTACCCACAGTATGGCCCATCAGCTGGGGGCAATGTTCCATATTCCTCATGGAAGGGCAAACGCAATGCTTCTGCCTCACATTGTGGAATTTAATTCAAATATCAACAAACACAGCAGAAGCCAGAAGGAATACCTTCCGGCAGTGAAGAGATATGCAAATATCGCTCACATTCTGGGACTGAGTAATTATAATAAAGTTATGAGCGTCCGTTCCCTTGTAAACTGGATCCAGTTCATGCTGAAAGAGATGAATATTCCTCTTACTATTCAGGAAATTGGAACGATTACACCGGATGCGTACTTTGCGGCAGTAGATAAAATGGCGGAGGCAGCTCTTGCAGATGCCTGCACTCCTACGAACCCAAGAGTACCGACCAAGGAAGACATTATCAAGATATATACAAAATTATGGTCTTTCTGATCAAGGGATATAGAAGCTGAAAGACTTTTCTGAAAAGGTAGACACTATGAAAAGATCGAAAAGAATCGAGGCGCTGGATCGCCGGGCAGTCAACAAAGACGGTTTTATTGACGAATGGCCGGAGATGGGGTTTGTGGCAATGCACAGCCCATATGATCCTGAGCCTTCCATAAAAATAGAAAATGGAGTAATCACAGAGCTGGACGGGAAGAAGAGAGAAGATTTTGACTTCCTGGATCAGTTTATTGCAGATTATGCCATCCGCACAGACCGGGCAGAGGCTTCTATGGCTGTTTCCTCACTGGAAATTGCAAGGAAAATCGTGGATATCCATGTTTCACGTAAGGAGATCCTGGAGATTGTTTCTGGAATCACTCCTGCAAAAATGGCAGAGGTGATCAACTGCCTGAATGTGGTGGAAATGATGATGGGTATGCAGAAGATGCGCGCCCGTAAGGTTCCGGGAAACCAGGCTCATATTACCAACCTGAAGGACGATCCGGTGCAGATTGCTGCAGATGCGGCAGAAGGCGCTTTGAGAGGATTCAGCGAGGAAGAGACAACTATGGGAGTTGCACGTTACGCACCTTTCAGCGCAATGGCTCTTCTGATCGGCTCTCAGGTAGGCCGTCCCGGAGTTCTTACTCAGTGTTCCGCTGAGGAGGCAACAGAGCTGGAGCTTGGAATCAGAGGTCTTACTACTTATGCGGAGACACTTTCTGTATATGGTACAGAAAAGGTATTTATTGACGGCGATGATACGCCGTATTCCAAGGCTTTCCTTAATTCCGCCTATGCCTCCAGAGGATTAAAAGTCCGCTTTACTTCTGGAGCAGGAAGCGAAGTTCTTATGGGAAGCAGCGAAATGAAATCCATGCTTTATCTGGAATGCCGCTGCCTTTACGTAACAAAGGGAGCAGGAAGCCAGGGAATCCAGAACGGTTCCGTAAGCTGCGTAGGCGTAGCTGCCGGCGTTCCGGCGGGAATCCGTGAGATCATTGGAGAAAACCTTGTGGCAGCTCTTCTTGGGCTGGAATGCGCTTCCTCTAATGATCAGAGCTTTTCCAACTCAGATATGAGAAGAACAGCAAGAACCATGCTGCAGTTTATGCCTGGAACAGATTTTATCTTCTCCGGATATGCGGCAGAACCAAATTATGACAATATGTTTGCTGGTTCTAATTTTGATGCTGAGGATTTTGACGATTATAACGTAATGCAGAGAGACATGCAGGTAGACGGCGGTCTTCGTCCGGTAACAGAGGAAGATGTGATCCGTGTGCGCCGCACTGCCGGCAAGGCGGTACAGGCAGTATTCAAATATCTTGGCCTTACAGAGGTCACAGATGAGCAGGTAGAGGCAGTTACTTATGCCCATGGAAGCAAGGATACCCTGAAACGCGACGCAGCAGCTGACCTTATGTCTGCAGACGATATGATGAAAAGGGGTATTACAGGGGTTGACGTAGTAAAAGCTCTTGCAGAGAGCGGTTATACGGAGCTTGCAGAAAATATCCTGAACATGCTGAAACAGAGGGTGATCGGAGATTATATGCACACGGCTGCAATTCTGGACGAGCATTTCCAGGTAATGTCCGGTATCAACACACCTAATGACTATATGGGACCGGGAACAGGATACCGTGTTTCCGGCAAACGCTGGGAGGAAATCAAAGCCATTCCTCACAGAATCAATGTAAACGAATTTTAGGAGGTGCGCCATGGAAGTAAATGAACAACTGATACGGGCCATTACACAGGCAGTGGTGGAGCAGTTGCATAATAAAAATGGTGCGCAGCCCCAGACACAGACCCAGCCGTCTTCAGGTCTTCAGGAACTTGCAGGAAGAACAAGAATGCGTCCGAAACACTCCTATGAAGGAGCAACACGGGCAGCACAGGGAACAGACCCAAGGGAGGTTGTGATCGGTGTGGGCGCAGCATTCCAGACAGAGATCAATAAGACCATGGGCGGGATTCCTCTGGATGAAGTTCTTCGTAATGTGAAAGCAGGTATTGAGGAGGAAGGAATGACTTCCCGTGTGGTAAAGGTTCTGGACACTTCGGACGTATGCTTTATGGCTCTCCAGGCTGCAAAGCTTTCCGGGTCAGGAATTGGAATCGGAATCCAGTCCAAGGGTACTACTGTGATCCATCAGAAGGATCTGTATCCTCTTTCCAATCTGGAACTTTTCCCTCAGGCGCCTCTCATGGACCTGGATACTTACAGGAAGATCGGACGCAATGCAGCCAGATATGTAAAGGGTGAGAAGGTAACTCCCATTGAGTGTACCAACGATCCTATGGTGCGTGCAAAATACCAGGTAAAGGCAGCTTTGATGCACATTGTGGAAACAGAGCAGCTTGACCCGGAAAAAGGCATGATCGAATGGGAGGAAGTAAGATGAGCAGCTATCCTTTAGGGCAGAATGAAGCAGATACCATTACCTCCAAAACTGGTAAAAAACTTTCAGATATTACGTTGGACGAGGTAAAAAGAGGCAACGTACAGGCGGAGGATATCAAAATATCCCCGGAAATGCTGAAACGTCAGGGCCAGGTTGCGGCAGAAGCGGATAATCCTCAGATGGAAGCAAACTTTCAGAGAGCGTCCGAGCTTGCAAACGTACCCGACGAGGTAATATTGAACATGTACAATAAGCTGAGACCAAACCGTTCCTCTAAGAAGGAGCTTGTGCTTATGGCGCAGGAACTTCTGGAAAAATACAATGCTCCGCATTGTGCGAAGCTGGTTTTGGAAGCAGCGGAAATTTATGAAAAAAGGGGAATTCTTCTTTGAAACTGATTGCTGGCGTAGACATAGGAAATTCCACAACTGAAGTATGTATCGGCAGTGTGGGAGAGGACGGAAGCTTCCGTTTCCTCTCCTCCGCTTCCCGTATTACCACCGGGACCAAGGGAACCATTCCCAATGTTCACGGAATCAAGGCGGCTCTTGAGGAGGCAATGGATCAGATCCGGCAGCCTATGGAAGCCCTTGATCTTGTGCGCCTGAATGAGGCGGCTCCGGTAATCGGTGATACGGCAATGGAAACCATCACGGAAACCATCATCACGGAATCTTCCATGATCGGCCACAATCCTTCCACTCCGGCAGGAGCGGGAGAAGCGGCGGGCTATCTTCTCCATTTGGAAAATATATGGAAGGGAAAACCGGGAGTGCCATATATTGTGGTGGCTGCCAATAAGTTTTCCTATGAGGAAGTTGCCGCAAGAATGAACCAGCACATTCCAGAGCTTGATATCCGGGGGCTGATCCTTCAGGCAGACGAGGCTGTTCTTGTAGAAAACCGTCTGAACAAAAAGATTCCCATTATTGATGAAGTACGCCATATCAGCCGGATTCCTGAGGATAAGCTGGCGGCAATAGAGGTTGCGCTTCCGGGAACGGGAATACGTATGCTGAGTAATCCCTATGGAATCGCTACATTATTGGGATTGGATGCGGAGGAGACAAAGGCGGTAACGCCTATTGCCAAAAGTCTGATCGGTAAGAGAAGCGCAGTGGTAATCCGTACACCCAATGGAAACATCCGTGAAAACGTGCTTCCTGCAGGCGAGATCCATTTTCATGGAGAAAGAGAAACAAGTGTAAATATTGATACAGGAGCGGACACAATTATGGATACGCTCCGAAATGCAGGAGAAATCCAGGATATTGACGGTCAGACAGATACCAATGTTGGAAATATGCTGAACCGTATCAAAAAAAGCATGACAGACGTTGCTGCAGAGGGAGATCAGGAAGCTAGGATCACAGATATTCTTGCTGTAGATACTATGGCTCCTGTTGAAATTTCAGGATCCCTTGCAGGAGAAACCTGTATGGAAAAGGCAGTAGGAATTGCCGCAATGGTAAAAACAAAGCACCTTCCCATGCAGAAGATAGCGCAGCGGCTGGAACAGGAACTTCATATCAAGGCAGTGGTTGCAGGCGTAGAAGCGGTTATGGCTTCTCTTGGCGCTCTTACCACACCGGGAACAAGACTTCCCCTTGCTATTCTTGATATGGGAGGCGGTTCTACAGATGCGGCAGTGCTGGAAGCAGACGGAAACGTCCGCACCATTCACCAGGCCGGAGCAGGAGAGCTTGTTACCATGCTGATCCAGACAGAGCTTGGACTGGGAAGCCGCACTACGGCAGAACAGATCAAGAAATACCCTATGGGAAAGGTAGAAAGCCTTTTTCATATGAGACTGGAAAATGGTTCCATGCAGTTTTTTGAGGAATCCATTGATCCCAGATATTATGGACATGTGGTTCTTCTGGCGCCGGGAGAGATGCTGAAGGTGGAAGAAGATATCCCCATGGAAAAGATACTGGAGGTCAGAAGAGAGGCGAAGCGCAAAGTATTTGTGCGAAACGCCATTCGTGCTCTTGAAGCAGTGGCTCCAGAACATAATTTACGAAAAATACCAAACGTGGTGCTTGTAGGCGGTTCAGCAGAAGATTTTGAGATTCCGGAAATGCTGACAGAAGCTCTTGCGGAATACCGTATCGTCTGTGGACGGGGAAATATCCGCGGTACAGAAGGACCGAGAAATGCAGTTGCCACAGGTTTGTTAATGTCATATTTAAGCGAGAGGTAAATGTATGGTTGTAAACAGACCAACAGTTATCATATATACCAGATTGCCGGATGAAGATCTTCTTCGGGAGATCTGTGCGGGAATCGAAGAGGAAGGCGTTCTTTATGAAGTACATTCCAGACAAGGAGAACTGGATGATCTGGCATTTGAAGCAGCTAAGGAATCCATGCTTGGTTCTGGAATTGGTATGGAGGGCAGAAGGATCGCCATGCAGATGGCAGGACTTCCTTTGGGAAAAAATGTATTTGAATTAATTGATCCCCATTTCTGGCAGTGCAGGAATTTAGGATCCAACAGCGCCAGGGCAGTAAAAAAAATGCCCTTTAAGGAGATTTATGGAGAAGGCAGGGAGATGTCGGTATGAGCATTTATACAAAAGGCGGAGACAGGGGAACAACAAGTCTGGTCCGCACAAAAAATGTATCAAAATCAGATGACCGTATTCAGCTTGTAGGAACTATTGATGAGCTTACCAGTCATCTTGGCCTTGTAAAAACTATGCTGGAAGATAAGGACGATATACGCATCCTGGAAAAGATCCAGCGCAGACTGATTACGCTTATGGCCGGAGTGGCAGATCCATATAATAGAGATTATAAGATTCCAGAGGATGCGGCAGAGATTCTGGAGGAAGAGATCGACCGTATGGAAGGGCTTTTTCAGAGGCCGAAGGAGTTTATTCTTCCAGGACAGTGCAGACTTTCCGCAGAAACGGATATTGCACGTACAGTAGCCAGAAGAGCAGAAAGAGCTCTGGCTCAGGTAAGTGTAAAATTTGGAGCAGATAACGGGGCAAAAATTTATATGAACCGTTTGGCAGATTATCTTTATGTGCTTGCCAGATACACAGATGCAAAGTATGAAGGAAGCGCGGATAAGACAGCGGACAGTGAAGCAGGCGGTGGAAAAGAGGAGAAAACCATGGAAGTAAATCAGAATCCTCAGACAAGCGAGGCTGTGATCCAGGAAGTGTTAAAACGTATGGGCGTCCAGGGAAGAATTACACTGGATGGCGCTAAGCGCCTTATCGAAAAGATTGAAGAAGAAGCAAAACGCAGAGGAAAAAAAGCAGTAATAGCTGTTTGCGGACCGGACGGCAACCCTGTTGCGGTTCACGTAATGGACGGCGCGTTTCTTGTGAGCTTTGACGTGGCTACCAAAAAAGCCTATACTGCAGTGGCAGTAAAAATGTCCACAAAAGAGTTAAGCGTTCTGGCACAGCCGGGAGAGACTTTTTATGGAGTGGATAAAATGGACAATGGTAAGATCGTTATTTTTGCAGGAGGCGTACCGCTGAAAGTAGGGGACACCATTATCGGCGGACTTGGAATCAGCGGCGGAACAGGCGAGGAAGACCACAGTCTGGCAGAGTACGGGTTATCTGTACTGAATGAAGTGTTATAATAAAGAGCTTAAGCGTTGTTGTAAATGATGTGAATGAAAGAACATTGAGACAAAGATCAGGTGAATATTTGATTCCTGATCTTTGTTTTTTAGGAAAGGAGAAAAAAATGAAAAGAAAAGCGATTGCAGTTTTATGTGCTGTAGGAATGCTTGTTCCAGGCGGGGCAATACCTGTAATGGCAGAGGAACATGTGGATGTAGAAACGCTGGAACGGGAGGCTCAGGCAGTAGAAAATGTTTCGGCTGAGGCAGAGGGGGAATTTTCCTACAAGGACTTAAAAGGTCTGACATTTGCGTTCAGCAGCGGCGTAGGCGCCTGGGGAACAATCCTGACCATTCAGGAAGACGGTTCCTTTGAAGGAAATTATCATGACGCAAATATGGGAGATATTGGCGAAGGATATCCTAATGGGTCTGTTTATATATGCGAATTTTCGGGAAAATTTACAGAACCAAAAAAAGAAGATGACTTTACTTATTCAGCAAAGATTGAATCGATTACTTATGAGCAGGAACCAGGAACTTCAGAAATTGTTGACGGTATGCAGCGCTTATACAGTGAGCCTTATGGATTAGAAAATTCAGAAAGATTTTTGTTCTATCTGGAAGGGGCGCCTGTTGCAGAGCTGCCGGAAGGCTATAGAAGCTGGGTTGGTTATTATGATATGACCGAGATACAGGATGCAGCACTTCCCTTTGTTGGATTATATAATGAAGCGCAGGAGGAAGGATTTTCCAGCTTCAGAGAAGAAAATACAGAAACAACAGAGCCTGAAACAACTGGCATAGATGCAGAGCTGGAGGCGATCGAGGCTCAGGCAGCAGAAATAGAAAAAAAGGCAGACGGGGATGCAGATCAGGCAACGATCAATATGAGCGCCGAAGAACTTTATACTCTTTGGGATAATGAGCTGAATTCTATGTGGGCAAGAATAAAGGAAATACTTCCTGAGGACACTTTTGCAGCTCTTACAGAAGAACAGCTTGCCTGGATTGCGGATAAAGAGGCGTCGGTAGCTGCTGCGGTAGCGGAAATAGGAGGCAGCTCTATGAGTGCGTCTGTGGAATTTGGGCGAGGAGCAAGTATTACAAGAGAAAGAGTATATGAGCTGGCAGAGTATCTGAGATAAAAAAGCTGACGGAGTAAAATCCGTCGGCTTTTTTATAGGAACTCCTCTTTGTTATGTGAACACTCTGTTCAATTACATAATTACTTTTTGCGCTGATTAGACGGTTCTGTCGATTTTGATGCAGGAAATGATTTAGGAATTGTATTTTACTTTGTTGTGTGATACATTACAAATAGAAAATGTATGGCAGTTATGCACAATATAGTAGCGGATAAAATACCCTACAATGAGCATATTGCTAAAATAAAGGCAAAAACCCAGAAAGACAAAATGCTAAAGAGAAAAAGAAATTAAAAGTAAAATTTCTTGAACGGTTCGTCCATTTCTCTAAAAAATATGAAAGGAAGGTATAAAAAACGTTCTGGGAAAATGCCGGAAGCATAAAAGGGGGTTTTTATGGAAACGAAAAAACAGGAAAAGAAAGGTTTAAGCGGCGGGCTTAAAAAGTTTTATGGAGTAGGCGATATGGGATTTAACCTGATGTCCAGTATTGAAAGTTATTATTTCAGTATTTTCCTTACGAATCTGGCAAAATTCAGCCTTCCCATGGTTACTTTTATCACAACTACAGCAAGTACAGTAGACGCACTGCTTTCATGGATCTACGGAGCGATCCTGAACAGTATCAAGCCAATGAAGTGGGGACGTTATCGCTCCTGGCTGATAGCGATTCCCTGGCTGGTTCCATTTCTCTATGCGTTCCAGTTTGTAAAGATCGGAGACGGAATGCTGTCGGCAGTGATCATTATCATTGCAGCTATTGCCAGTCATGTAGCATGGAACTTCGCTTATGTAGCTAATGTGTCTATGATCTCAGTAGCAGGAAAGACGCCTGAGGAAAGGTCGCAGCTTTCAGCTACAAGAGCAGCATGGTCAAACTTTTCAAAAGTAATCTTTTCTTATGTAGGACCTGGACTGGCTGCTGTTATGGCAGGAATCATCGGAGAAGTCAATCAGTATGGAGGCGCAGCCTTTGCCCTTGGATGTGTAATGGCAGTTCTCTATTATGCACATTTTAAAATGTTTGACGGATATGAGGTTGTTCAGCCGGAAAAAGGAACAGAAAAGAAAAACGCAAAAGATAAAACAGGCGGCATGGATCTGATCCGCGCCCTTCTTCAGAATCCTCCGCTGATCGCGCTTCTGATCGCGGATCTGGCAAAGTTTATGTTTAACTTTGTTCTGATGGGTGTTGCTGCATATTACTTTACTTATATTGCAGGGGACAGCAAAATGCTGACCACCTATATTCTGATCACTAATATTTTCTGCGTAGTAGGCGCTTATTTAAGTAAGACTCTGAGCAACAAATTTACTACAAGAACCACTACTATCGGCGTTATGGCGATCCAGGCAGTTCTTCTTCTTGTATCTTACTTTATGTACAACCGCGTTACTGTGGTAATCGTGCTTATGAGTATCGCTATGTTTGGCTATGGTATTACTTATGCCTGTACACCGGCTCTTTATGGTGATACTATTGTATACAGTGAATGGAAGACAGGGAAAAATGCAGCCGGATGGATCAGCGGACTGCAGAACGTACCTCTGAAAGTATCTATTATGACAAGAGGAATCATCATTACCGCTTGTCTTGCTATGGGTAATTTCAGCCCTGATATTGATCCGGCAGCAGCGTCAGAAGAGCTGAAAAACGCCATCAGCATCGGTTTTATGGTAATTCCGGCAATCGCCCTGATTATTGCGGTTGCGGCTCTGGTATTTGGATTTAAGCTTACAAAAGCAAAAGTAGACCAGTATGCGGCTGAGATAGCTTCCCGTTCATAAAATTACAGAATAAGGACGGACAGATCAGATGAATGATGATATCAGGTTTCTTTTAAATCTGCAAATGGTGGCTGATGAAATGAAAGGACATTTTCCGCAGATGGAGTGGTATCCTGGCGCAGGAGAAGCCATTCTGGAAGGCGTATGTTTTTTTCAAAAAGGAAAAGCAATCAGGCCATACTGCGCTTATATTGCCAGGGGAGAATCCCTGGAAGGAGAAGCTCTCCCAAAAGAAGCCTGTTCACTGATCCTTACCGGAAATTTTCCAAAAGCCTGGGCTAATGGAAGCAACAACATCATTTGTCTTCCTGAAAATGAAGACCTTATGGGGCTTATGAATCTCTGTCAGGAAATTTTTAGATTTCATTTTTCATGGGCGGACAGACTGAAAAATATCATGATCCAGGACGGAAGCGTAGAGGAATTATGCAGAGAAAGTAGCTCTTATTTTGGAAATCCACTGTTTGTCCATGATTCCCGTTTGAATGTTATTGCCTGTCCCATATGGAGAGAGGGAATGATCGACTGGGAAAAGGATGAAAACACAGGGCTTCTGCTTATGCCTCTGGAGGTTCTGAACGAGCTGAAAACGGACAGAGAATATCTGGACACTCTTGCAAAAACAGGCGCGGATATTTTTTCTGAGGAGCTTCGAGGACACAGAGATCTCTATGTGAATATCTGGGATTCCTATGGAGGGTATGAAGGAAGACTTGTAATCTGTGAAATAGATTCTGTACTGAAGCAAGGACAGTTTGTGTCGGCGGAGTATCTGGCAGAGCTGATCCGGCTGACCCTTGCAAAACGGGGACGTATGGAAAATACCTACAAAAGAGCCCTGGATGTTATGCTGGTGGGGATGCTTCAGGGAAAAGAATTTTCAGATTCAGAAATTTCCAGCCGTATTGTGCAGTGCGGTTGGAAAAAAACAGATTCTTTTGTATGCGCCCGTCTGGATGTGGAAGAACAGGAGGGAAATCCAGGATCTTCGGCAGTAAGTCTTTGTAATTATGTGGAGTCCTGTGTCGCAGGCAGCAAAGCTGTTTCTATGGATCACAGGGTATGTATTATTATTGATCTGAACATGAACGATCATTACACTTCAGATCTTGCAGGAATTTTGAGAGATGGATTGTATAAGGCAGGGATCAGCAACCGTTTTCATGATCTAAAAGAACTGTGCAGCCATTATCGTCAGGCTTCTACTGCGCTGAAATACTGCAGGAAGAAGAATGATATGAGATGGTCTTATACATTTGGGGAGATCGTTATGGATTATATTCGTGATCTCTGCTGCAGTGAGTTCAGACCAGAGGAATTGTGCAGCTATGAGCTGACAAAACTTAAGGAATATGACGCGGCCAATGGAACAGAGCTTTATCAGACGCTTGTTACTTATATTCTGAATGAAAGAAACACAGTGGCAACGTCAGCCGCTCTTTATGTAGGGCGCAGCACACTGTTTTACAGGCTTCGAAAAATAAAAGAGATCACAGGTCTTGACGCCGGACATATGGCAGGGCCTGTACAGAATCTGTATCTGCGGCTTTCTGTTTTTCTTACGGAGGGATCGCAGAACAGTAAAAAGAAAGGAGAAAAATCATGACAGCAAAAGAACTTTTTTTAGAAACGATCAAACAGGACGGAAAGCCGGAGAAACTTCTGAAACAGTATGAAGGACTTGCTTTTTATCCTCCCAACCCGGCTTCTACATATATCAGAGGAGCTCGTCAGCGGGGAATGGAACCTATGAAAGACCGTTTTGGAACAGAGATCCTCTGGCCGGCAGACCAGATTGCGGCAATGCCCCATGTAACAGAATCCAATAAAGTCATCAGCGATATCTGCGAGTGGAAAGAGCAGCTTAAAATGCCGGAGCTTCTGGAAAACTGTTCTGATCCGGCGCTTTGGGCTCCTTTTAAAGAAAAAGCCAGGGAGATCAAAGAAAGCGGAAAGCTGTTCATGGCATTTATGCCTACCGGAGTGTTTGAGCGTCTTCATTTCCTTATGGGATTTGAGGATATGTTGATGAACTTCCTTCTGGAGCCAGAGGATATGATGGATCTTTGCAATGCCATTGGAGAATATCGTTATCAGTATATGAAGCTGATCGTAGATAATCTGGAGCCTGACGTTATGCTCAGTCATGATGACTGGGGATCCAAAAACCAGCTTTTTGTAAGTCCTGACACCTGGAGAGAATTTATTAAACCGCAGTATGCAAAAACATATGGCTATCTGAAAGAAAAAGGCGTGATCATAATGCATCATGCAGACTCCTTTATGGAGCCCATCGTAGAAGATATGGTAGAGCTTGGAATCGACGTATGGCAGGGCGTTCTTCCACAGAACGATATTCCGAAGCTTCAGAAACAGCTTGCAGGAAGAATGACGCTGATGGGCGGTATTGACGCTTCTATTGTAGACCGTGCAGATTCTACAGAAGAAGAAATCCGGGCAGAGGTAAGAAGAGCATGCGAGCAGTATGCTCCAGGAGGACATTTCATTCCGTCTATCACTTATGGAGCGCCGGGATGCCTCTTCCCTCATGTAGACCCTGTGATTGATGATGAAATTGAAAAGTATAACAACAGATAAAAAAAGGCTGGCTGTATAAAAACGGAATAGGAAGGAAAATATGCTGGAGGAATCGTTTGAGCGGCTGAATAAAGAGCAGTGCGCGACTTATCTGAAAAGGCTGGGGCTATCCCTGCCGGATCAGTTATCTTCCGGGTTTTTGGATAAATTGATCCAGACTCACCTTTATAAAATACCATTTGAGAACCTTGATCTTATTAGGAATCATAAGGTGATTTCTACAGATCTGGAAACCGTATATCAAAAAATTGTTCTGGGAAACAGAGGAGGCTACTGTTTTGAATTAAACGCTCTTTTTCTGGGACTGTTAAGAGGGCTGGGATATACGGCTTATCCGATAGCCTGCCGGGTGCTTATGCGCCCGGGGCTTCGGATGCCTACCCACAGGGCCAGTGTGGTCTGCCTGGAAGACAGAAAATATTTCTGCGACGTAGGGTATGGGGGGATCGCCTGTATTCGCGGGGCTGTTATGGAACCGGGAAAGATGACGGAGACAGAGTTTGGAGATTTTTTCTTTGAGCGGGAATGTGTTGGATGGTTGAATTTCTGGTATCAGTCCAAAAAGAGCGGACAGGAGGAACCAGTAAAAATTTTTATGGTATCTGAGATTCCAAGCGCGCCAGTGGATTTTGCTCCGGCTAATGAGGCAATGTGCCGTCAGGGCTCGATGTTTTATGACAAGCTGATCGTGCAGAAAATGACGCCCTATGGTCCTGTGTCCATAGACGGCTCATGCTTTACTATAAGAGGAAAAGAAGGAAAGCGCGTATCAGAGCTTTCGTTACGAGAAGAATTGTTAAAGATTTTAAAAGAAGAGTTTCAGATTGAAATGTTCCTGTAGGACAGCCCCGGCAAAAGGCCGGGGCTGTTTGCAGGTTATGCGCCTTTGTATTTTCCGGGAGTTATCCCTTTATATTTTTTAAAGGTGCGGATAAAATAGCTGAGGTCATTAAATCCGTTCCGGTAGGCGATCTCTGTAATGGAGTCGTCGGTGGTAGCCAGTTCATAACAGGCCTGTTCGATCCGCTGGTGGTTAAGATAGTCCATAGGCGTCTGATGGGTCATTTCGGAAAAGAAACGGCAGAAATATTTAGGAGACATGGAAACAGAAGCAGAAAGCTGCTGTAAAGTCAGAGGAGAGGCGTAATTATGCTCGATAAATTCCAACACCTGTTTTAACTGCATGATCCTCTTATAATCTTTACGTGTTTTACGCACTCCTTCCAGGTAGTAATGTTTACCAAAAACGACACCGAAAAAGTGGTAAAATTGTCCAAGAACAGTTAGCTCATAACCCTCTGGTTTTTGCCATATGGAATCAAAAATATTGTTTGCGATTTCAGTGATCTCTTGATTTTCTTTTGTGAAATGGTGATAGATCAGAATATCCTGGTGAATTACTTTTTGCATATATCCGGCGCATACAGAGTTATGTTTTAAAAATGCGTTTCCGTCAAATACAAGGCACTGATAGATACAATCAACGGGAAAACCGCTGTGAAGGATTCCGCTATGCACAAAAATGATATCTCCGGCTGTGGCAGTAAAACTTTTTTCGTCTAAAGTGACGGTAAGAGTGCCCTTAAGGATACGCATGAGTTCATACTCAACATGCCAGTGGTAGGACATGACATACCGTGGATGGGCGGGATCAATGTGATGAAACTCAAAAGGAAACTCATAAGTCCCACGCAGACGATTTTCATTTCGGTCAAGATCATGCAAAAAAGATCCCCTCCTTTTAGTAATTTATATTTTTTTAATAGATAAAACTGAAAAAGTGAATATTGTACTATTTTTTGCCATTATATCACAAGTAATTAGGGCAATGCAAATGTATAATAGTTTTATAAGCGCAAAGGATGTAATACCTTTGCGAAAAGAACCAGTATTATAAAAATGGAGGTAATAAACATTATGGCAAAGAGCAGATTAATCGGAAGCTACCCAGTAATCGGTATCAGACCTACAATCGACGGCCGCAGAGGAGCCCTTGACGTAAGAGGATCTCTTGAAGAACAGACCATGAACATGGCTAAATCCGCAGCAAAATTACTGGAAGAGAACTTAAGATATTCCAACGGAGAGCCTGTAAAGGTTGTTATCGCAGATTCAACAATCGGACGTGTAGGCGAGACTGCTGCATGTGCAGATAAATTCAGAAGAGAAGGCGTAGACATCACACTGACAGTTACACCATGCTGGTGCTATGGTTCTGAGACTATGGATATGGATCCTCAGACAATCAAGGCTGTATGGGGCTTTAACGCTACAGAAAGACCTGGCGCAGTTTATCTTGCATCTGTTCTGGCAACTCATGCACAGAAAGGCCTTCCGGCATTTGGTATCTACGGACATGAGGTTCAGGATGCTGACGATACAACAATTCCAGAAGACGTAAAAGAAAAAATCTTAAGATTTGGACGCGCAGCAGTTGCAGCAGCTTCTATGAGAGGCAAATCCTGGCTGCAGATCGGTTCTATCTGTATGGGTATCGGCGGATCTATCGTAGATTCCGATTTCATCGAGTCCTATCTTGGAATGCGCGTAGAGTCTGTTGACGAGGTAGAGATTATCCGTCGTATGACAGAGGGCATCTATGATCATGAAGAGTTTGAAAAAGCTCTTGCATGGGCTAAGAAGACATGTGCTATCGGCTTTGACAAGAATCCGGAAGAACTTCAGATGACTGAAGAAAAGAAAGAAGAGCAGTTTGAATTTGTAGTTAAGATGGCTGTGATCATCAAAGAGCTGATGAACGGATGCGACAATCTTGATCCTAAATTCTCTGAGGAAGCAATCGGCCACAATGCCATCGCTGCAGGCTTCCAGGGACAGAGACAGTGGACAGACTTCTATCCAAACGGCGACTTTGCAGAGGCAGTTCTCAATACTTCCTTTGACTGGAATGGAGCAAGAGAGCCGTACGTTCTTGCAACAGAGAACGATGTTCTTAACGGTCTTGGAATGCTGTTTATGAAGCTCCTTACAAATCGCGCTCAGATGTTTGCAGATGTTCGTACATACTGGAGCCCGGATGCAGTTAAGAGAGTGACAGGATATGATCTTGAAGGCGTTGCACAGGAAAACGGCGGTATCATCCATCTGATCAACTCCGGTGCTTGCTGTCTGGATGCTAACGGCGGCGCTAAAGACGAAAACGGCAACGCTGTTATGAAAGAATGGTGGAATGTTACTGAAGAAGACCAGAAAGCGATCATGGACGCTACTACATGGAACGCAGCAGATAACGGCTACTTCCGTGGAGGCGGATTCTCCTCCAGATTTGAGACAAAGGATCAGATGCCTGCAACTATGATCCGTCTGAACCTTGTAAAAGG